>NZ_JAHXRM010000009.1:0-165560 GCF_019392235.1 Pseudoalteromonas sp. CR1 | reverse complement strand
TAAAAAGTTTTATGTCTTTCGACAGCTCAATGAATTCTGAATTTATTTAATATCTTTCGATATTGAATTGACTGTGCCGAATAATTACCTAAGTAATTATTCTGTTGGTCACTCAGTTTCAATTGAGACTCTAATTTTTTTGCCTCGTTACTTGCTCAATAAAGAACGAAGTAGCTTGGCTGTTAGAACTCAATCTGTACGAGTGCCCACACAGATGATTGCTTTATATTGTTAAAGAACGTTGCGACGTTGTCGCTAGGGATGCGTATAATACATCCTTTATTTTTCGAGTCAATACTTTGTTTTCAAATTTCTTTTTAGAAGCTTTAAAAGTAAAGTTTTACTTAACTCTCTGATTAACTCTTGCCTCGCTATGCGTTGGCGCCTGCCGTCTCAGTGGGGTCGCATTATAGGGATATTCGAGTGGGGGTCAATGCTTAATTCACGCTTTTTTGAATAAAAACACTTTTAGTACGAAAGGTATACAATTAGAGGGCTAAATAATATAAATAGCTGATAAAAAGCCCATCTCATGAGTTTAGCAAAGTCGCATAACTATTTATTTCATTCTTATAAGGTAGCAGTTTTATACATCATTAAATTCTCTACTACTTACTGCTTATATAATTACTTATATATCTAGTTTTAAGAGTTAAATTTTTAGACTCTATGACTTACTAATAATACGTACATATTTATCAGCTAACTTATCTAAAGCTTCTCGCCAGTTGGGATCAGCTTTTATGCAATCTATTGGACATACACTGATGCAGGTTGGCTTTTCATAATGCCCAACACACTCGGTACATTTTTCAGGATCTATCTGATAGATTTTAGCCCCCATGTATATAGCTTCATTCGGGCATTCGGGATGGCACATGTCACAGTTAATGCATTTGCTATTTATAAGTAGAGCCACTATTAACCTCTTTCATTAATATAATTTATAAAACAAGAATCGGTAGGGTTTTGTTTTAAATTCAAGTACCTTTATTAACTGAATGCTTAACTCTGTTTATTTTTTATCACCATTTTTAAAATTATCGTTATGCCGGATAGTTTTAGAATGAAGAGCGCTTGTAATCGTTTCCTTGCAAAACGTTGCCAAATCATTAATGTTGATTTCAGTTTTCAATTTTGGAGTTAAAAACAATGAATTCTTATATATGGGCAATCCCTGCACTCGTACTTACCATAATTTTGCTAAAACTAATAAGTGACTCAAGCAAAAAATAACATAATGAAAATTTAATTTAATAGGCTGCTTCTAAATTAGCTCGAAAATATCTAAGCATTAGTTAATTACTTTAATTGCCCAGTAATACACAGCCTCATTCGTTATTGGGTTTAATTATTAATTAGCCGCGACTTGCTTAAATGGATTTCTGGTATCTTGGTGCTCATCCAAGTTGCGCATCAAAACAGCATGTTGCAAATTTATAGTTTTATCTAAACGAATGAAAACAATATGGCCCGAGCCTTTGGCATCGGTAATGCTTTCGCCTTTTTTATTTTCCATACTTTCAAGGGTAAAACTAATATTGCCTTTCGGCGTCATTAGCTCTAATGAATGACCAACACAAAACTTATTTTTTACATCTATTTCAACCAAACCATTAGCATTTCTTCCTAATACCTCACCTACAAATTGCTGTTTAGTTGATACAGAGTGACCGTATTCGTAATTTTGATAATCTTGATGAGCATGGCGCTTTAAAAAACCTTCGGTGTAACCGCGGTGAGCTAGGTTTTCAAGGGTTTTAAATAAGTCTGCATCAAATGGTTTACCTGCAACGGCATCGTCAATCGCTTTACGGTATACCTGTGCGGTACGGGCTACATAATAAAATGACTTAGTGCGCCCTTCTATTTTAAGACTGTGCACCCCCATTTTTGTTAGCTGTTCTACGTATTGCACGGCGCGTAAGTCTTTTGAGTTCATGATATAAGTACCATGCTCGTCTTCAAATGCAGGCATGTATTCACCGGGGCGTCCTTGCTCTTCGAGCATAAATACTTCGTTGCTTGGTGCGCCGTCACCTAAAGTGGGTATAACTGCTTTAGGGTCAATTTTATGCACCATTTCACCGGTTTCATTCTCAGTACCGGGTTTTACATCGTACTCCCAACGACACGCATTAGTGCATGTGCCTTGGTTTGGATCGCGTTTATTTATGTAGCCAGAAAGCAAACAACGTCCAGAATAAGCCATACATAACGCACCATGTACAAATACTTCTAGCTCGGTTTCCGGGCATAGCGTACGTATTTCACTTATTTCTTCAAGCGATAGCTCACGAGACAAAATCACCCGTTCAATACCCTGTTTTGCCCAGAACAATACACTTGCATAGTTTACTGCATTGGCTTGTACAGAAAGGTGAACTGGCATATCGGGCCACTTTTCACGTACTAACATAATTAACCCAGGATCTGACATGATCAGCGCATCAGGTTTCATAGCAATTACCGGCTCTATATCTCGTAAATACGATTTCACTTTTGCGTTATGGGGTGCAATATTCGACACTACATAAAACTTTTTATTTAGCGCATGTGCTTCGTTAATACCTATTTGTAAAGTATCCAAATCAAATTCATTATTGCGAACTCTTAAACTGTAACGAGGTTGCCCGGCGTAGACCGCATCAGCACCATAGGCAAAGGCATAACGCATATTTTTTAAGCTACCTGCTGGGCATAATAGTTCTGGTATAAATGGGCTAGATGAAACAGATGGCATGTGCGCTCCCTACAACAAAAGGCATTGAGCCAATTGTGTGCGTCATAAATTTAAATGTAAATGCAGAAGCGCGGCAGTATAAAGAGCACTAAAATTAAGCCTTTGATCAAGATCATAAAACTGTAATTGAACTGGTTTTTAATAAAATTAGGATTTTTCAGTTAAAACGCGTATAATTCGCGCCCGTTAATATTCACACTTTTACTTATAAATTATTGGAGCATAAAGATGGCTTTAGAGCGTACTTTCTCAATCGTAAAACCTGATGCAGTAGCTAAAAACCACATCGGCGCTATCTACAACCGTTTCGAAACTGCTGGTCTTAAAATCGTTGCAGCTAAAATGGTTCACCTTTCTCAAGAGAAAGCTGAAGGTTTCTACGCTGAACACAGCGAACGTCCTTTCTTTGGCGCTTTAGTATCTTTCATGACATCTGGTCCAGTAATGGTTACCGTTCTTGAAGGCGAAAACGCTGTTCTTAAAAACCGTGAAATCATGGGTGCTACTAACCCTGCTGAAGCGCTAGCTGGTACTTTACGTGCAGACTACGCTGATAGCATCGACGAAAACGCTGTTCACGGTTCTGATGCTGTTGAATCTGCTGCTCGCGAAATCGCGTACTTCTTCGCTGACGAAGAACTTTGCCCACGTACTCGTTAATTCGAGTTTCACAGCTAACCCTGTGATGCAAAGTATGAAAAGGGCTTTCGAGCCCTTTTTTAGTCATTAATTAAAGTATTACTCTGCTATTTATGATGCTTTACTTAATGATTAAAGTGAACGAATTGTGTACAATTTGTCTCTGTAAATTTTATCACCACCGTTACTGATTAAGGTTGTTTCATGACCACTGCGCAAAAAAAGATTAACTTATTAGATTTAAACCGAGATGCAATGCGTGAGCTATTTGTATCCTTCGGTGAAAAGCCATTTCGTGGCGATCAGGTGATGAAATGGATTTATCATTTTGGCGTAGACAACTTCGACGAAATGAGCAACGTGAATAAAAAGCTTAAAGAAAAGCTTAAAGCTGAGTGCGAAATTGTCGCCCCTGAAATCTCAGTTCGCCAACAAGCGAGCGACGGTACAATCAAATACGCATTAGTACTTGAAGGCGGACAAGAAGTTGAAGCTGTGTGGATCCCTGAAAAAGAGCGCGCAACATTGTGTGTATCTTCACAAGTAGGTTGTGCACTAGAATGTACTTTTTGCTCAACAGCACAACAAGGCTTTAACCGTAACTTAAAAGTATCAGAAATTATTGGCCAAGTTTGGCGTGTAGCCAAAGATATTGGCCTAGATGGCAACAGCGAAAAACGCCCTGTTACTAACGTAGTAATGATGGGTATGGGCGAGCCATTACTTAACGTTAAAAACGTAGTACCAGCAATGGAACTGATGATGGACGATTGGGGCTTTGGTTTATCTAAGCGCCGCGTAACATTAAGTACATCAGGCGTTGTACCTGCACTTGATTTATTAAAAGAGAAGATTGACGTAGCGCTTGCTATTTCACTTCATGCACCAGATAACGCACTGCGTGATATTTTGGTACCAATTAATAAAAAGTACCCTATAGAAGAGTTTTTAGCCGCATGTCGTCGATACATTGATGGCTCTAAAGCTAATAAAGACGTAACAATTGAATACGTAATGCTTAATGGCGTAAACGACAGTACCGACCAAGCACACGAACTTGTTAAAACGTTAAAAGGCACGCCATCTAAGGTAAACCTTATTCCGTTTAACCCGTTCCCAGGTAACGAATACACACGCTCGAGCAATAGCAGAATAGACCGCTTTTCTAAGGTTTTACAAGCTGCTGGCATTACATGTATTGTTCGCCGAACTCGAGGTGATGACATTGACGCAGCCTGTGGACAATTAGCCGGAGATGTCGTTGACCGTACAAAACGTATGGCAAAAAAGAAAATGCGCGACGATAACAAAATCTCAGTTAACATCCAACAAGCCTAATTTAGTTAAACTACCTAAAGCCCTCCTGTTAAATCGTTTATTATTAAATAATTGATGCAACATGAGGGCTTTTAGGTAATATAGGCAATATGGACAAAAATAAAGAGATAAGGTAATGCGATCTATACTTGCTATAACACTATCGGCACTGGCTTTAAGTGGCTGTGTTACCGAAAGTAGTTATAACGGCAGTAATAAGCCCGTTGTCAAAAATAAAATCAATAACGCCGGGGCAGCACGCACGCGAATAGCTTTAGCCTTACAGTACCTAAAAACAGGTAATAATTCACAAGCAAAATACAACCTAGAACGCGCAGCTGAATTCGCTCCCAACTTACCTGAAGTTCATTACTCTATGGCGTATTATTACCAGCAAGTAGGTGAAAACCCATTAGCCGACAGAGCCTATCAAAAAGCACTAGATATAAAACCAGATGACCCTAATACACTTAACAACTACGGTGTATTTTTGTGTGGCATTGATGAATACGACCGCGCCACCGACCAATTTTTAAAAGCCATTGAAATTCCAACATATATCCGTGTTGCCGAAAGCTACGAAAATCTAGCGTTATGCGCTATTGAATTTGACGATTTTGAAAACGCAGAAACTTACTTCAAGCAAGCGCTTAATCACAGCTCTCAGCGAACCTCAACTCTTATAAGTTTAGCTGCTTTGTTTTATGCAAAAAGTGATTTATACAAAGCAAACGACATTCTTAAAAAACATGACGACACAGGTCGAGTATCGTCGCGTGCTTTAATGCTTAGCTATTTAGTAAAAAATCGTATGGGGCGAATAGAAGAAGCCGAAAAAGTAGCAAGCACCCTTTTACAAACCTACTCTACTAGTAACGAAGCGTATGCAATCAGAGAGCAACGAACACGTTTTAACGAATTTGAAATGCTGCGTGAAAAATACCGTAAAGCCAAACTAAATGAGCTAAAAGCTGATGCAGATAGCACATATATAAGTGCAAAACCAAAAATAAAAATAGTCAGAAAAAAAGCACCTACTCAAGATGACACAAAAAGCCTGGTCATTAAACAACCAGCGCAAGCTAGATCTGCAGAGCCTGAGCAAAACACGCAAGACGCGAATCCAGTCATAGCAAGAAATGATTCAAGCATAAGCGCTGAAAACACTGTTGCTGAAGTTTCAGCAACACCAAAAATGGCTTCAAAAAAAGCCACAACTAAAACGGCAGTAGCAGCAATTGCTGAACAGCCAGAACAAGCTGAAATAAAGCAAGTTACACCTACGGGGCCATCAACAGATACATCTGCGGTATTACTTGCTTTAACAACTGAACCCAAAGCACCAAATAGACCTAAGACAGTTATTGAAAAGCCCGCCACTAAACCTAGTACAGCACCTGCAACAGTGGCAGCTAAAGTAGCATCAGCACCACCAAAAGAAGAGGTGAAAATTATTTCTTTTGGGGCGCCTAAAACGGCTAACTTTAATTCACCTCAAACAAATCAGCCAGCAGTCACGGCAAACACTACCGTTGCCAATAACGACTCAAATGTTGTTTTTTACGAAGCCACTAAAAACGAAGATATTTTTGAAAGGAGTGATTACCAAAGCGATAATGATGTTACATTTACAAACTTAGCGTCAAATAAGCAAACAGCATTACCGATGTTAAACCCTAAAGTGGCAGCATTACGTGTGCCTTTTCATATTATTGAGTTTGGTGAAAACCTATTTAGCATTTCGGTGCGATACAATGTTAAACTACAAAAACTCCTGCAATGGAATGGATTAAAAGAGTCGGATCGGGTAATGAATGGCAGCAAAATTTACTTAAACGATCCTAATATTTATTACGAAATTAAATCTGGCGACTCCCTTTACGATATTGCTACCCAGAAGCAAGTATTAATTGATGAATTAATGCGATGGAATAAATTAAGTCCTGATATAGAGCTAAAACCAGGACATAGACTTTTACTAGTGGATCCAGACTCATACTTATTATGAATGAAGAAAAAACGCAGAGCGAACAGCCTACCGTAGGCCAAATTCTAAAAGCACACAGAGAGCAAGCCAAGGTAAGCATTGAAACCATTGCTAAACCGCTAAAGCTCTCTGAATTTCAAATTAAACACCTTGAAAACGATGAGTTTCAAGCGTTAGGACCTATCACCTTTGTAAAAGGGTACATAAAAAACTATTGCCGCGAATTAAAGGTAGATAGCACCCCTATATTAGCCATGTTGCCAGCGCCACCAGAGCCAGCAAAACCAGCTAACATGCAAAGCTTTTCTCGTCGTACAGAAAAAGAAGCCAGCGATAGCCGTTTAATGTTAGTTACCTACATTATATTGGCCATCGTTATTGGCTCGTCTGCATTATGGTTTTGGCAAAACGCTACCCCCATAGAAGAGCAAACCACAAATATAAATATTGGCAACACTATAATGAGTGAGCGCCAAGCAATTCAATCAACAAATATTGAGCAGCAAAAATCGGCAAACGACGCTGAGGAGTTACGTCAAGAGTCTATTGAGCAAAGTACAGACTTAACAAATGACGAAATAACACAAACACTTGACGAACAAACCCTAGAGTCAGATACGGATAAGGCCAACATCAGCACAATAGAAATGCTATTCAATGACGAAAGTTGGGTCGAAATACACGACGGCGAAGGGGAAAAAATAGCCTTTGGCGTTAAAAAAGCAGGTTACAGAATGACTGTTTCTGGCACACCTCCTTTTGCTGTTGTGCTTGGTAAGCACAATGTAGTTAACATTACTTTAAACGGTGAGCCAGTGGATATCTCGGCTTTTCCTAAAAACCGTTTAGCCAAATTTACATTACCATTAGCAGAGTAGTCGCTATGTTTTCAGAATCTCCTATCAAACGCAGAAAATCCACCCGTATTAATGTAGGCAATGTGCCTATTGGCGACGGCGCACCTATTGCAGTGCAATCGATGACCAACACCGACACTATGGATGTGGATGCAACAGTTGCACAAATACAAGCAATTCAAGACGCAGGAGCCGATATAGTTCGTGTATCAGTACCGACTATGGACGCAGCAGAAGCGTTTAAAAGTATAAAAGAGCAAGTCAGTATTCCCCTTGTTGCCGATATTCACTTTGATTACCGCATAGCCTTAAAAGTGGCAAAATATGGCGTAGATTGTTTGCGCATAAACCCAGGTAATATAGGCAGCGAAGAGCGTATTAGAGCCGTTGTTGATTCAGCTCGCGAGAATAACATTCCAATTCGTATTGGTGTAAACGGTGGCTCGTTAGAGCGTGACTTGCAAGAAAAATATGGCGAGCCAACACCAGAGGCATTACTCGAATCAGCAATGCGCCATGTAGATATATTACGCCGTCTTGATTTTGATCAGTTTAAAATTTCGGTAAAAGCGTCAGACGTGTTTTTAGCCGTAGGCGCATATCGTTTGCTTGCTAAGGAAATAGATCAACCTCTGCATTTAGGGATCACCGAAGCTGGCGGCATGCGCTCTGGTTCGGTTAAATCGGCCGTTGGTTTAGGTATGCTACTTGCCGAAGGCATAGGCGATACGCTACGTGTATCACTCGCCGCCGACCCGGTACAAGAGATCAAAGTAGGCTTTGATATTTTAAAATCGCTGCGTATACGCTCACGCGGTATTAACTTTATTGCCTGCCCAAGCTGCTCACGCCAAGAGTTTGATGTAGTGAGCACCATGAACCAATTAGAAGAACGCCTTGAAGATATCATTGAGCCTGTTTCTGTTTCAGTTATTGGTTGTGTAGTAAACGGCCCAGGCGAAGCCCTTGTTAGTGATATTGGCCTTGCCGGTGCAAACCGTCGCTCAGGTTTATACATTAATGGCGAACGCCAAAAAGCACGTATAGATAACAACAACATTGTTGAGCAACTAGAGGGCTACGTTCGCGATTTCATCGATAAAAAGCAAAGCCAAACCCCTATCGATGTAAAAATAGTCGAATAAATAACGTATTAACCGCCAAGCACTCGTGTTTGGCGTTGACCTTTATAATAGATTTACCCAAGCATTCACAAAATACAGAGTTCAGCGCTTCATCGGGCTTTATATCAAAGTATTACTTTTAATAATGGTAATTTCTTTTAATTCCAACGACGCTCGCATCTTGAGGTCGTTTGGGTATATAATATTGGGTCAATTTTTAGCATTCTTGTTGTGTAAGCATTTTTTTATTACACATAAACAGTATTTAGGATTTATCAGTGGCAAAACAAATTCAGGCAGTTCGCGGTATGAACGATTGTCTGCCGGGCGACACGCAAGTTTGGCAGAAAGTAGAAAACATTTTACGCGAGACAGTAGCTTCCTTCGGTTATCAAGAAATTCGTTTTCCTATTGTAGAATCAACCGATCTATTTAAACGCTCTATTGGTGAAGTGACCGATATAGTAGAAAAAGAAATGTACACGTTTGCCGATCGCAATGGTGATTTACTGACTCTTCGCCCAGAAGGCACCGCAGTGTGTGTTCGTGCCGGTAACGAAAACGGCTTATTGTATAACCAAGAGCAACGTCTTTGGTACATGGGCCCTATGTTTCGTCATGAGCGCCCGCAAAAAGGCCGTTACCGTCAATTTCACCAATTTGGTCTAGAAACCTTTGGCATTGCCACAGCCGACATTGATGCAGAAGTTATTTTACTAACAGCACAGCTTTGGGAAGCGTTTGGCATTACCGAGCATGTGCGATTAGAGCTTAACTCATTGGGTTCTAATGAAGCTCGTGCACAATACCGCGATGCGCTTGTTGCCTACCTTGAACAACATACCGACGTGCTTGATGAAGACTCAAAACGCCGCATGTATTCAAATCCATTACGTGTGCTAGATAGCAAAAATCCAGACGTACAGGCAATATTAGTTGATGCACCTAAACTGTCAGAGCATTTAGATGCTGAATCAAAAGAACATTTTGAAAATTTATGTGAACGTTTAGACGCTGCTGGCGTCTCATACACGGTTAATGAAAAATTAGTGCGCGGTTTAGACTATTACAACCGCACAGTATTTGAATGGGTAACCGACAGCCTTGGCGCGCAAGGTACTGTGTGTGCTGGCGGACGCTACGATGGCTTAGTTGAGCAACTTGGTGGAAAGGCAACCCCAGCAGTTGGCTTTGCAATGGGCCTAGAGCGCTTAGTGTTGTTACTCCAAGCACTTGAATGTGTTGGTGACATTCGTCGTAATGCTGATGTATATTTAGCGGCAATGGGCGACAAAGCAAGTATTCAAGCCCCAATTATTGCGTCTGAACTACGCCGTGATGTGGCTGGCCTTCGTGTGATGGTTCACACGGGTGGCGGAAACTTTAAAAAACAATTAAAACGTGCCGATAAAAGCGATGCACTTGTTGCCGTAATTATTGGTGAAGATGAATTAGAACAAGGCGTGGTGACCATAAAGTATTTACGTGAGCGTAAAGAACAAGTCACATTAGAATTAGAACAAGCTAAAGCGCTACTAGCTGAGCTTATAAACGGCTAAGCAGATATTAGAGGTAATCATGGATATACATTCAACAGAAGAAGAACAAGCAGAAGCCATTAAACGCTTTTTCCGTGAAAACGGTCTTTCACTGGCACTCGGTGTAATTGTAGGTTTAGGTGGCTTATACGGTTGGAAAGCCTACAACCAAAACCAAATTACAACCGCTGAGCAAGCGTCAGATTCTTACACTAAATTAGTAGAAAGCGATGATGTTTTATCATCAGCTGATGCTTTTATCAGTGAAAATAAAGACACAAACTATGCAGCACTTGCGGCGTTTGTAGCAGCTAAAGACGCCGTAGAAGCGCAAAAGTTAGATGTCGCTAGCGAAAAGTTAAGCTGGATTGTATCAAACGTTGAAAATGCAGAATTAAAAGCGATTGCTATTACACGTTTAGCACGTATTCAAATTGCACAAACTAATTTTGACGATGCATTAAACACACTAAATGCACCGTTACCTGAAGCGTTTAATGCAAATGTTGCAGAGCTTAAAGGCGATATTTATGCTCAGCAAGGTAATAAAGAGCAAGCGCGCACCGCCTATCAGGCTGCGGTAGATGCAGGTGGGTTAACAGGCAACCCACTTTTACAAGTTAAGTTAGATGACCTAGCAGTAACTAGCCCAGCGGCATAAGGTTTTAGGTATGAAAAAATTGACGACCGCAACCCTTGCCCTATGTATGGCAACGCTAATGGGTTGTTCATCAAGTGATGAAGAAGACGAACTAGTCCTTCCCGAAATCGCCAATCAGTTTGAAACTGATGTGGTTTGGCAAGAGTCTGTAGGTAGCGGCGTAGAGCATTATTTTTCTCGCTTAACTCCTGCTGTATACAAAGACACTGTTTATGTTGCAAACCGCGAAGGTCAAGTAGAAGCATTGTCGCTTACTAACGGCGATGTACAGTGGGAAACCGACGTACGTCAAGGCACCTCATTTTGGCCTTGGAGCGACAACGGTACAGCAAAATTATCAGGCGGTATATTACAAGCTTATGGTAAACTGTATATTGGTTCTGAACACGGCTTTGTAGTGGCACTTGATCGCGAAACTGGCGAAGAAGTATGGCGTAAAAACGTACCCGGTGAGTCACTTTCAAAAGCAGCAGCCGGCGACGGCCTTATATTTGTGAACTTGGGTTCAGGTAAACTATTAGCACTTCACCCTGATACAGGTGAAGAGCGTTGGAGTTTTGAACAAGAAGTGCCAGCGCTTACATTACGTGGGCAAAGTGCACCTACTGTTGCAAACGGTGGTGTTTTAGTTGGCCTTGAAACAGGTAAATTAAGCGTTTTAATTTCAGAAAGTGGTTACTCAGCTTGGAGCGCAGAAATTGCAGCAGCAAAAGGTGC
Source organism: Pseudoalteromonas sp. CR1 (assembly GCF_019392235.1). NCBI lineage: Bacteria > Pseudomonadati > Pseudomonadota > Gammaproteobacteria > Alteromonadales > Pseudoalteromonadaceae > Pseudoalteromonas > Pseudoalteromonas sp. CR1. The sequence goes on along the minus strand of NZ_JAHXRM010000009.1, from coordinate 153,977 downwards.
TTCAGAGTTTGAACGTCTGGTTGACGTAGACACACAGCCACTCATTAGCGGCCCGTACGCCTATGCAATTGCATACAACGGTAACCTAGCAGCAGTTGATATTCGCTCAGGTAATGTTGTTTGGAAACGTGAATACAGCAGCTACCGCGAAATTTCGATGGATGCACAAAGTATTTATGTAGTAGACAGCAACGGCGTTGTTTATGCATTAGATAAAAATTCAGGTATTGAACGTTGGAGCCAGCCCGCACTTCGTGGCTGGTACTTAACAGGTCCTGCTGTTACAGGTAACTATTTAGCCTTAGGCGACCAAGATGGTAACCTACACTGGCTAAACAAGGAAACTGGCGAGTTAGTAGCGCGTGAAGACTTTGATAGCTCAGGCTTCTTTGTTGAACCTGTTGTTGCCGACGACAAACTGATATTATACACCCGTGACGGTGAAGTAAGTGCGGTAACAATACCAAACTAACTTACTAATAGTCATATGGTTTTTATAAGGCTTCGCTCTGCGAAGCCTTTTGTTGTTTTTTAAAGAGGTAGTTTATGCTTCCCGTGATCGCTCTAGTTGGGCGACCCAATGTGGGCAAATCCACATTATTTAACCGTTTAACACGTACTCGTGATGCACTCGTAGCCGATTTTCCAGGTTTAACACGAGATAGAAAATATGGCCAAGCTAGTTACGATGGCTATGAATTTATCGTGGTAGACACGGGCGGTATTGATGGCACTGAAGAAGGCATCGAGATCGAAATGGCTGACCAATCGCTACTTGCAATTGAAGAAGCCGACATCGTACTGTTTTTAGTTGATGCCCGCGTAGGCATGACCGTTGCCGACCAAGCTATTGCTAATCATCTTCGCAAGCAAGACAAAAAATGTTTTGTTGTTGCCAATAAAACTGACGGTATTGATGCTGACTCAAATTGTGCTGAATTTTACCAGTTATCACTGGGTGAGATTCATCACATTGCAGCAGCGCATGGCCGCGGTATTACGCTTTTACTTGAGCACACACTTCAGCCTGTTATTGCCGAACTCGCAGCACAAGATGAAGACGTAGCCGATAATGATGAAGAGCTCATTGATCTTTACGAAGAAGGTGAAGGCGACGATACTGACCACCAAGCATTTGCAGATAAACCAGTAAAGCTTGCTATTATTGGTCGACCTAACGTTGGTAAGTCAACACTTACAAACCGTATACTTGGTGAAGAACGTGTGATTGTTTACGATATGCCTGGTACAACACGCGACTCTATTTATATCCCTATGACACGTAACGAAAAAGAGTATGTGTTAATCGATACAGCAGGTGTTCGTAAACGTAAAAAAGTAAGCGACGTAGTAGAAAAGTTCTCAGTGATTAAAACTCTGCAGGCCATTGAAGATTGTAATGTTGTTTTACTGGTTGTAGATGCACGTGATGGAATATCTGATCAAGACTTAAGCCTATTAGGGTTTGCGCTTAATTCAGGCCGCTCGCTTGTTATTGCCGTGAACAAATGGGATGGTCTAGATGATTACGTTAAAGATCGTATTAAAACCGAGCTTGACCGTCGTTTAGGTTTTATTGACTTTGCACGCTTGCACTTTATATCTGCACTGCATGGTACAGGTGTTGGTCATTTATTTGAGTCGGTGGATGAAGCGTACGAGTCGGCTACTAAGCGTATTAGCACCGCAATGCTTCGCCGTATTATGGACATGGCACAAGCCGATCACCAGCCGCCACTTGTTCGTGGTCGTCGTGTTAAGCTTAAGTATGCGCATGCCGGTGGTTATAACCCGCCACGTATTGTAATTCACGGTAACCAAGTTCACGATTTACCAGATAGCTACAAACGCTACCTCATGAACTACTACCGTAAAGCACTTAAAATTATGGGCACCCCAATCAAAATCGAATTTAGAGAAGGTGATAACCCGTTTGCAGGGCGTACTAACAAAGTAACGCTTTCGCAAAAACGTAAAATACGTGCCTTTGCAAAAGAAAACCGTAATAAATAAATTTTTCGTAAAATAGTTTATTACAATAGAAACGGCGTACTTTTTAGTACGCCGTTTTTGTTTTAATACGTTATTAATAGTTACAAGCTAAGTAAAGCTAAGCGCACCAAGTTCTCAACCGCGGTTTCGTGCGCACTTTTATTTTTATTAGTTGGCATAAACCTAGAAGCAGGCGGTTTAATAGTTATAAACCCATGATTGGTGGACATTTCGTGCGCTAACAGTTTTCGCTCTTTGGGTGTTAGGTGGTTTTCATGTATTTTTGCAAGCTCGCCGCTATCAAGCCATATTCCTGCACAACCCGGGCATTCGTCAATCTCAACCACTTTGAGCGGTGAGAAATACCGGCGCATCATCACTATGCTTGGGCATTTAGGGCAATTTACTCGCGATGATATATCGCCCTCACCTTCAATATAATTACTTAAATATTTAAGTAAAACCTGACCATGCTTTAACTCGGGAGAGCTAAATTTAAAAATTTGGCTGTTATCAAAAAATACGCCGCCTTGCGCTGACGTGAAAACAGTAATGCCGCCAACAAGTAAAGGCTCAAGTGGCGTATTACTACGAGGACAATACATTTAAAATTCCTTTTTATTTATGTTCTTTTACTCAAGTGCTTTATGGATAAGCCCAACAAGCGGCGCTGGTAATGTAATATTACCTGCAAGTACAAACTTATGCGCGTCGTCTGACATTTTTTGCCAAGTACGGCGAATAATACCTATCCATTTTTGCTCATCGTAATCAGGCTTACTATTAGCAAACCCCAACATGTAATGCTCAATAAATACAAGGCTTGCTACATCTTCAACTAATTGGCTGTCTGGGTTACGTTTAATATTTTTTTTAGCGACCGCATCGTACACTCGGTTTTGCTCAGCTTCACCGTAACCAGCTTGCTTCATGAGCGCAACCACGCTGCTAGCATGAAATATATAAAGTGCACTGCGCCACTGATGATAGCCCTGTTTGTTCATTTCAAAATCACTACGTGGCGACTTCCAACGCTTAATATGCTGTGCACGCACTGCAATTTGCATGAGTTCATCGGCATCTGGTTTAAAACGAGTTAACATTTCGCTCATGCGCAAGGCGTATAAACTTTCTTTAGGAAAGCTTTGTCCATTGTGCTGCTCAGTATTAGGGTCTTGGTCGTTTGCTTCATCAATTAAGGTAATTACTTTATTAAACATGACGATCATTTTTTATAATAAGTTTTAGTCATTCTAAACGCTGATAAAACAATAAACTAGTACGCCAATCAGTTACGCAGTGAAATTTGTTCAATCAAAAAGTAAAACCAAGAGTTACAGGTTATAAAAGTAAGCGCAATAATTAAGTTAACTTGGTACTATATTGAGCACAAATTAAAATAAAAAAGCGCGATAAATAATAACTAACTCGCCAATAACGGATGACTATGTTTAAAAAAAGTATTCTAGCTATATGCTTAGCGGTTGCATCGCTACCAAGCTTAGCCGACACTAACACTGATTTAAAAACCATTATTGATAACCACTGGCAAAACGCCAAAGCTGAGAAAATATTTTTTCGTACCGACCCAGATGGCTGGAAGCCAAACGGTACATTGCCAAATTGGAGCGAGCAAGCCATTGCAAAGCGCCAAGCTTATAACAACAGCGTGCTAAAAAGCTTAGCCAGCATTGACCCAAAAACGCTCAACAACGAGCAGCTAATGAACTACCGCTTATTTAAATATGAGCGAGAAACCGAGCAGCAAGGCTACCTTTATCAAGATAAGTATTTTCCGGTTAATTTTTTAAGTGGCTGGCATACTTACTTTGCAGAAGCGCCCGCTAACATGGCATTTTTAACACCCGACGATTACAACGCATTTTTAATCAGCCTTGCCGACTACCCTCGCTTTAATCAGCAAAATATTGATTTAATGAAAGAAGGTATAAAAACAGGCTTTACTCATTACTGCAAAACCTTTGAAAATTACAGCCAAAGCATTAGCGCGCATATTGTTAAGCAACCTGAAAAAAGTGCCCTTTACGAGCCCTTTACACGTATACCAAACACGTTTACAGCAGAGCAAAAAGCCACATACCAAAATAAAGCTAAGGCCTTAATCAGCTCAAAAGTAATCCCTGCTTATCAGCATTTTTACGACTTTTTTGAAAACGATTACATGCCTAACTGTAGAACGCAGCCGGGTATTGCAAGCGTTAAAGGCGGGCTTGAGTATTACAAATATGCAGTTAATTACTACACCACAACCAATGCCACACCAAAGCAAATACATGAACTAGGCCTTAAAGAAGTCGCGCGTATTAAAGCGCAAATGCAAAACATTATCGATAAAGTAGGTTTTGATGGCACATACAGCGATTTTTTAGAATTTTTAGCGACCGATGAGCAATTTTACGCAAAAGACGCGCAGGACCTACTTGAAAAAACCGCTTTTATTACGCAAAAAATGTATGGCAAACTCCCCACTTACTTTGGCCATTTACCGCGTAACACCTTTACTATAAAAGGCTCAGCGAGTCGTGGTGCGTTTTATATGCCACCGCCTGATAACCGTTCCCCCGGCACTTATTTTTTAGCCTCAACACCTAAGCTACAGCCTTTGTATAATTTAGAAGCACTAAGCCTACACGAAGCAATACCAGGGCATCATTTACAAAATGCCATTGCTATGGAGCTGGATGTACCTGAATTTAGACGCACACTTAGCCACTCTGCTTTTGGTGAAGGTTGGGCACTATACACAGAGCGCTTAGGTAAAGAAGCTGGCTTTTACCAAAGCCCATACAGTGACTTTGGCCGCTTAGGTTACGAAATGTGGCGTGCTGTGCGTTTAGTGGTTGATACCGGTATTCATGCGTTTGGTTGGAGCCGTCAAAAAGCAATTGACTACTTAGCCAGTCACACGGCTTTACCACAAAGCGCGGTTGAAGATCAGATAGATCGTTATATTTCATGGCCAGGCCAAGCGCTCTCTTACAAAATGGGCGAAATAAAAATACGCGACCTGCGTGCAAAAGCCGAAAAAGAACTCGGCGCTCAATTTGATATACGCAGCTTTCACGACACCGTTATTGGGCAAGGCTCTCTGCCTATGGCAGTACTTGAAGACGTTATAAACGATTGGATAGCAGAGCAAAAAGGATAATTTAACCCTACTTCAATAAAATCAGAGGCGGTAACTTTACCGCCTTTTTCTAACTTAGAGTCTTGCACTCATTTTTAAATTTAGTCGATTAAACACGATTAATTAATCCTCAACTACTTTTGCTTCGTAGATTTGATCATCATAAAAACCAGAGCAAAAGTATGAGCAAACGCATTTTATATTGGCTACAAAACGATTTACGCCTAAACGACAACCCCATTTTTAGTAAACTTGCACAACAACAATGCGCGCTAGACGCCGTGTTTGTAATTAACCCTAACTGGTTTAAAAACACAAATTATCAGCAAAAGCAGTATGGTGAAAACAAGTACACCTTTTTAATGCAAAGCCTTTATGAGTTACAGCAAGCATTAATTGCTCGTGGGCAAACCTTGCATGTGCTAGAAGGTGAACCGGTGAGCGTTTTAAAACAACGTATCAAAGAGCAACACATTGATGAAGTGGTTTACAGTGAGCAATTTGGTGTGTACGAACAACGCGAAATTAATTTATTAAAAGCTCATTGCCCTGAAGTTCAATTTACCAGTACCCTGCAGGATACCTTGTACCAACAAAACGAACTGCCTTTTAATTTAAACGATTTACCTAAAAGTTTTACCCCGTTTAAAAAGAAGGTTGAAGCAGCCAGTGTTCCAATTACACTCTCGCATATTACAACCGAGCTACTGCCTAAACCTATTACGCTGTGCGCTAAAAACCCAATTGAGTTGCCAAAAGCAATAAACACCTCAATGCATGGTGGCCTAACAAGCGCACAAAAACACTGTGAACAATACTTTTCAGGCGAATTACCTAGCACTTACAAAATAACTCGTAACGCGCTTGATGGCTTTGACAACACCACTAAATTTAGCCCATGGCTTGCTTTTGGGTGTATTAGCGCAAAACAAGTATACAATGCTGTTGAACAATACGAACAAACATACACCGCTAACGATTCAACCTACTGGATTAAGTTTGAACTACTATGGCGTGAATACTTTAAATGGCATGCACTAAACGTACAAAGCAGCTTGTTTAGTTTTAAAGGGCAAAAGCAAACTAAGCCGCTCACTACGTTTATGCCAAACCGTTTTGCTGCTTGGTGCCAAGGCACAACCCCATACCCGTTAGTTAATGCCATTATGAAAGAACTCAATGCAACCGGGTTTATAACAAACCGCTCCAGGCAAATTGTGGCAAGCTGCTTAGTTAACGAGCTTGGCCTTGATTGGCGTTACGGCGCAGCTTATTTTGAGCAGCAGCTAATTGATCACGATGTAGCAGCCAACTGGGGAAATTGGCAGTACATAGCGGGAGTTGGCGTTGACCCACGTGGCGGACGCCACTTTAATATACAAAAGCAAACTGCACAGTTTGATCCAAACGGTACCTACACCAACAAATGGCAAGGCAATCAACATTCAGCTGCACAGCTTGATCACTTAAACGAGGTAGATTGGCCTGTATAGGTTAATGATTTAAAACCCCGAAAAGTTGCGCCATGCCTATATTAATGGCATAGCCACCCAAGGTTAAAAATAAAAACAAACAGCCTGCTAACAACAGGGGCTGTATGCCTGCTTGGCGAATAGCCCCCACTTGCGTCCGAAGCCCCAGCGCCACCATGGCAATGGTAAGTAATATATTGTCAAACCATATAATAGCGTTTGTAGTATCTTGCGGAATAACCGATAACGAATGCACGCCACTTGCTACTATAAATAACACTGCAAACCAAGGAATCGTAATTCCCGAAATTTGCTTACCACAATGGCCATTATTGTTAACCTTGACGTGCTTTTTACTTTGCCAAAACGATAAGCCCACTAAAAATGGTGCAAGCATCATTACGCGTAGCATTTTTTCAATCACGGCGGTGTCGGCCGCATTGGCGCTTACGGCTGTGCCCGCTGCAACCACTTGCGCGACTTCGTGAATGGTTGACCCCACAAAAATACCGTACGCATGTTCACTCAGCCCTATAAACTCAAACAGTATTGGGTAGGCAAACATACTTAACGTGCCAAACACCACCACCGTTGCCACCGCTACTGATACCTTATGCGCCTGCGCTTTTATAACTGACTCGGTTGCCATTACCGCTGCGGCGCCACAAATAGAACTACCCGCACCAATTAGTATGGTTGTATGTTCATCAAGCTTAAAAACACGCTTACCTAGCTGCACTGCCAAAATAAATGTACCTAACAGCATAACCACATCGGTTAATAGGCCATGCCAACCAACGCCCGCTACTTGCGAAAAAGTAACTCTAAACCCAAATAAAACAATGCCTGCTTTGAGTAATATACTTTTAGCGTAATCAACACCTACATCGGTACGCGTAGCTATGCGCGAAAACACACTGTTGCCCACAATAATGCCAAGCACAATACCAATAGTGAGTGAGCTAAATTGCGCACTTTGCATTATGGGTAAGTTACTTAATGCAACAGATGCCCCCGCTAAAATAGCCACCAGCAGTATACCTAACCACCAGCGCGTATCACTGTACTGCTTAGTATTAGCACCTAAAGGCTGAACCCCATTTTTAATAGCGCTAAGCATCCTATTTCCTCAATTAAACCATGTTGATGTGTTGACTTAATTGTAAGAAACCTCAAAATATAACTCCAATATATTAAAATCATGATTCAATAACTTAAAGTTATACAATTTAGAGTTATGCAATTTAAGGTTATACAATGAACTTACATGCACTTAGGGTGTTTTATACGGTGGCTAAGCTCGGTAGCTTTTCAGGCGCAGCCGAAGCACTTTTTATAAGCCAGCCCGCTGTTTCTAAAGCGCTAAAAGAGCTAGAGCATCAGTTAAATATTCAACTTATTGAACGTGCATCTAAAGGTAAAAAGCTCACCTTAAGCGAAGGCGGCCAAGCCTTGTATGATCACGCCCGCAGTATTTTTGCTATCGAAAAAGCCGCCCTTGACGATATTAAATCGCGCTCAGGGCTTAAGCGTGGCACGCTCGTTATTGGCACCAGCACCACCATTGCCAGTTATTGGCTACCGCCTTATTTAGCTAAATTTTGCGCCCAATACCCACATATAAAAGTAGAAGTACAAGTGGCTAATACCGCGCAAATTGAACACGCATTGCTAGAGTGCACTATCGATTTAGCACTGGTTGAGGGCACCCCGACCGAATCACATATCATAAGTAAGCACTGGCAAAACGATTTAATGAGTGTTGTTATACCGAGTAACTTTAAGCCCACTAAAAACTTAAAAACATGGTTAAACGAGCAGTTTTGGCTACTGCGCGAACCAGGCTCAGGCACGTTAGAAATGTCGGTTAAGTTATTAGCAGAGCATGGCGTACAAGCAGAGAAAAGTATGCAATTAGGCAGCAACGAAGCCATTGCAAGGGCCGTCGCGCAAGGTATGGGGGTCGCTTTATTGCCAAACGTAGTCACCGAAGATTTAGTAAAGTTAGGTAAATTAACACGCCTGAGTCAAAAAAATAACGAGCAACTCTCTCGGCCGCTATACCAACTGCATTATAAAGACAGACCCTCTTCGCATGCTGCGCAAGCATTCGAGAAAAGCCTGTTTAGTGAATAATGTTTATATGAGTGAATTTAGATCTGAGCTGTAAGTCGCGTATGCTTGAATCAACGGCATTCGTACCGCCGTAAACAATAGACTAGCTAAGCTAGAGCTTAATTGCGTTGCTAAGTACTCTTTAGAATACGTAGCCCAAATCGCCAGCTAACCCTTTATACTCTGCTTGTCCATATGTAGTTGAATATGTTGTATATCCGGCTTCAGTTATTTTTGCATTATCTGAAACTTTTAGCATTTCACGTATTTTATTTTCGCCGTCGATACCTTTTACAACTAGAACTAGCCCCTCGCTTCTTTGATTAATAGCCCAGTCATTTTTTAAATAAGCTCCACACCAATCACTAAGCAGTTGATATGGAGTGGGAAAATATCGGTTATTCATATCTTTTTCTACAGTTGGCCATTTTTGAGGAGTTGAAGAGATAGCAAAAGTTTTTCTTCCGTGTTTTTGAATGAAATCTTTAAGTTGCATTTTTGACATTTTAGCCCCTTTTAAATTGACTTGTACTAAACCCTATGAAGCTTCGGAGTGCCTTATTATGCATTTGTTATCCTACTAATTTCAGATGCTAATTTATCTACAAAGAGCTCTACACCAGCTATAGCTTCTAAAGCAATTTCTTTATCTACTTTTATAAAGGTACCGTCCGTAGTCTTCCCGTCCCTATGCACAATGTCGTGTCTAAGTGTTGTAATTCTGCAAACATCTGATATATCGATAAATATTGGTTGTCCTAAGACTGACTTAAGAATTTCTCTAACTTTAGGAATATTGTGATACATAACTCCTGATAACTCTTTAATAGCGAAACCTCTTGCCCCATCTTGCTGTTTTGCGATATCTCGTAGTGAATACTTAATATCTTTCAAATCTTCAACTTTACAGATAGCATTTTGAAAATACTTATCGTCAGATAAGATCAATGAACGTACTGAATCTGCAAGAAATGACTCCATTAAGGTAACTGCGTGAGCATATGTCATTTTGTAGAATGTCTCTTCATGAGAAATTGCTACCTGCAAATATGTAAGATCGCGAAGATTATGTATTTGAAACTGAAATGACCTATGTAAGTCAGAATATGAATGAGAGGCGTACCACTGTAGAGACTCGTGATCTTCTTGAAGACTTTCCTGCATATATGACCACTCTTGGACTAGTGCATCCCAGCCAGGAGTCTCTTCATCAGCATCTTCATCTCCAAGGTGCTCCTTAATCCATTGTTCCATTTCTTCTTGCTGAAGATCAAACATATATTCTTTAATAATACTCATTTGCGTCCATTCACTACACTACAACTTATCTAGTTGTTTATAACATAACAAAACCTTAGTTAGTATTGTTATCGGGAAACTATTACGTTTATGTTTGTAGGGCTAAATTGAAATTTAAACCTATTAACTAAACCAACAAATTTTAATATAACTAGCTCTACTCACAAACCCTGCGTTAAATCTTGCGCTAACGTACCCGTTGGCTTTTCAATTACGCGAACTAACTCTTTGCCATTTTGTTTAACAATAAACGTAGGTGTGTATTGCAAGTCGAACGCCTCGGCTATTCCTGCATCATCGCGTTTGTTGTAACCCACGGCCACGAAGTCAATACTGGCAAGTTGTACTTTCGATGCATCAAGTAACTTAATAAGCTTTGGCACTTCGCGATGGCTGTCGTGGCACCAAGTACCAAATAATACAATTAGCTCCTTGCCTTCTAGCTTTTGCATTAAGGCAATATCTTGTTCGGTTGGCGTAAATGCGTTGTATTGTTCGTTAAATTTATCGTAGTCGCTTAATAGTGCTTGTGTACTTATCTCACCCGAAAATGGCGCAACATCATCCGCACATGCTGCCAGTGGTAAGCTTAACGCACACAATAAAATTAATTTTTTTAACATAAAGTTACTTTATAAAGAAGAGTTTAAACAACTATACCCAATGTTTAGTATTGAGTGAATAAAGAGTTCATATCGTACAAATTTATTTCCAATAAACTTGGCTAAAATTTAAAGAAAATATTCACTCTGCCTAAACAATAAAAAACATAAATCGATCTTAAACTAGGGTCTGTTGATCTTTGTGGATTAAATTTTGTTCAAACTAGGGGCTATTTAATAGCGGCTCGAGGTTTGTAACCTAGTGTGCTTGATAACGGCTCCTAATTTATTTTACTGGTTTACATGCATGTAATAATAAATAAAAACCGAGTAAACTTCCGCGTCCTGCTCACGCCCCCACCTAAACCCATGAAGGCAAATAAGCGTAAATAGCCCATACGAGACCCATTGAACAGCGCCTGTTTGGCAATAAAGCGACGTTATCGCCAATTTATGGAAAATAAACTAAATTCGCTGTGCCTTACCTAAATACCAAACAGACTGGTGTAAATTCAACCTTGAAAGCTCAACAGACCTTAGTACTTAACTGAAGCTCCGGTTAGTTAAGATCGCTTTTGATCAAACTACTCAATAATTATACGATTTCGTACAATAGTCATAATTCTGTAATGTTGATGGTGGATAATTTCTACTCGATAAACTGATACTGTTGTAAGAAGACGAAGTAAAATGACCACACCTCTAGTGCAATTAACATTTGCACTGCAATCACTTGATGACCCGATGTCTGCGGCAATGAGCCACACCATGGAATACGAAAACCTTTCGGTACAAGCTAATGCGCTTCATGCAATCACGCTGCAATGCGATTTACCCGATGCGGTACATGAAGGCGATGTTATTTCGCTTAGCGCAACACATCCAAGTGCCCGTGGTGCTCAGTACTTTACTGAAAACATTATTACGCAAGCTGATTTAGAGCGTGGTTACGTTAACCTTACTTTAAACAAAATCACCCACAGCCAATGTTTTGTAATGCAGCTAATGTTGCATGGAAAATACGCCACCTTAAAAAATAGCCTTCAGTTTGATATGAATATTAACGCCTTTGAGGGAGGCTATAACGCGCCACTCATCAATATCGAGCAATCAAAACCACAAGGGTTGCGCCGATATTTTGCAGGGGTAGGATCAACCTTTTTATCGTTATTTTAAAACGGTTTGATCGAGAAAGCTTAATCGGGAAAGCTTATTTTCCCCATCGTTACTCCCGCAATACCTTGTGAACAGCCTTTAAAATGTTGTTTTTCACCTGCTAGGCATTCGTTTGCTAAAATGGCAAACAATACGGCTTCTTTTGCATCGGGATCGATTCCCAATACTTGAGTATTTTTAAATGCCTTAACCTCTGGGCAAAGAGTTAAAAGATGTTCCATTAATAACGGGTTATGTATTCCGCCGCCACTGGCATATACCACACAGTTTCCCTTGTTTTTAGCGCACTCTTTTATTGCAGCACTTATTACATTAGCACTAAATGCATTGAGTGTTGCCATTACATCTTGATGAATTAAATCCTGTGTATTGGAGAGTGCTTGAGCCGCTTTTAAATATGCTAAATTAAATACTTCTGGCCCAGTTGTTTTAGGCATACTTAAATTAAAAAAGTCATCCGTGCATAATGCATTTAGCAAAGGTGTATTCACCTTACCTGCTTTTGCTATTTTTGCACCGTCGTCAAAGTGCATCCCCTCAAAATATTTTTGTACGTAGGCATCCATAATGGTGTTACCTGGGCCAATGTCGCTACTAAATACGCTATTTGCATCACCGCTTTTAGGTAAAAACGTTAAATTAGCAATGCCTCCCATGTTTAATAAAATGCGATTTTCATTAGGGTTTGCAAAAAATAAGTAATCGCCATAAACCGCAAGAGGTGCGCCTTCGCCCCCTGCGGCTATGTGCTTTTGCCTAAAATCGCCAATGGTTGTAATACCGGTAGTAACGGCTATTTGGTCGCTATCGCCAATTTGTAATGTGCCATTAGTAAAGCTTTTATGAGTATGTTGTGACTGTGGGCAGTGGTAAATGGTTTGCCCGTGACTGGCTATAACATCAATGCTTGCAGGATTTACCTGCCAAGTATGTAAGCATTCATTAACCATATCACCGTGGAGTTTACCCACCCACGGGTGTAATAAGGTTACAAGTTCTAAATCGCACTCTCGTTTTGCAAATACCTGCTTTATTTTGCTTTTATACTCGTTGTTATAGTCAACGGTAGTGAAATTTAGTATTTCAATATGCGTGTTTAAGCCTGCACCGCTTACCTTACATAAAGCGACATCGAGCCCATCTAACGAGGTACCACTCATTAAACCTATTATTAAACGGCTTGGCTTTTGGGCACTATTATAAAGGGCGGCTATGTGTGGGTGCATAAAAGTATCTTAAACAGGTATCATATTTTGCTTATATTAGAGTACTTTAAAACAAAGTTATAGGCGTAAACGGTTAATCTTTGTGATTGTGCAATCTCTAATTGCTTGCTAACTTGACCCGTATGCAACAGACACTTAATTAAAACAATGATCACCCTAAGAGATTTTAAACCGCACGATGCCCCGCACATTATTAAAACCTTAAACGATGGGCTGGTGACACGCTTTTTATCGTCTAAAATTCCATTTCCTTATACGCAAGCTGATGCGGATTGGTGGATAAGTCAAGGCTCAAAAAAAGGCATAATTAAAGCCATAGTTGTTAATGGGCAATGTGCAGGTTGTATAGGTATCACCCCAGGAGAATTTGAATATAGCCGCAGTGGTGAAATAGGCTATTGGCTCAATAGTCACTTTTGGGGGCAAGGTATAATGACACACGCTATTACAAAAATTTGCGATAACGCGTTTAAAAGCTCAAATTTAAACCGTATTTTTGGTGCTGTATTTGCTGGCAATACTGGTTCTATAAAGGCATTGACTAAATGCGGTTTTGAAGCCGAAGCCGTTCTCAAACACGCCATTTATAAAGACGGCGTTTTTTATAATAGCCATATTTTTAGCAAGCTAAAATAAATTGTTTAGAATAAATACTCTGCAAAGCTTGAATTAGCAGCCCCCCGCCCAAAACTCCTGTTATAAGGTACAAATTTGTACATATTTATACTACTTAGCGCGCATTATTGTTTATGCCAATTAGGTTATTAAACGCATACACATTCGTTAAGTGGGTTAACCCAAAAGGAAATTTTATGTCTACAACTAGTCGTCAACTTACTTTAGCATCACGCCCACATGGCGTCCCGACCGAAGAAAACTTTGAACTTAAAACAGTAGATTTACCAGCGCTTAAAGATGGCGAGGTGCTGCTGCGCACTATTTACCTTTCACTTGATCCATACATGCGTGGCCGCATGAGCGATGCAAAGTCGTATGCTGAGCCGGTAAACGTGGGCGATGTAATGGTTGGCGCTACAGTGTGCCAAGTAGAAGAGTCTAAAAACGATAAATTTAGTGAAGGCGAATGGGTGCTTGCCTACACTGGTTGGCAAGACTACGCCATTACCAATGGCGAAGGCTTAATGCAATTAGGTAAAGAACCTGCAAACCCGTCTTATGCGCTTGGCATTATGGGTATGCCTGGCTTTACGGCTTACATGGGCTTACTTGACATTGGCGCGCCAAAAGAAGGCGAAACCGTTGTAGTCGCCGCAGCAACAGGGCCAGTGGGTGCAACCGTTGGTCAAATAGCTAAAATTAAAGGCTGTAAAGTAGTTGGCGTTGCTGGTGGCAGCGAAAAATGTGCCCATGCAGTTGAAAAGCTAGGCTTTGATGCCTGTATTGATCACAAAGCCGATGATTTTGCAGAGCAACTAGAAAAGGCCTGTGATAACGGCATAGACGTATATTACGAAAATGTGGGCGGTAAAGTATTCGACGCCGTATTACCCCTACTTAATACCGCAGCACGTGTACCACTATGTGGTTTAGTATCGCAGTATAACGCAACAAGCTTACCTAAGGGGCCTGATCGTATGGGTATGCTTATGGGGCAATTGCTTACTAAACGTATTAAAATGCAAGGCTTTATAATTTTTGACGACTACGGCCACCGCTACGACGAATTTGCACAAGACATGCAAAAATGGCTACGCGATGGCAAAGTACAATACCGCGAACACATGGTAGAAGGTATTGATAACACCATAAGCGCATTTAACGACATGCTTAGTGGTAAAAACTTTGGCAAAACCGTGGTTAAAATTAACGAGCCTCTTTAAATTTTACTAAGCGTTACTGCCTATGCAGTAACGCCAACAAGGACTGACATGATAAAACTACACCATTTAAACAAATCACGTTCAAAACGTATTATCTGGCTTTTAGAAGAGCTAGATGTTGATTACGAAATTGTTGCCTACCAGCGCAATACAGAAACTTTTTTAGCGCCTGACGAACTAAAAAAAGTGCACCAATTAGGTAAGTCGCCTGTTATTGAAGACGATGGTTTGATTGTTACTGAATCTGGCGCCATCACCGATTACTTAATTACTAAATACGGTAACGGTAAATTTGCGCCAAAAGCAGGTACTGCTGAATACGTTGATTATCAGCAATGGCTTCACTTTGCAGAAAGCTCTGCAATTTTACCACTACTACTTAAAATGTTTGTACTTAAAGATGGCGCTAAAACACAGTTTTTAGAAGGTTACGCTGATGCCGAAACCGCTAAAGTTATTAGCTACTTTAACTACCGCCTAGAAGGTAAACGTTATTTAGTTGGCGACACTCTAACCGGTGCCGATTTTATGATGTCGTTTATTGTTGAAATTGTTAAAAACGCTGGTCAGCTAGGCCACTTTAAAAATCTCGTAAAATACGACGAGCAATTACAAAGTCACGAAAAGTTTCATACATCACAAGAGCTTGAAGCAAAGTACGATTAATACATTGCAACTACAAAACACAGATAGACTAAAGGGGCAATGAGCCCCTTTTTTATAGTAAAAACTATATTCCCGCTAACTCACGTTCGGTAATACACTCACCCGATGCCATTTCAAACTCGCGGCATACCAAAGGGCGGTTCTCGTAAATAGAGCACATTAGCGTGTTACGATCGAGTGCTTCGCACCAGCCATCATCAGCGCGTTTCATTACTTCACTGCCCCATTTGTCGTATTCAATAAAATTAAAAGGGACACCGGTGTCGGTTACTATACGCACTTCTAATTGACAGCAACACGCTTGGCAATTGGCACATGTAATAGGCTCTGGCGTAGATGCAATTGTTTTACTTGGAATAACGGTATGTGGCATGGTGGCTTAAATAAAAGAAACACACAAGATAGGATACACGAGCACGCTAAACGCGCTAGTTAATTTTAATGATGAACAAATACAGTAAAATAAAGCGTGCTGCTATTTAGCACGCTTTATTGTTTGGTTTTAGTGTTAAATTAAAAGGTTAATACTACTTTAACATCATCAGACACGGTAGATGCCGAAACAAACCCAATCGTATTTGGGTTAGCTGCAACCATTTTGATCACCTCAGCATCATTTTCTAGCTCTTTTGGTGGTGTACCTTTTCCCGTAAAAATAAGCTTTGACCAATAAGCTCTTAACTGTGAAGCGCTTTTATTAAGCAACTTACTATTAAACTGCTCGGTAGTCGGGTTTTTTGAATCTTGTGAAATTGGAATGATCGTATTGCCATTACTAAACGACTTTTCTTTTCCTGTATAGATTCGACTAATAACGGATTCATCAAAGCTACTCTCGTTTGACGGATGTACAATAATAGCAAAATCAGCAAAGGCAACGTTGCTAAACAAAAACAGTACACATAACATTAATTTTTTCATTTTTAATTCCTCTTAAAATACAACATCAACACCAAGCGTGACTGCCTTACTATCACCCGCTACCGCTAAATCGAATGAATCATCTTTGACTCTATCGTACTGCATTTTGAGTGCCGCTGAAGGATGAAAATCCCAACGAACCCCCACCGCAAAGGTATTATGGCTTTCAGTGTCACCTTCACCTTCTTGCTCAAAATCTGAAAACATCACATAAGGTGTAATTGCATCAAACCGGTATCCCGCACTGATCATGTAGGTGTCTAGGTTTCCATCTAGGTCTAAACGGTTAAGTTCGCTTAGTACAAAAAAATCGCCAAAATCAAAATTGGCAGCTAAACCATAAAATTTACCATCACGGCTATCTTTTCCATCCCATAAAACAGGCTCACCAGAACGAAACCGTTTATTAGTGTATTGCATGTGCGTTACTCTCACTTCAAGCCAATCATGGCTTAACGAAAGTACCCCACCTAGCATATCTTCCCAAATTTCTCGGGTAGGCTCTTGAAAGAAAAAGTCTGATAGCAGTTTGTTGTCGTCATCATCTTCTTTACCAGCATATACATTAGCCGATACTCCCCACTCTCCAATCGAGCCAGAATAGAGAAGGTTTACGCCCTCATAGTTAAATACTTGCCATGTATAATTGTCGGCAGGTGCCCGCATCCACACATATGCGTAACCTACGTCAAAAAAGTCTGAGTAATAAAAAAGAGGCAAACGTTTTTTACCCGCTTGAACCGTCCAATTATCGTTAATTTCATACGAAATATATGCCCACTCAAAATTAGCATCAAAATCGTTTACACCTCGTGCAACAATTTGACCTGTGACAGATAAGCCCTCACCAAGGTCCCCCGACACTTGTATGCCAATTAACGACTCAGGCGAGAAAGATAAATCTTCTGTATAGCCACTCACATTAGGGTAGTCAGCCAAAAAAGTTGGCTCAACACCGTATTGCGGCACACCACTTCCACTTAGTACTTTACCAGCGTTAATACTTGCAAAGCCTGAAATGTTAATTTCAGCGTAACTAGTCCCTGAAATAAACACCCCTAACAGCATCAATTTTTGCAGTTTCATCGTTCACCTCATTTTTATATGACCTTCATAGTCATGATGAGTATAGTTAAACGCTGAAAAAACAAACAAAAATTTAACATTTTTTATAATTATGCGAGTTTGGTCATCATTTCAATACTATCTTGCAAGCAGCGTTGCTTTAATTTCGCTATAGCGCTGCTGCTCGCACAGTGCAAAGCCACCTAGTTGACGCACTTTATTTCGTGCAAACAGCGGGACACTCATGCCGGCTAAAAAGCGGCACTGCGTTTCAATACCTACACTGTGAATACCTTTTGTTGCCATATGCGCTAAAAACTCATCCACTTTTTGATAAACAACATCATCGGCAATGTGAGCAGTTTCTATTGAATACTCAAGCTTTACAGCATTACCACGGCATACACTACAATGCCCGCATTGCGCTGGCGCATTTTGGTCGTCAAAATAGCGCGCTAAGTTATAACTCAAGCACGTTTGCAGCTCAAAAAAGCGCACTAACGCAGCAATTCGTTTAATCTCAGCCTGTTCTTTGTCAACAAAGTAATGGTGCAGTTGCGCGGCAAGCTCTGGGTTATTTATAACCTCACCATGCACCTTATATACTTGGGTAATACGTTTGGTTTCAAGAGTAATAAGGTTTTTTTCGGCTAGATAGTCAAGTGCAGCCACTACGCGTTTACGGTCAACCTGCGCGGCTTGTGTAAGGGTGTCAAAATTAAGCGTGCCCCATATTTTTTTAAAATCGGTGTGGCTAAATATTTGCGATAAAAAGGCCTGGCGTTGCTCGTCAAACTGGCTAAGCAATTCGTTTTTATCAACCAAAAACTTGTATTTAAAATCGGCGTAATAGGCGTACTGCGGCGTTATTGCACCTTGCATTTCTAGTTGTACCAGCAAAGTTTTAAGCGCTAGCTGCCTAATATTACTCTCGCTTGAAAGGCTGTACTCTTGCATTTCCCATTGCTGTTGGCTTTGGCGAATATCGTTAATAACGTGCTCAATACCACTAAGCTCGGGGGTGTCGCCGTACACAAAATTCTCTACTGTGTTTAAGCCATCTAAATTAGCCAATGTATAACAATTTGAAGGGTTGCCATCACGCCCTGCGCGGCCAATTTCTTGGCTGTAGTTTTCTATAGATTTAGGTAAATCGTAATGAATAATAAAGCGAATATCTGATTTATCAACGCCCATACCAAAGGCTATTGTTGCCACAACAACGTTAATTTTGCCCGCCATAAAATCGTCTTGAATTTGCCCGCGAAGCGTATCTTCAAGCCCTGCATGATACGCCACCGCTTGCAAACCCTGCGCGCTTAATATATTGGCAACTTGCTCTGCACTTTGCTGTAGGGTGACATACACAATACCGGGGCCAGTTTGCGCACGCACTATGTTAGTAAGTTCGGTGTTTTTATCAGCTGTTTTTACACTTAGCACACTTAAATCGAGGTTTGCGCGGTAAAAGCCGGTTTGTACAATACACTCAGGCGATATATTAAAACGCTCGGCCATATCACGCTTTACTTTTTTAGTGGCTGTGGCGGTTAGCAATAGTACCAGTGGAATATTTAGCTCATCACGGTAGCGCGGTAGTTTTAAGTAATCGGGTCTAAAGTTATGGCCCCATTCAGAGATACAGTGCGCTTCGTCTACCACCAACATAGAAAGCGTAACTTGGCTTATAAACTCTCTAAAGCGCTCGTTTTTAAAGCGCTCAACCGAGACCATTAATACTTTTACTTTACCACTGCGCACGTCGTTCATTACCGTGCTGCTTTGCATTTGATCTTGGCTTGAGTCAAGGCTTGCAGCATAAATGCCTTTACTATTTAAAAAGCTTATTTGATCTTTCATCAATGCAAGTAAAGGCGATACCACTAAGGTTAAATGAGGTAAATGTAAAGCCGTTAGCTGATAACATAACGACTTACCCGACCCTGTGGGAAATATAGCCAACGACGACTGCCCATTTAAAAGTTGCTCTATGGTTTGCTGTTGCCCAGTTCTAAATTGTGAAAAGCCAAAATGCTGCTCAAGTGATTGTAATAACGGCGTATTCATAAAAATGTCCTTTTAGGCGATGTAAACACAGGGCTAAAACAAAAAGTGCAGCCAAGATGAAGTATTTGCAAGTTAGTATACAGTAAATAACATGATTTAATGCTGACATCTCCTTTAATTAGGCGCACAATATAGCCCCATAAACGTGTGCTTTGCCAAAATAATTTTTGATACCCAAGTCATTTTAAAATAATAAAACAGATCGCTTGGGTATATTATTTTTAAGGGCATAGTCATGAATATAACCAAACCTAAAATCGTCGTTATTGGCGGTGGCGCAGGTGGATTAGAGCTTGCAACTCAGTTAGGGCATAAACTAGGGAAGAAAAAACACGCCGAAATACTACTCATTGATAAAAACCGCACCCATATATGGAAGCCGCTATTGCACGAGGTTGCAACTGGCTCTATTGACCCCGATTTAGATGGCGTAGTTTACTCTGCCCATGCCGCAAAACATCATTATAACTTTCAACTTGGTACCTTTTGCAATCTCGACCAAAGTAATAAAACCATTACTCTCGCCCCTCTTTTTGACGAACTTGGACATACTATTTTACCCAAGCGCACTGTACGTTACGATCATCTTGTTATTGCTATTGGCAGTGTAAGTAACGACTTTAATACACCTGGCATAAAAGAGCACTGCTACTTTTTAGACTCAAATCAACAAGCTGAACGTTTTCAGCATTCATTGCTCGATAGCTTTACTCGCCTTCACCAAGACGATAACCAGCAACAGTCTCTTGATATTGCAATTGTTGGCGGAGGAGCTACCGGTGTTGAGCTATCAGCGGAGCTGTATCATGTATCTGAGCTGTTAAAGCTATATGGGCTTACAAATATGTCGTCTAAGCGTTTGCACATTCATTTAATTGAAGCGGGGCCACGTATTTTGCCCGCATTAACAGAGCGAATTGCTGTGAGTGCCAAACGTGAATTATTAAAGTTAGGTGTAAACGTACGCGAGCAAACACAAGTGAAGGAAGCCACTGAACAAGGCTTTATAACCAAAGACGATGAACACATAAACGCCGATATTATGGTGTGGGCTGCAGGCGTAAAAGCGCCAGGCTTTATTAAAGACTTAGGCGTTTTTGAGCTTACCCGTAACAACCAAATTCAAGTTAATGAGTTTTTACAAAGCACCGTCGATGAGAGTATATTTGTACTGGGCGACTGCTGCGCTTTTACTCAAGAAGACGGAAAGCTCGTTCCACCGCGCGCGCAATCGGCGCATCAAATGGCGCTATGTGTTGAAAAAAACCTCATTGCCACTTTAAAACAACAACCTTTGTGTAGCTTTAAATATAGCGATCATGGCTCGTTAGTTAACTTATCGCGCTACAGCACGGTAGGTAATTTAATGGGTAACTTAACCAGCAACACCTTTTTTATAGAAGGGCGCATAGCCCGCTTTATGTATATATCGCTTTATCGCATGCACCAACGCGCCATTCATGGCAGCGCAAAAACCTTTGCGTTATGGATAAGCGAAAAAGTCCTGCGTGTAGTGCGCCCTAAAATGAAATTACATTAATAAAAAACTTAAGGCGGTAATAAACACGTTTAATAAATATTTATTACCGCTGTCTTTGATTTTTCACAATTCCCATATAAATTTATACAAACTACTGAGGGAAATAGGCAATGACGGGCAAAACGCTAATTTTTAATTTTGATGGTACCGGGGGCGAGCCTCGCGACGCAGAGCAATTTAACTCAGACCATTTTAAAGAAGACAGTAGTATTTCTAACATCCTCAAGCTGCATTTATTATTAGGTGGCAAACTTGATGATTTCCCCACCACTCCATTTACAAACCAGCTTAGTTTTTATTATCAGGGCATTGGCACTAAAGGTAGCCGCTTAAAGCGCATTTTAAATCAAACTTTAGCACCGCGCGGTGACGATGTTGCTAGCATTTTGAATCAAGCAATTAACGACTTTAAAGCACATTACCAACTAGGCGACACTGTGCTGCTTACTGGTTTTAGCCGAGGTGCAGCCCTAGCTAGACGCTTTGCAAAATGTTTAGAAAGCCTTATCAGCGAGCATGTTTATTTATGTGTGTTTGATACCGTTGCCTCTATTGGGCTTTCTAAAGTAAGTAAAGCGACACGCGGCGCAGAGCATGTTATTTTTGAAAACCACACCATTGCACATAATATAACCGCGGCGCTGCATTGTGTTGCGCTTGATGAAAAACGCCGTGCGTTTGAGCCCACGCTAATGAACCATCAAAATAACATTACTGAACTGTGGTTTGCAGGCGCCCATTCAGATATAGGGGGTGGTTATTACCGCGACGGATTAGCCGATATTTGCTTACGTTATGCACTTGAGTGGTTAATTGAGCAACCGTTAGCTATTTCATTGTTAACAAGTCACGAGATAAATTACGAAACACTCCTACCAACGAGTAATTTAATTGCACAAGACGATGTTACTGTGATCCCAGATCCACTTGCACTTAGCCACCAGCAAAACTACTTTTGGTTTAATTCGCTCTTTAAACTGGTAGATAGAGAATGTATTGTACTGGTTGATAATGAGGTAAGCACTATAGAGCCCCTTATACACCACAGTGTGGCTACACGAATTAATAAGCTCACCAGCTACCGTCCTGAGTCACTTAAAAAGCTAACATACAAAATTAGCTACAGTGACGACTCTACATTAAGTTTTACCGGCTTAAGTGCGCACATTACGCTTGCCAACCAAAATATGAGCGTATTAAGTATTGGCCAAAGCCAAGATGTGGTGGTATTTGCGAGTGAGTTTTATAACAGTACGGGTTTGATGCTTGAGCAAGGTGCAACCTATCGCTTTACCTCATACCCTGATCAATATTGGTTTGACGACGGCATAAAGTGTACACCCAAAGGGTGGCATCGTGATAACGTGCAACTTGGCGTAAAAGAAATACCTATGGCATTACTAGAGCCTTTTAGGCGCCAACCAAATGCTGATTGGTTTGCTTTAATTGGCGCCATTGATAAAAGTGACAGAGCCTTATTTGAAATAGCGCAAGGAGCAGATATAACTATGACTAAATCGGGCGAGTTTTGCCCTTTCGCTAACGATTTAAGTCGTTTTTATGGGGCAAACGCTGGCAGGATAAAACTAAAAGTAACGCGCTTAAGTTAACGTGTAATAGTTAATTTGAACTGTGGGTAATCAATCTATCCCTCGCCAAAGCTCAGGTTAGTTAATCATCAGTGCACTTTATATTGCAAAGTGCACTGGGGTTAGGGTAGCTGGTGGACGTTATTGCTTTTTCATTTTATGGCCTTTTACGGCATAAAATAAAATAAATATATAACATGGTAACAACACCGAATACCCTGTTTGTAATGAAGTAAACCCGCTCAATAAACCCCATAACACTGGACCAAATGCCCCCCCGGCTATACCCATTACTAACAGTGCAGAGCCTGTGCTTGTTAGTTTTCCAAGCCCCGACAACGCAAGTGGAAATACCGCAGGCCAAACAATGGCGTTTGCTAAGCCTAAAAAAGCTATAAGTAGTAATACATCGGGTAAGTTAGCGCCACCTAATGGTATTAACAATGCGTTGGCAATAATAAACGACTGCGCATCAATTAATAAAATGCACAAGGTAATAGCAATACCTAATACGGCTGATAGTGTGAGGGCTGTTTGTTGAGTTATAAATTTGGGAATAAGCAAAATACCCAAAATATAGCCAAACACCATAAAGATCATGGTGTAGGAAGTCATCACACTATAATTAGCAACGCCAAGAGAAAGCGCAAAAGTGCCAATGGTATCGCCAGCAATAACTTCTACTGCAACATATAAAAAAATGGCAATCGCCCCAAAAACTAAGTTAGGGTGAGATAAAGTTTCGCGTATTTCACTGTTGCTACTTGTTTGCTCAGCATCGTCAGTAATAAGTTCGGGTAATGGTGATTTTTTAACGGCAAACGCTAATAGTCCAATAAATAGTGCCATACCTAAATAAGGAAGAATAAGACCATTTGCCATATCATCAACTTGTTGCTGGCTAAGCTCAGTGCCTACTGTATCTGTAAAATTACTTAAAATTAACGCGGTAAACACTAAAGGAGAAATAACCCCCGCCACTTTATTGAGTATGCCCATAATACTAATGCGAACCGCTGCAGACTCTTCTGGCCCAAGCCTTACAACATAAGGATTAACAGCAGTTTGAAGCAATGTTTGTCCTGCGCCCATCACTAGCTGTGCTAGCAAAAATAAAGGAAAAACTTGCGACATCGCAGCAGGAATAAATAACAAGCCGGCAATCATCATTAACCCCATGCCCATCGCCATACCGTTTTTGTAACCAACTTTTTTAATTAACACTGCCGATGGCAATGCTGTAAAAGTCACCGCTATATAAAACGAAAATAAAATTAACGATCCCTGAAATGGCGTTAACTTTAATATTTGGCTTAAATAAGGCATTAGTGAGCCATTTAGCCACGTTGCAAACCCCAGTATAAAAAATAATACTGCCACAATAGCCATGGGCAGCATGCTACTGCTTTTAGGTGTATCCATAACATTTGTTGTCATGTTATTTTTCCTTTATTTATATTTATTATCGTTTTTTAAAAAAGCTGTTCACCACCAATCCACGTGCTTATAACCTGTTGGTGTGTATCGAGTTGAACAAAATTAGCAGGGCTGCCAACAATTAACCTTCCATGTGTTGTGGGTAAGTTAATATACTGTGCTGGGTATAAAGATGCCATTTTTAGTGCTTCTGATAGTGGCAACTGTAAATGCTCTACGCTATTTTTTACAGCCGTTGCCATATCAAGTACTGAGCCTGCAAGCTCCCCCGTTGTTGAGGTTAACTTGCCTTGGTTAAGTGTTACTGTTCGATCGAAAAAAGCAAATTCAGTTTCGTTTGTACCTACCGGTGGCATTGCATCGGTCACTAAAAACACACGCCCTTTAGGTTTAGCTTTCAGTGCTACTTGGCATGCAGCATAATCAACATGATGACCATCAACTATTAAGCCACAATAGGTATTATCATTTAGCAAAGCACACCCCACAACGCCTGGCTCACGCCCTTGCAAAGGCGACATGGCGTTGTATAAATGTGTAAATCCTGTAGCGCCAGCATCAACGGCTCGTTGTGCCTGCTCAAAACACGCATTTGTATGGCCCAAGCAAACATGTATGCCTAACTCACGCATTTGAGTAATATCACTAGGTAGTACATTTTCAGGGGCTAATGTAACCACCACTTTGCCTATATCTTTGCGCGATAAAACTTGCCACTCATCATCTGAAATCGGACGAATAAATTCTTCGCTATGTGCCCCTTTTTTAGCTATAGATAAATGCGGTCCTTCAAAGTGAATGCCCAAAATGCCAGGTGTGTGTTTAACAATCGCATCGGCTATTACATCAGCCGCTTGGCGCATAACTTCAACTGTATCGGTAATTAAAGTAGGCAGCATGGCTGTTGTGCCATACTTAGCGTGAGCCATAAGCATTCGTTTAACCTCTGATGCACTGCGTGCTCGGTTAAACAATACACCTCCACCACCATTTACCTGTAAATCTATAAACCCAGGGGTAACTACGCCTGATAAGGTTTCATCTACATTATTAGTATTATCATCAATAGCGGTAATAACACCCGCGTCAATTGTAAGCACTTTTTCTTTTAAAAACTGATCACCATCAAACAGCGTAGCAACAAAAATACGTTGAACTGACATTTATAATGTCCTTGTTACTTTTTTAAGCCCTTTGGGCTCGTCGGGGTTAAAGCCTCGCTTAACTGCCACTTTGGCAATATCTAAATAAAAACGCTGCAACACTAAAAACGGCGCTAAACGTGGGTGCACTGCAATTCCATTTTGAGTAAGGTTGATAATGTGAGCGCCGCGCTGGGTTACGTCTGCTATTTGCTGCTGGTGAGAGTATGCGGTTTCATCTTCTACCGCGCAGTTTAAAATCACCAAACCTTGTTCAACTAACGTAACGGGGCCGTGTAAAAATTCTGCACTACTAAATGCCTCTGCATGAATAGCACACACTTCTTTAAGTTTTAATGCCATTTCTTTAGAGACTGAAAACCCTAAACCGCGTGCTAATACAACCATGTTTTTAACAGGCAAAAATGCGTCTGGCTGAAGTTGTATTGGTGAGTCAATGATTGCATCTAATGCTTCAGGTAACTGCTTTAACCCTTGTAATAATTCATTATTTTGAGTCCAATTAGCAACTAAATGCACTAAAGCTGACAGCGTAGATAAATAACTTTTAGTCGCCGCAACCGATATTTCATCTCCCGCTTTAAGCCCAATAAAGTCATCAACAATGTCTTTTAACGGTGACGCCTCGTCATTTACCAGTGCAATACAGTAAGCGCCAGCTTCTTTTGCCATTTTAGCTTGGGCAATAATATCTGGGCTTCGTCCTGATTGAGAAATAACAATCACCAATGCACTATCAAGTTTCAGTGTTTTACCGTACACACTGGCAACCGACGGCGCCGCTGAACTAACAGGGATACCGGCTTCAATTTCTATTAAATATTTACCAAATACTCCAGCATGATCTGACGAACCACGGCCGATGATCATCACCATTTTAGGCGCAATATCACGTAGTTTTTGGCCAATTTTTTCTACTAGAGGCTGATTAGCAAGAATTTGCTGTTTAATGACTTCGGGCGTTTGCGCCGCTTCTTTTTCCATTAATGTGTGATACATCATAACTCCTGACTGCTGTAGTTAACTTGCTGTTGTTTCGCGTAAAGTACTGATCCCATTTCGGGTGATGATAAAGGCGCAGATAAAACACCTTGAATATCTATGTCTAGCCAAGGCGTCATAACCGAAGACAATCCACCTATAAAAGATAATCTTGGTGATTTTTTGGCTAATAATTGACGAGCAATGTCACTCAAATAGGCACCGCTTTCTTTTAAAATACTAATAGCAATATCGTCGTTTGCCGCAGCTGACTGAAATACACACCCGGCTAATTGAGCAAAAAATGCAGCCGGTTTATTTGCAATAATTTCGACTAACTCCATGGCATCATTGACCGATAAATACTTTAAAATACATTCAGTCAGCGTGTTATTAGGCATTAGCTTATCTAAGCTCAACAACACGTTTTGGCATGCTGTAAAACCAATCCATGCACCACTTCCTTTATCGCCATGCGGAAAGCCATGTCCGCCAATCATAAAAGACTGTCCTTTAACATATGAAAAACCACACGAACCCGTACCAGCAATTATCACTGCACCATCATCACCTTGATGTGCACCCATACAAGCAATAAGTAAATCGGTAGTTAAATACATTGTTTTGAAGGGGCTTTTCCAATGCATCATTTGTTTATGTAGGCTTGGTAAGTTAACACCCGCCAACCCCACACCCGCCACTAAGTAAGATAAAGGGGTTTCACTTAAACCTGCATCATTAAGAGCCAATTGAGCTGACTGCTCTATAGAATTAATGGCCTGTGTAAATCCATGTAAAGGGTTTCCTGGCCCAGCAATACCCGTTCCTAAAATTTCATTCGCGCTGTTAACGATAATTGCTTTACATTTAGTGCCGCCCCCATCGATCCCAACAAAGAGTTCATTATTAATTGTATTGGTGATCATTTTTGCCTCTTTACTTGTTCGACCGTGTTGCATAACACTCAAAATAAAACACGCTGCCAGAGCGGATGAATCTTATACTAACACAAATGACAGCGTTGTCATTATTTAATTTATATTCAAATTATGTTTCTACACCCCTTATAATTTAAGGGGTGTGTATGCTACGGCTGTGTTACTTTTAATGTACGACTAACACGACCAGATACTGGCAATTTGGTACGCACCCACACATCTTGAGTTACTTTTACCGGCGCATTATACGTCTGCCATTGTCCTCCGGCTTGCATATATTCTATTAGCAAACCGGGGTAAGCAACGTTAGCGTACAACATGCCGTTTTCAATTTTGGCTCCTGCGTTAGCAATGCGAAAGTGCACATTTGCCCTCTCTAACTTATTAAACTCTTTAAGCCCTAAACTAGCGGCAAACGTTAACCATTGTTGGTCTCGCTGCTGCTTCAGTGAAGACGTAAAACGCTGCGTATTTCGGCTATAAACAAAGCCATCATGATCGTAAGGCACCGCCCATTGCGCTTTGTGCCATGCGCGTTGTGCTAACGATAATAAACGAGGAAAAAGCTTATACTCAGCCATATTATTGGTACGGGTATTTTCGCTCCATAACTGACCTTGAATACCAATAAATTGCTTACCTTTTTCAAGCGGTGCAAACTCAACTTCACCTGCATCATTTTTTATAACCGTGTCGTTTGCGGTGTAAGGCCTATCTTCTCTGTCTAACCAAAATTCGGCGTGTACGGGTAAATTATCAGGCATAAATTGAAATACTTTTTCTGTATTAATATGCCTTGAAGCCCAGTAATAACCGTGCTCTTGAGGATCGGCTTCATAAGGAAAATCAAAATATAAAACATCTGGTGATGACACCACTACCTGCCAATTACGATTAGCAAATTGGTGTGCGCGCTGGTGGCCATTCCACATCAGTAAATCCCAACTATTACCTTGCACAATGTTAGGCATATTATTTGGGTTAGTATGCGATAGGCCATCACTCCATGCAGCTGTTTCAATATTCATGTCAGCTAACATGTTCGACACACGCTCTATAAAGTAGCTACCTAATTGCTCAGCTTTGGTAAACGGCAAATTATTTTGTTTAATAAACTCAGTACACGCTGGAGACGATACCCATGCACCCGCTGTTTCATCTGCACCTATGTGATAACGCGTTAGCGGGTGCTGCGCTTCATTATGAATTATTTTAACTTGCTCCATAACTTCGCGTATAAACGCATACGATGAATCTAAACATACATTGATGGTGTTATCGTTGTAATGCTGTACCGAAGAATACACGGTGGTATCGAGCGGATCATAAAGTAAAAACTGTTCAGCTTTTTGTTTATCACCCTGTTTTATGTACTTATTATAACGAGCTTGCATAGCCTTAATAGCCGCTCGCGAATGACCTGGCATATCTAATGAAGGAATAACTTGAATATGTCGCGCACTCGCAAATTTAAGGATTTCTTGGTAATCATCCACTGAATAAAAACCATTAACCGGGCTAGAAGTATCTATACCAGCACCAAGTTGTGGCATTAAACACTCCTGCTCTGAGAGGTCAAAACAGCGTTTTGAAGCAACATCAGTAAGCTCTTCAAGAGAAGGGATTTCTAAACGCCAACCTTCGTCATCGGCTAAATGTAAGTGTAATTTATTAAGCTTATATGCAGCCATTTGATCAAGTAACTTTAATATAAATTCTTTGTCTTGAAAGTTACGGGCCACGTCCA
Organism: Pseudoalteromonas sp. CR1; assembly: GCF_019392235.1. Classification (NCBI taxonomy): domain Bacteria; kingdom Pseudomonadati; phylum Pseudomonadota; class Gammaproteobacteria; order Alteromonadales; family Pseudoalteromonadaceae; genus Pseudoalteromonas; species Pseudoalteromonas sp. CR1. Next base: position 124,992 of record NZ_JAHXRM010000009.1, on the reverse strand, counting down.
CCAACACGCCTCTAAATTCATAATGAGGAGCATCGTTCACCTGACCTATTGGCAATGTTGTATTGTTTACTTGGTATAAACTCGCCAAGCTCTGCAAGGCATAAAACACACCAGATTCATCAGTGGCGCTTATATTTATTTCACTGGCATTAATTGCTAATGTATAACTACCTTGTGAGCCATCTTTTGTCGGTGTTAAATTAAGATTTACCGCAACACCAGATTCACTTGTCGTTAAACCCAATAATTTAAGTCGCTCAATGGCCGCAGTTACCCCTTTTTCATTTACATCATTGAGGTTAAAGCGTAAGCCTTGGCTAATATCTAGCTCTTGTGTTTGACTAAATGTAGCCTGAGTTGGAGTAGGAATGATGTGCTGTGCTACTTGTTTATTTTCATCTGTTAAATAAGGTGAAAAATCATACTTTGTGTTCCGCTCAAACAAACGTTCTGCTGTCAGCCATTGTGTTTCATCGTTTTTAGTACGCTTAAATTGTCGCTCGTAATCACTATAAGGTACAACATGAGGTAATAGCTCTAAACCTGTCTCAGGGTCAACAGTGGGCTTAGTGCTTGTAATTACCTTGGCGTACTCATTATGGTTAACCAAAATATAATTTGGGATTGCATCACTTTGCGATAACGACCAAAAATTAGCATAAAACGTAATAGTTTTGGTTTCGCCTGCTTTAAACCCCGTAAACGCCTCTTTTAACTCAATTACATGAAGGTCACCATTAACATGAGTAATAGTAAACTCATCACTGAGAGCCTGTTGAATAGGCGTAATTTGACTAAAGTAAATTTTCCACCCATCCACATTAACGGCACCACTTGCCTTAATGTGTAGCTTTGCTTCAAAGCAATTACCGTTTTCAATGGTTTTATCGCAGTATTTTGACGGTCTATTATCGACTTGTTCGTACTGTATTTGTAGCATATTAGCGAGTGACTCTATTGCGCTATTACTCGCTTGAACCAGTTCAACATTATGTTTGTGTGTTTTTGTGTCCTGACACGCTGTTAAGCTCAATGCTATACAGCCTGCTATCAGTAATGATTTGAGTGTCATTGCCTGTATCCTTTAATCTATTAACTGAGCTGCTTGATAAGCCACTGCTTAACTTGCGCTCGTTGTTGACTTGTAAGCGGGTTTAAAATTCCTTTAAGCTGTTCAGGAATATGCTGATTTTGCGCCTCTTCAAAGTCAAAAATATGGTAGTTAAAAAAAGCCTGCCACGCTTTTTTTTGAGCTGTGGGTAAATCTCTAATGGCCATAATTGATAACAATAATGCATCCATTGGCACGGGTTCGCTGCTCTTTGCAATAGACCCGCCCGACCAATAATTCATCATCATATTTATAGGACTTAATGCCTCTACATGATGCCACCACAAGGTAGGAATATATAATGCATCCCCCGGTTGTAGCTGAGCGACAAGTGCCTCATTGAGTGCTTGCTTAAACTTGGGGAATTTTTCAAAATCGGGATTATTTAAATCCACCATTGAAACTGGCGCACCCGCTGGCGTATGCTCAATAGAGCCTACATACAAATTTGTTATTTGATGCGGTGCAAATAAAGTAACCTTGCGCTCACCAGCAATTACGCAGGCAATATTTTCTGCATCATCATAATGAGCCACCACCGTTGACTGATTACCCAGCCAAAATCGCGGCTGTGGTTTATCTGCAAATAATGCCATAGTGTGAGTTGTTGCAAGGTCATTAAAATAATCAACAACTGGGGCACTTTGAATAGCAACAGCACCAGCGTTATTACCCACCTTTATTAACTCTGCATTTTGTAATAACACCTGCATAAATTGCATAAAAGGTGCAACTTTGCGGGTAAAGTTAAATCCATCACGCGCTTTGTTATAAAAAAACTGAGGTGATTCACTTCGCGGTATTTCAGCCATTCGAACACTGCCACCCACATAATGCTCGCTTAACATGTTAAGCCAAGCATGAGGGTTCTCGCCTGTGCAGCTAGTTACTTGCTTTACTAACGGCCAATCACTTATCAATCCTTTTAAAATAGCGGGCTCGGCTAGTGGTGCTATGTCGTTTTTAAACATAGCTGGAGTTACATTATGCCAAGTTGCGACCTGTTTTAAAGCACGCATAATTAAAGACCATAATCTGTATCAAGGTGATTAATAACCAAAAGCCGAGCTAAACTCGGCTTTTGAAATGCTTATTCATATTAACTTAAAAGTTAACACGAATACCTGCCACATAACGGCGTCCATTAGAGTAAATAGACATAATGCGTTCTTCATTCGTGTTGTACTCAACAATTTCTTCATCTGTTAAGTTAACCGCTTCTAAAGTAAGCGTTACGTATTCATTTACATTATAAGAGGCGCTTGCATCCCACTGGCCAAAGGCGTCATTGAAAAGCTCATCACCATTAAAGTGAAGACCTTTATACCAGTCGCTTCGGTAGTTATACATAATGCGCGCTTGGTAATCGTCGTTTTCGTAATATGCCATTAAGTTAAGCATATTTTTCGATGTCCCTTCGACTAAGCCACTTCCAACCTGATTTGTATCGCGCTGCTCATCAGCACTTGCATCTGTGTATGTATAGTTCGCTGATACACCAAAACCACCAAAATCATGTTGTAGTCCCAGCTCAATACCTTGAATTGTGCCACCTAGCCCATTACCCGGCTGTGCAAAATCAACAGGAACAAATACTTCGTTTTCCTGATCATAACGGTCTTCTGTTACGGTAACGGTAGAACGCAATGAGCTTAAGTCTTTAGCAAAGTAAGCAACCGATAGCATTGATGCCTCGTTGTAATACCATTCCCATGACAAATCAAACTGATTTGAAATAGTGGGTGCTAAGTTTGGATTACCACGGCTACCTGTGCCACGACCACCGGTTAATGAACCGAAGGTTTCTGACGATGAAATATCGGCCCAATTTTGACGAGCCATAACACGTGCAGCACCGATACGAAGTATTTGCTCTTCAGTTAGATCAAAAGCAATGTTAAAGCTTGGTAAAAACTCAGCATAGTCATTATCTTGGCTTACCCAGTTTAAAACGCTTGGCGTTAACCAATCACCATTAATTGTATTTAAGCCCCACGAATCACCTGAAAATTCATAACCATAAGAGGTCTGCTCGGTGCTTACATAACGCATACCTACATTACCTCTGAAACCCTCTCCAGAAAAATCACCTTGTACATACAGCGCTAAAATATCTTCTTCTACTTCCCAAATTTCGGCTAAATTATCGTGAATTGCATAACTGGCAGATATTCCATTTAAACCGTTAAAGGCAATTTCTTCCATTAGTTTACGGTTATGTGAAACTTGCTCAGTAATATTACCAGTCACAGCAGCATCAATACTTGTAGCGCCATTGGCATCTAAGCCACACGTTGCAAGCGTTGGGCAGGTGTCAAAAATGTGATCTAGATAATTGTCTGAATTTGCACCACCGTCGGCAAACGGTGCATGCCAACTATAAGCATGACGCCCTTGAGTTCGCTCTGCTTGGCGATATTTAACACCTGTTTTTATTGCTGTGAATGGGCCAAACTCAACATCGTATGTTAAATCGGCCTGAGCAAAGGTTTCTTCATCGGTAGTCGGTTTTGCCCCGCCCCAAATCCATCCAGCTGCAAAGTTATTACCATCGGCGGCGTTAACACCCAAATTTACATTGGGTGTACCCGTTAAGTCGTAATCATAGCCTGAGCCAACAGCAACATATTCCCAAGACGTTTCACGGTAAGTCCCCCCACTCGCTGCGGTTTTACCTAGCTCAAAATTAAGGCTGTAACCGTCGCCTTGGTAGTCAATATCAAGATGTACTTGATCTGTTTCAGTACTTGATACGCGATTAATGTAATTGTAAGCATAATTACCGCCTGCGCTTGATGCTAAAATAGCGCCATTTTTAACTTTAGTCGCATTAGCAATAATTTCAGCGCGGTCGCCAAACGCAAAATTAATTAAGTTAGAATTTTGATTGTCTACATCCATTTGCGAATCTAGATAATTTAACGTCATTAATAAGTTATCGTTCGGTGCGTATTGGAGGGTTGCAAATAAGGTTTCGCGCTCCCGGCTTTGAATAAATTTAGGTGCACCAATGTTACGAGGTACAATATACTCATCATCGTCGCTTTCAACCCAACCTAGCACTTCAAAACCTTGACGCTCTAAATTACGTTCTTGCTTAACAGCCGATACCATAACACCCAATGTTTCATCGTCATTTTTCCACGAATACATTCCCGCTAACTGTGGGTCTGTTTCGCCAGATGTTTCTGAATACTGCCCTTCTAATGACAAACTAACTGAGTTGGCATCCATATCCAACGGGCGGCGTGTTTTAAGTACAATAGTGCCCCCTATAGAGCCCTCATCAATACTTGCCACAGGTGATTTGTTCACCTCAAGTCCTTTTACAATAACTGACGGTAGCATGGTGTAGTTAAAGCTTCGGTTTGCTTCATCTAAAATAAACCAATCAGCAGTACCTACCGTTTGACCATTTAACAATGTTCGGTTGTATTTTGGGCCAGCACCACGAATACTGATTTTTTCACCTTCACCAAATTCACGGCTAACTGCAACACCAGTAATACGAGACAGTGTTTCAGCAACGTTTTTGTCAGGGAACTTGCCAATGTCTTCAGACGTGATCACGTCTGACACATTTGAAGAAAAGCGTTTTGCATTAAGGTTTTCTTTTAGTGAACTGCGGATCCCTTTAACCTCAATAACTTCCATTTCTTCTTGTGCTAATTGCGCATCTTGTGCAATGGCCGCAGCAGATAGGCTACCAGATAAAATAAGTGCAATTGAACTAGCTAGCATTCCCTTTTTAAACAGTGAATTTGACATTGGTTTCCCCTTATTGGTGTTTCATTTTTTTTAGTGTTCTAGTGTCTGAGTGTCAGTATTTTTTATAAATAAACAACGCGCTACGGTGTCATGTCATTGTGTGCCAAACCTCATGACAGCGTTGTCATTACGGAGCGACTTTACACCGTTTTTATTTTCATAGCTACATACGAGCGCAAAAAAGATACAAAATATTTACATAATAAATCATATAAATTACATAATGTGTTGTATTTTATAAATAATAAATTAGTCATTTTTTTTATAAAAAATTTCAGGATTTTCATGATCTGCGATACCCATTCAATAAATTAACTATCAATCTCAACGGATGTCTTTATAATTTGTTCATTAAAAATGATATCCAATGCGCAGTTATCGCTATTTTAACTGTCGATATTAACTAATGAATTAGTGCCAAAAAAAATAATATTAAAGGTCTATTAAGCTTATGAAAGCAACAATAAACGACGTGGCAAAAGATGCAGGGGTATCGATAAAAACGGTATCGCGAGTAATAAACAACGAAGCGTCTGTGCGTGACAATACGCGTGAAAAAGTCATGGCGTCGGTTGAAAAGCTAAACTACCATCCAAACTTAGCAGCAAGAAGCCTTGCAGGAACAAAAGCTTACAGTATTGCTTATATTTACGATAATCCTAATGCCTATTACATCATAGACATGCAAAGAGGTATTTTAGATGCCTGTAAAAAACAAGGCTTTGAGCTACTCATTCACCCATGCGATGCGAAAGAAACACGAATAATAGATGAAATTACCGACATGGTAAAACGCACGCGAATTGCAGGTATTTTACTCACACCGCCCTTTTCAGAAATGCCCAATTTTGTAGAAAAACTCACGCAGTTAAATATTAAAGTTGTGCGCATACTATCGGGCCACAGCGCTCCAGATACGTTAACACCGTGTATTATGATTGACGATAACTGCGCTTCGAAATCTATTACTGAGCATTTAATTAATAATGGACACACCCGTATTGGTTTTTTAGCAGGTGGCTCAGAGCATAACTCAACTAAAGAACGATTAGAGGGCTATAAAGCAGCTTTAACGCAGCATAATATTGAAATAGACTCGCAGTTGATCATTGCCGGAGAGTACTCGTTTGAGTCAGGTGTTGAAGGGGCTAAAGTATTAATAAATCAAACCAACCGGCCAACCGCTATTGTGTCTTGTAACGATGAAATCGCTGCAGGTGCGCTATTTGCAGCGCGCTTAATGGAAATTGACATACCGAGTCAATTATCAATTACAGGCTTTGAAGATAGCCCGTTTTCGCGCCAAACATGGCCTAAGCTTACCACTGCTCACCAGCCTAACAACCAAATAGCGCAAGATGCTGCTAACTTATTAATTGCGCAAATTCGCAATGGCAACGAACGCGACATTATCAAGCAATATACCCCTGAACTGGTAGTTAGAGATTCAACCGCCCATATTGACTAATTCAGAAAAAGCAGGCTAAAACACTGTTTTTAGCCTGCCTTATCGGTTTATACCAATTCGTTTAATTAACTGATCTATTTTGAGGGTGGTAAAACGTGTTGAACGTTTAGCCCCGCAAAATGATTAAGTATTATTGCAGATTGGTATTCCTTAACCTTTATTACCCCTCGTTTACCGCCATTGCTAAATCAGATTCTGCATCAGCTAACATAGCAAATTCTTCATCAGCCGTTTTAGCCATTAAATGCTTAGAGCTGTAGCCAAAATAATATGCCGCACCCAATGCAAATAAAATTACCGTATATAAAAACGCTCGAGGGTCAAAGGCGTATACACCTGTAAGTGCAACAAGCGATAGTACAAGTGCAATACCCGATGTAACCACACCACCAGGCGTTTTATAAGGGCGAACTAATTCAGGTTGCTTAATACGTAGCATAATATGGCTTAATGCCATTAATGCGTAAGATACCGTTGCACCCACAACCGCCATTGCCAACATTAAATCACCTTCACCACTTAGTGAGGCAATAAAACCAAAAATAGCAGGCACTATTAACGCACGAGCCGGTACTTTACGCTTTGTGGTAATTGACAAAGATTGTGGTAAATAACCCGCTCGTGAAAGGGCAAACACTAAACGGCTATAACCATAAATAATAGAAAAAAACGATGCGACCAACCCCGCTAAGCCTAAAATATTGACCACCGTGGCTAAGCTTGTATTACCCGTGGCGTTCAGCGCATCAACTAAAGGTACTGCACTTGCTCCCATGGCGTTGGCACCAGCAGCACCGGGCACTAACACCACGACTAACAATGCAGTGAACAGTAAAAATACCATTGCTCCAATAATGCCTTTTGGCACATCTTTAGCGGGATTTTTTGCTTCTTCTGCAGCAAGTGGTACACCCTCAACGGCTAAAAATAACCACATAGCAAATGGCAGTGCGGCCCATACGCCATACCAACCTAAGGGTAAAAACTCAGTTGCGCCAGCGGCGTCGCTGACCGCCACATCAAATAAATTAGCTGCGTCAAAATTAGTTACAAGCACAACCGCAGTGGCAACAATAGCAAGCACCGCTAACCCACTTATTACCATCATCACTTTTAGTGCCTCACCTACACCCGCTAAGTGAATGCCCACAAATGCCAAGTAAAACAGCGCATAAACCCACGGGCCATTAAACCCAGTTAATGCTTCTACCGCAGAGCCAATAAATATAACAATAGCGGCGGGTGCAAGAGCATATTCAATTAATACGGCAAGGCCTGTTAAATAGCCACCAGCGGGGCCCATTGCTTGGCGAGCAAAACTGTATCCGCCTCCTGCTGCAGGTATAGCTGCTGACATTTCAGCCAGCGAAAGTACCAATGTTAAATACATAATTGCCATTAGCACTGCTGCAATGGCAAAACCACCCCAACCCGCCTCAGCTATGCCAAAATTCCAACCAGCAAAATCGCCCGATATAACATACTACACCCCTAGACCGGCTAGTAATAACCAGCCTGCGGTACCGCTTTTTAATTGCCTTTTGGCAAGGTATTCTGAATTATTATTCGACATTGTTATCTCCGTTGATGCTTCATTTTTATTGTTTTAATTTTTAATTGCTTACTATTAGCCAATTAAAAAGTGGGTATTAGGTTGCTGATGTTCAATTACATTATCTTGTGTTCGATCTTTTAGGTTAACGCCTGTTAACTTGAGCTTTTTGGCCTCGCGTACTAAATACACAGCACGGCGAGCCGCCTCTTCATAAGACAAACCCGCAGGTCGAATATTTGAAATACAATTTCGGCACGCATCGTTTAACCCTTTTTTTGGCGCCCATGTTAAATAAAGCCCCAAACTATCAGGCGAGCTAAGCCCTGGGCGTTCACCTATAAGCACCATGACTATTTGCGCATTTAATAACTCGCCAATATCGTCGCCAATGGCTACACGTCCTTGTTCTACTAAGGTTATTGGCGCTAGTTTAAGTTGCTGACTTTTGCCCAGTTGTGCCAACAGTTCACTAATAAATGGCTGCGCATTTTTTTGTACTGCTAGTGACGAAAGACCATCGACCACGACAAGGGCCAAATCGTAATTTAAAGGTGTGGTTTGCTTTTGCTCTGCCATAAAATCAAGCAAAATATCTTGGCTTTTTTTACTTAACTTACGCCCTAAATCAGGGCGTTGAAGATAACTTACTCGATCAACCGCTTGGCTATGTAAATGCAAAATAGGAGTGCGGGGAGTTAAAACACTAAGGCTATTTTCCATTTGATTAATATCCAGCGGAAAACTCACTGCATCGCGGGCTTGGGCATGAGATAACTGAAACGCCAGCATTTCTGAAGTCGGTAAACTAATCCCGGCTCTACCAAGGCCAATTCGCGCATCAGTAAAGCGGCGTAAATCACTCCACGGATTATGTACCACCTTGCCATTACTTTTATGATTGGTGTTTACATTTAAAGCTTTAGGGTTATTTGCCATTAGTTCCCTCCTGAAATCGCGTTAAGTGGCTTTACAAACGCCGCAGGTAATGAGTCTGACAAAGTCACATTTTCAGTGCTTTGCATTATTTTCATCTTGCTCAGCCATGCCTCAAATTCAGGTGCGGGTTTTGAACCCAGTACACGGCGTACATACAACGCATCGTGAAACGACGTGGTTTGATAATTCAACATAATGTCGTCAGAACCAGGGATCCCCATTACAAACGAACACCCCGCTACACCTAATAACGTAAGTAAGTTATCCATGTCGTTTTGGTCGGCTTCTGCATGATTGGTGTAGCACACGTCACAACCCATAGGAATACCAAGCAACTTGCCACAAAAGTGGTCTTCCAGACCCGCGCGGGTAATTTCTTTGCCATCAAATAAATACTCTGGGCCAATAAACCCCACAACTGTATTAACAAGTAACGGATTAAACTTTCTTGCCACAGCATATGCTCGTGCTTCACATGTTTGTTGATCAAGCCCATGATGCGCATTTGCTGAAAGCGAGCTACCTTGCCCGGTTTCAAAATACATCACATTGTTGCCCACCGTACCGCGCTTTAAGCTAAGCGCGGCATCTTGCGCTTCAGCGAGCGTATTTAAATTAAAACCAAAGCTTGTGTTTGTTGCCTCTGTGCCCCCTACTGACTGAAAAACCAAATCAACTGGTGCGCCTGCTTCAATGCATTCAATCGTATTAGTTACATGAGTCAGCACGCAGCTTTGTGTTGGAATTTCGTATTTTTGTATAACATCATCCATTAGCGTCATTAGCTTAATGGCCTGAGCTACATTATCGGTGGCAGGGTTTATACCTATTACCGCGTCACCATTCCCGTAAAGCAAGCCATCCAACATGCTGGCCGCAATCCCATTAATATCATCGGTTGGGTGATTAGGTTGTAAACGCGTTGATAAATGCCCGGGCAAACCAATCGTATTTCTAAATGCACTGGTTACGTGGCATTTTTTAGCAATTAAAATTAAATCCTGATTACGCATTATTTTGCTAACTGCTGCGGCCATTTCAGGGGTTATTGCGGTCCTTACACTGGCTAATACCCCTGGGGTGGCAAAATCACTCAATAACCAATTACGAAAATCCCCAACAGTTAAATGCGCTATTGCCTTAAATGCGTGTGCATCGTGATCGTCTAAAATTAGACGTGTTATTTCGTCGTCTTCGTAAGGAATTAACGCTTCATTTAAAAATGTTTTAAGTGGCACCTCAGCTAATGTCATTTGTGCCACGGCTCGTTCTTGCGCCGACTGCGCAATAACGCCAGCCAACCTATCGCCCGAACGCTGCGCGGTCGCTTTAGCCATCAATTCGGCTAAATCTCTAAATTGGTAGGTTTTTGTACCAAGCGTGTAGCGATACGTTTGCCCCATTCTTTACCTCATCTAACTCTTTCAAACCTTGGTACAGGTTTTGCTACAGCATTATTTATAGTTATTTGTCATTTAAGTACTAAAAGCTTAATTCGTACCAAAGCACTATCGAATTTTGGCAAATCGGTTTTTTAAATATAATTCAGTAACTTAAAGTATTTAAAACACGGTTAAAGTTCCTCAATAAGCAATACAAAATAAAGAGCGAATCCAAAATGGCGCATCAGCATTTATCTAACGCACCACAAAAGAGCAAAGTACATACTCACGATATTGATGAACAAGCAAGTAACCTAATCAATTGGCAACAAAAGTATGATCAGGTCAGCGAGGGTGGCTTTTTTGGTTGTATTGAAGGCGTTGCCCATTCTAATATTCACGTATTTGAAGAGTACACAGAGCGTGCGCTTCGCCAGCAATGTGTTATTGCCGATGACTCTATTTGGTTGGGTATTCCTAAAACATCGTGCGAAAGTAAAATTAATGGCTTAGATGTTCTAAATAACCAATTTATGTGCCGCAGTAGTCACAGCGATTTTGAATTAATAACACCTGAAAAATTTAATATTTATGGGGTAGTGATTAACTGGCAATCAATTGAATGCATGGCGCAACTACACGGTATTAATTTACAAAACATAAATGCCTTCGGCGCAGAGCGACTCACAGTAAATAGCCCAACTCTCAACAGAGCGCGCAGTATTATTAACAGCATGGTTAATCATGGTGCCCATGGTTTAAACGCCAATTTACAACAAGAAATGCTTTACATGCTTGCGCTAAATTTATTAAAAACTGAAAGTCAGCAGCACAACATTGCGCCAAGTTATAAGCATCGCAAAGCCGTGGTAGACAAAGTAAAAGAATATATTAAAGCTGATCCACAGAGCACAGTGACTATTACACAGCTATGCGAACTCACACATGTTAGCAGGCGAACTTTACAGTACAGCTTTGAAAGTATATTAGGTATTAACCCGCTGCGATTTTTACGCTTATCGCGTTTAAATAATGTACGGCGTGAACTTAAATTAGTTGGTCAAACCAAGTCAATTTCAGTCATTGCTGCAAACTGGGGGTTTTGGCATGCAGGGCAATTTGCTAAAGACTATACGCAGCTTTTTGGTGAGAACCCATCAAAAACCATAGCAAATAATTTAAAAGAAAGTGACTTAGATTATTAGATGCTGCGCATCCCGTGTAAGCAACCTCTACGCCTACCGCCAAATTTAACTCAACGGTAAAATTCCCTGTAGACGCGCAGCTTGCTGGCGTGACGAGCGATAGCTCGTAAATAAAGCTAATGCATTCACAAAGAGATTAAGAGGCGCTTCGCTTTTAGAGAAGTAAATAGCATCTTGCGCGAGCAAGCTTCGCGCCTGCAGCTTTCACTTCTCATTTACTCCTCATTCTCTTCTCTTTGTGCATTTTTATTGAAGATCAATAAGTCAAAAATAGGGTTTTAAGTGCTTTGCAACATCTAATAATTTAAGTAATTAGATGCTCCGCATCTCGCGTGAGCAGGCTCTTCGCCTACCGCCAAACTTATCACCGAGTAAATTATTTTGTATTTGCCAATTTCGTTAACCCTACTTTGACCCTCTATAATTTAAGCTAACTGCATCAATGTAGCTTGTTCAACTGTATAACTACATATTCAAAACTTTTTAAGTATTAACGTTAGGAATAAACTGTATGAAACTTATAAAAGATACACCTCTCACGCTGAGCAAAACCACAATCAGCCTACATTGGATTGTAGCGGTGCTTATTATTGGGTTATTAGGCTCAGGGCTGTACATGGAAAACTTTAAAGCGTTTTTTCTAATGAGCTGGCATAAATCGTTTGGGGTATTACTCTTTGCTTTTGCTTTATTAAGAGTAACGTGGCGCATTATAAATGGCTGGCCAAAACACACTAATACCCATCCACAGTATGAAATGATACTCGCTAAAGTTATTCACTACGTATTGATAATTAGCATGTTACTAATGCCAATTTCAGGATTAATAACCTCTGGTATGGGCGGGCATGGCGTAGACTTATTTGGGCTAGAAATTATTCCGCATAATCCTAACCCAGAAAACCCACAAAAAAGCATGCCATTTAGCGAAAGCTGGTCAGATTTAGGTAAAACCGTTCACGGTATTACAGCAAATGCGCTTCTTATCGCGTTAGGTTTACATATTGTGGGCGCCTTAAAGCACCATATTATTGATAAAGACAACACACTTACACGTATGTTTGGCAAAAAATAGGCACTTAAAAGTCTTATTTGATCGGTGCTATTTAAGCCGCGATTAAATAAGACTCTCGTCCTACGTGTTTGCTGCTGCGTTTAAACGAGCCTTTCCCTTTTTTAGCTTTTACCACTTGTGGTTTAAACACTTTAGAGGTTACTAAAGCCGCCAGCGCATTATGATTAATAACCCCACGACCGGTGTCTACTGCGCTTTTATTTACCGATTTGTTATTCGATTTTTTAGCCATTTTATTTCCTATAGATTGAGTACTCACTAACAACAGTAAGTCCTTAAAGAAGTGGCGATTGTATGCCTAATTTTCAACCTTGCAAGTATTTTTATCATTACAAAACGCTGTTTTTTCATAATAAATAGGCATAAAAAAAGCGCAGTAAATAACTGCGCTTAGTAAAGAACCTGAACGCTGGATAATAAATCTATCTCTAGCCAGAGCTCAAGTTAAATAGTTTCTAGCTCAAATAATTAAAATTCAAAGCTTACTTTTGCGTAGTAAGTACGCCCGTCAAAACCATAAGGCAATGCACGTACAGGATATTTAAACGCACCATTGGTGATAAAGTTTAGCACTTCATCATCACCTAACTCATCAGGTGTTTCATCAAATACGTTGTCGGCACCAACCGAAAGCGTAAACATCTCATTAATGTCATAACTTACGTTCACATCAACCAATACAGCAGCTTCAACAGTACTTGTTGGTTTAAACGAGCCCGTTGGCGAAAGCTCACCGGGTAATGAAATGTGGTCGTTACCAAAATACTTTACATCGGTCTCGCCAAAGTAATTAAAACGAAGCGTAGAAGTATAAGCTTCACGCTCATAATCAAATGTCAGTGTTGAACGTTCACTTGGCTGCCCATCAGTAAAAAAGCTACGTTGTAAGTCATCAAAGGCAACCGCTTCTGGAATGCCCTCTTCAGCATTAACGTTATCAATTTTAGTGTCGTTCAAATTACCAGCGAAAGTAACACCTAAATTAGCGCCGTCGATTTCAGTACGGTATGAAGCAATAATATCAACACCTTGCGTAGTAGAATCAACGGAATTTGAGAAGTAATTGGCTTGTACTGCACCGGTTGCTTGCAGTGCAGCAAGCGCGTCTGGACTAAACGAGACGTCGTCGGCCGACAGCAAACTACCTAGTGTTATACGGTCTTTAATTTCTACACGGTAAAAATCAACAGTAAGCGAAAGCTCACTACTTACATCGTAAACAAAACCCGCACTGTAGTTAGTTGAAGTTTCAAGCTTTAACGTATCTACACCTAATGCACTTGGGAATGCCGTACCAGTGTTGGCAGTAAATGACTGGGTTAACGAACCGTCAGAACCTAGGTTCGTTGTAAACGCAGTATAACCACTTTGTTGTAATGAAGGCGCTCTGAAGCCAGTTGATACCGCACCACGAACAGCAAAGTCATTATTAAACTCATAACGCGTTGCTAGTTTACCTATTAAATCGTCACCCGCATCTGAAAAGTCTTCAAAGCGCAGTGCACCACTGACATTCCATGCATCTGTGATCATTGTTTCTACATCAACAAATACGGCATAACTATTACGATCGCTCTCGTTTGCCGCTTCTGGGCGAAGGCCGTTGTAAGCCTGGAAACCACACTGCGCAAATTGGTTTTCATCATTAACTGAAGGGTATGAAGTGTCAGTATTAGCTAAGCCACAGGCATACGACGCTTGGCTGCCCGGGACTATTTCGTAGTTTTCTTTTCGGTACTCAGCGCCAATAGTTACGTATAATGGTTCACTGCGACCAATATCTACAATACCGTTAAAATCAGCATTAAATGTAGTTTGATCAAATCTAAATCCACCTGAATAACCACCTGTTGGGCCTGCATTGGCTGCAATATCAGCATCGCTTGCATCAGGGTTATTAAATAAGTACTCAGCTGCGTATGACGCATTTAAGGTATTACGCGAGGTAAAGTCGTATTCGTTTTCACCATATACAGCCGACACATCGTAAGTCCAATCTGGGTTTATGTCGCCTTTAAACCCTATTGCAAATGAAAGGTCTTGTGCTTCATTGTATATACGCGGTAAAAAACCATCACTATAAACTTGAGTCACGTTTTTAGACGCTTCATTAAAGTTACGATAAAAACCATTACCTAACGCGCTTCGCTCTGAGTAACCACCAAACGAGTAAAGCTCGCTATCGCCAACAGGCAGTGCCATATTATAAAACAGCGATGTGAATTCGCTATCCGCGTTACCCTGTCCCCAACGAACATCCTCTGAAAGCGTTCCAGGTTCTACATTTAATGAACCCCCTGTATCGCGCTCTGCACGGTTAGTCCCGTCGGCATCTCGATACTCCAGTGATAAATTAATAAAACCGCCTTCACTACCTAACTCAAAACCACGGTTTAAGCCTGCAGTAACCGTATCGCCATCGCCTTCGCTTGTGCCGCCATACTGAACAAAGCCCGTTGTTACACCTGTTGAATTATTAAGTGATAAATTGATTACACCCGCTATTGCATCAGAGCCATATTTTGCCGCTGCGCCATCGCGAAGTACTTCAACACCTTTAAGCGCAGTTAACGGAATTGCGTTCATATCGGTACCCGCAGCACCTGCACCAACCGTCCCATTCAGGCCAAAAATAGATTGATTATGACGGCGCTTGCCATTAACCAGTACAAGTGTTTGATCGGGTTGTAAACCACGCAAGGTCGCGGGTCTAAATAAATCAGAACCATCAGAAACCTGCGTACGCGAAAAATTAAATGAAGGGGCTGTTGCTTGTAAGCTTTGGCCAAGCTCAGTATAACCGCCTTTATTTAAATCATCCGAGTCTATTAAATCTATTGGCGAAGATGACTCGGTTGATGTGCGATTTGAGACTCGTGAGCCTAAAACAGATATTTGCTCAATATTTTTGACAGCTTGAACGGGAGCTTCTTGTGCATTTACAACGCCAGGTGCGCATACTGCAAACGCAACTGACACTGCAAGTGTATTTAAACGATATGTTGACATAGTGACGACCCTGTTTATGTGTGTTCTTATAATTTATATAGCGATTGTGTATCGCCAATGAGGAACATCCTAGCAACATATACAAGCAAAAAGAAATGAAAAAATTTAAATTTATGACCTAAGCATGCAAATTAAATTCAACTAAAGAAAAAACAACCTCAAAACGATCAAAATTAAAGCAAATAAAGAATTGAAATTACAAAACAAATAATTAACACCTTATTTACAAAGGGTATTTATATGCAAAGTTATGCTTTTAAGGGAAATAAGCATGAAATGGACGTACCTGTCTCTAAAATACTATTAACGTGCACCTTTCCTGCGTGTTCTTGCATAATTGATTGCACAAGCGTGAGCCCCATACCAGTATTTTTACCCACCTCTTTAGTTGTGAAAAAAGGGTCAAACATCTGCTCTTGAACCTGGTTTGACATACCACAGCCATTATCTTTTATTTCAACACAAATATAATTATCTTTTTCAAAAATGCTCACATCAACAATGCACCCTTTAGTGTCGTTATGCTCGCATGCATCTCTGGCATTAAGGAGTAGATTAACAAATAGCTGATTAGTTGATGCTAAATTGCAGTATATCGAGGGGGTATTTTCAAAGTGAGTATTAACTGCACATAATTTAAGCTGGCTTTCGAGTAAACGCAGTATGTTGTTAGCAACATCAGCCATGTTAACAAGTTGCATTGCGTGGTGCTCATTAGAGTCCATAAAGTTTAGCAAGTTTTGAACACAATAATTAACCTGCTTTAGGGTGCTGGCACTTTCTTTTATTCTTGGTGACAAATCGTTACTGATCCAAGCAAATGGATGTTGTAAATTAAGCAAATCAAGCTCGTGTTTAAACTGGCTTTCTTTTAGCTCACCGCTTAGGTATTGCTCACTTATATTTAATACTGAGGTGATAATTTGGCTCGAATAATTAAAGCTATCAACAGTACCAATAGCTTTCAGTAAAGGCGTGTTTATTTCTGAAGCTGCATCAACGCTCAAAGTACCTAAAGTCGCCATTTTAGTACTCTGCACTAACATTTTTTTATAACGCGCTAGTTCGGCTTCTTTTTCGTTGATTTGCTTTTCGAGCTGTTTACGTTTTGCTTGCTCGTCTATAAGTGCACTCTCTAAATTACTTTCTACTTCATTCATGCCAGAATCCCTATAGCTATTGCTTTAATATTTAGTTCGCAAATTCTAAACACGCAACCTAAGTAGCTTTATTAATGAAAACAAAAGTAATGACCGCTTTGATTTATCACCAATCAAAAGTGCCAATTGCTTCATAAATTGATGAGTCAACCTCATGCTGTTGGCAAAAAGTAATTAAAGCTTCGTTCGACTCTTTATAAAAAAGCTTTTGCTGAACAATAAACAATACATTACCTAACTTGTTATCAGACGCTTGTAGCTCGCTAGAGTTTATAATTAATGAACACACTTGAGAGCTATAACCCCAAAGTTTCATCACATAAGCAGAAATGTGTAAATAAGAAATGCAGTGTTCAGGTAACGGTTCTTCTGCACTTAAATCACTTTTCTCTTCCCCTTCAAGCTTTATTAATTTGCCAACAAAACTTAACAGTGCAACAGAAAAAAGCAGCGCCTGTTCTTTTTGGCTCATTTTTATATGTTGTGCAAATTTTTTAACACAGCTCGCGTAATGTGTAGCTTGAGATAAATGTTGTTCATGCTCACTAGCAGATAAACATGATTGGCTGTTTTGAGCTATTAATAACGATGCACTAATTGATAATAATATAGTTGTTCCAAGGCGAGACACCGCTTCTTCAATTGAACTCGTTTCACTCGTAAACCCTAAATAAGCCGAGTTAGCAAGTTGTAGTAATTTAGCTACAATAATTGGCTCTTTAGCTACCACTTCAGCAACGTTAGCCAAGTCGTAATCGCAACTGTTTATTAGGTTGTTAAGCTCTTTAAGTAGTAAAGGGTAAACAGGAAAGCTAGGCATTGAGCCTAACTTGCGTCTCATCGTATCTGAAAATGGCAACGCCTTTAAATCGGCAACATTTTCAAATAACAAGATTAAATTATCTTTACTAAATGGTTTTGCAAGGTACATATGCACAACGTTACTTTGCCGCATTTTTGAAGTTAACGATAAATCGCCTGTCAGCAGCGCCCTAACCGGGTAAGGGTTTTCAGTCAAGCAGCGCTCTAACACATCAAGCCCATTAATATGCGGCATTAAATAATCGCTTATGACTAAATCAATGGTTTTATTTTTATTAAGGATCGACCAAAACTCATTTAATTCAGTAACCGTAATTACGTCTGCAACAGGGTAAATTCGATTAATTGTTCTTTGTAGAGCCTTTAAAATAAAACGCTCGTCGTCAAATAAAACGATGGTCATTGTGTTCATTGAGTATCGCACTTATTTTTAATCGTTAAATAGCGACAAAACTCATCAGCATGCAAAGGTTTAGAAAAGTAAAAGCCTTGTATATAATCACAGCCCAGCTTTCCAACTAACTTACACTCGTGCACAGTTTCAACACCTTCTGCAATGACTTTAAGGTTTAAATCATGCGACATGCGCACAATGTTTCTGATCATGCTTTGCATTTCAAGTGATGAGTCCAAACCACTAATAAGCTCTTTATCTAATTTAATCGCATCAATAGATAACTTAGAAAGATACGCAAGCGATGAATAACCAATGCCAAAATCGTCAATTTGCACTTCAAAACCCAAGTCGCGGAGCCTTGTTATTTGTAGCTGACATTCGTGTAAATCATCCATTAAATACGTCTCTGTAAGTTCAAACTGAATACTCGATGCACTCAGGCCATTTTCTTTTAGGCGCGCTAGCATAAAATCAATCCACTGCGGATCTTCTTTTATTTGCCGAGCTGATAAATTAATAGCTAATTTCCCAACCTCTATTTTTTGCTCTTGCCAAGTTTTAAGCTGATTAAAACTTTGAGAAATGACAAATCGGCTAATAGCAATAATTTGGCCATCGCATTCTGAAATAGGTATAAATAAACCAGGAGACACCCACCCATACTTTGTTGGTTCGTACCAACGAATAAGCACTTCGGCGCCACTTACTTTATTTGTTTTTAAATCTATTTTAGGCTGAAAACACAAACTAAATTCTTCATTATCAATCGCTTTAAATAATAACCGGCTTAACTCAAAGTTTTTTCGGTAGTCATTCACAAGCTCTGCATCAAAGCGGGTAAAAAATCGTTGCTGTTTTTTAGCCAAGTAGTTCATATTCAAACTAAGGTGGTTAACTAACTCTTTGCCCGTTAAAACATCGTCAGGAAAAATGCCGTACACGCCATAAAGCTCTAAACTCATTCCTTTGTAACGTTGGGGGATAGCATCGGTAAATAAGGTCATTGTTTTATTAAGTGCGGCAAGTAATGTGGCATCGTTACTTGCGTGAGGCACAGATAACATAAACTGGTTAGAGTGCTTTTGACACATTCTTACCTTTTCACCAAGGGTATTGTGCAGTACTTTTGCAAGCAAATGTGTAAATTCGTAAGCGCTTTGGTAATCTAATAAATCAGCTATAAGTTCAAATTTAGCAATACCGATAAAAATAACCGTGTAACTGGTATTTTCACTTTCATAATCATTTAGCTGTTGATAAAAAGCGGGCTCTTTAATAAGAAACTCGCCAAAGCTTTCTATTAAAATTTTGTTACTCGATTTACTCGGGTTAACCGACAGCTTCAGTAACTGACAAAAATCATCAGACCAATATCGCTCCAAAATAAACTCGTATTCTTTGTCGCTATCGGGACATTTACGAGCAATAAATAGCATGTCGGTTTTGTTATTTAAAAAAGCCGTTAAGTCAGTTTTGTTTTGCTGTGAATCTATACTGGTTATGTAATCATCAACATAGCTGTATAACCCAGGGAAAATAGTCTGGGCGGGGGCATTAAAGCGAGTTATTTTACCTTGGTCATTTATTTCAATAAGTGCCGTTACGCTCCCAAGGAGTAGTTGATCACGCTCGTGCTGTGCAATGCGTCTGCAATAAAGCTTTTGTGCTTGTTTAATTGTGTCAACCAGCTCGTTTTCGTCCCATGGCTTTTGTAAAAACTTAATCGCAAGCCCTTGATTAAGAAGCTCAACAACCGAATTAAAATCGGCATGACCACTAAGCACTATGTTTATTATATCTGGCCAATGTTTTTTGGTTTCTCTGAGTAAGTCGGCCCCTGTCATATTAGGCATTCTGTAATCGGTAAGAATCACCGATACATCATGCACTTTTAAGTAAGCCAATGCTTCTGGGCCACTAGCCGCTAATGCTACTTTTTTAAAGCCGGCACGCTTTAGCACGCGCTTTAAAGACCGTAATACATTTTCTTCATCATCAACCAAAAGGATACTAGGTTCCACTATTGGCTCCCATTGTTATTTAATCCTAAATAAAGATTAAAACGGCTAATACGACAGCGCATAATGCACCTATCGTCATTTAAACTGATATGGCTATAGTTAACATGTTTTAGCTCATAGCCCCATTGTAAAAATAGCGCCTGCTATTTATTACTCAAAAAACAATCCTAAAAAACCACACAGCGCAACAAAAAGCAATACAATACAACTAGGAATAGACTAACTTATATTAATAACTACAATACGTATAGGGTCTTAATGTACACGGCTAAAATTGCCATTAAATAGATTAATTTAAAGGCGCTTTAAAAGTGTTAAATACAAACGTAAAGCAAGTGCCTTCCCCCTCTTTGCTCAACACGTCTATACCAGCCTCATGCTCTTCAATAATTGTATACACCTCAGACAAACCTAACCCCGTTCCTTGTCCAATTTCTTTAGTTGTAAAAAACGGATCAAAAATGCGTTCCAAGTCAGACTCAGCAATACCGGCACCAGTATCTTTAATTATTAATGTTATTTTGTCGCCATTTTTCTTGCAGTCAATGGTAAGCGTTCCTCCAGAGCTCATTGCCTGCAGCGAATTTAAAATCACATTAAATAAAAGCTGCCTTATTTTTCCAGCTTTACCATCTATAAATACCGGCTCCTGGGGTAAGTCTTTTTCAACCTGCACTTTATAATTAAGCTCATTTTTAAGCACAACTAACGTAGATTCAATTTCGGCGTATAGGTCTACTTCTGCCCAGCCTTCTTCATCGTTTAGTGCAAAATCTCGTAAACTATTCACAATTTTTTTAACTCGCTCAGCACCATTTAGCGACTCATCAAGTAACTCTGGTAAATCTTCTACAATAAAGTCAACACCGTGACGTTCGTATACATCCTCGAGTAATTTTATAAATCTTTCTTCTGCTTGTTTTACAATGATTTTTTTTTGTGTCTGCGTTGTTTTTATCAGCTTTAACGCATAATCCTTTAGCGTTTCTAGGTTTGAGCTTACAAACCCTATTGGGTTATTTATTTCGTGTGCAACCCCTGCAGCTAATTGACCTATAGACGCCATTTTTTCTGACTGGAGCATTTGCTTTTGCGCTACTTTTAACTCTTGATGCAGTGCTTTTAATTGTTGATGCTCTTCTTCAAGTACATTTTTTAAGTCAGATTGCTGAATAAAATAACTGGCTTCTGCAGTCACATCGGTCACAAAAATGCTGACATGCGTAACCTCGGCATTATCGTTCGAAAGCGGCATAAACTGCACATTTTGGTACATTTGCGACTCGTCTCCTGTAATAGGGCGACTACTGCGCATAGGGAATACATGGGGGCGTTGTTGCCAATAACTAAAGCTAGGATTTTTTAAAATAAGTACACTGTCAATTTTACGTTTTAAAAAACGTGCTTGCTCTTCAAATACGCTTAATAAGTGCTGACCAACTAGGTCGGGCTGGCGAATAGTTAAACCACCTAAAAATGTAGGGTTAGCGAATGTGATGGTCATATCTTGGTTTATAATGCATGCACCAATAGGAAGCTGTTCAATGACCCGCTCAAACTCACTTTTCTCCATTAATCCTCCAATAAAGCTTTTATGGGTATTAACAGTTGTTCAATTGAGCCTTCGCTTAAGCCAATGAGTATGCGCGCATCAAATTGCATTTGCTCTATAAAAAACTCTACTTCTATAATTAAAATAGACGACCACTCGTTGCTATGCACCGATTGTAATGGGTAATAAAACGCAGGCATATTCAATTGCGTCGATAACTCAAGCTGGCTTGTAAATCCCTGCAAGCAAGCAGCAGATAAAATATTGGTAACTTCTAAAACAAGCTCTTCTGTAGCGGCATCATCAAGTGGTAAATCAAAGTCCATAACCTCTGCTAACGCATTACAGCCATCTTTATGCATGCTCATTATCACTTCGCCACGAATGGTGCCCGTGAAAGACTGCCGTGCAAACCAATTATCAGAGAGGCTATTAATCATCCCCTGAAAGTCTTCAGGAGACATTGCTTGAATAGCAGGAATAGACAACGACACCTTAGTTTGAATAAGGCGTGCAAGTGCATCGGCCGCCTGCCCCATAGAAATGTTCATTATTTCTTGAAGCGCATCGCGCTCATCTTCATTTATTTCAATCATAACAAACCAACATCCAGCAAGGTTTCGCGTAATTGATCAGCCTTTAAAGGCTTTTGTAAAAACCTAAAAGCGCCCATTGAGCTAACAAGCGCCTGTGCTGCTGGTTGAATATCAGCACTAATTACTATCACTATGGTTTTTTGGTGTTCCTGCTGTAGCTCTTTTAATACTTCAAAACCATCCATTTGTGGCATTTGTAAGTCTAAAAAAAGTACCTCTGCTAACCCAGTATGCACAGCTTCTAATGCCTCTACGCCATTTTTAGCTTCATGAATAGTTATATCCCAATCTTCAGGGAGTGCGCGTTTAATTGTTTTTCTTGAAAGTGCTGAGTCATCAGCTATCGTAACCGGTATTGGCATACAGTCCTCACTATACAATATTAGTACGTAACCCTCTGTTTTAGAGTAGAAGTAATTAGTGATTTCTGCAAAAAATTATCCTACAAATTAGCCTTTCATGCTGAGTTTTTGTTATTTTTCAAAGGCCTTAAATTCACGCATTAGTAAAATACATCATAATTATTAAAATCTATCAATTCAGTTGTTTATACGCCCAGGTTAGACTAAATTTAACTATATATCAGAATTGGCTGGCCTTATTTAATGCAAAAAACCTCTGAACTAGAAGAATTTAACAATCGACCTGCGCATATTTTATGCCTAGATGACGAAGCAAGTGTTTTAAAGTCACTTGTACGATTGTTGCGCATGAACAAATTTAATGTGGTTGTATCGACAGACGGGCACGACGCGCTTCAAAAAATGTCAGCCACACAGTTTGACGTGGTTATAAGTGATATGCGTATGCCAAAAATGAGTGGCGCAGAATTTTTAGCAAAGGCAAAAAAGCTAGCTCCTGATACTCAACGTATTTTATTAACGGGTTTCTCTGATTTAGAGTCAACGGTCAGTGCTGTCAATGATGGGGGGATCAACGCCTATATTCAAAAGCCTTGGCAAAACGATCACTTAATCAGCGTTATAAAATCAGCCGTAGAAAAGTTTCGTTTAAAAAAACACAACGAGTTACTGCAAGCCCATGTCAAAAAACAAAATGCGCAGTTAACCGAACTGAATCAGTCGTTAGAACTCAGAGTAGAAAAACGCACAAAACAAATAAAACAAGTTCTCAGGCAGCTTGAAAAAGCCAATGAGCGAGAAAAAAACGAGCATAAGTCTACCGTAGAGCTACTCTATAATTTTATTAACGCTAACCCCTATCTCGACGGTAATAAAGCGCAAAACATTGCCAATACCTGTACTCATATAGCCTTGTATTTAAATGCATCACAAAAAAGTATAGAGCTTGCTCCAACGGCTGGTTATCTAGCGCAAATTGGGCTACTTGCAATGGACCCCGATCTTTATAAAAAGCCAGTGAACAAACTTACCGAAGCACAACGCAAAGCCTTTTACACTCACCCCAGCACCGCGCAACTAATGCTTATGCCTGCACTGCATTTACACGACGTGTCTGACGCTATTTACTATCAATTTGAACGCTATAACGGCAACGGGTTACCCAAAGGGCTTTCGGGTAACGAAATACCCATTGGCGCCATGGTACTTAGTGTTGCACGTGATTACTGGGACGCATATGAGCAAAGTGTGGGCGATAACGAAGCTGAGCACCACCAGCACGCGCTCGACACTATAAAGCTATACAGCGGTACATTTTATCACCCTAAAATTGTGCGAGCACTTGAAGCCAGCCACAATAAGATGAAAGAAAAGAAAAGCACAGCAGGCTCAGTTAATATTTGCAACGCACAAGAGCTCAAAGAGAACATGGTACTGGGCAATACGCTTCAGAGCCATACCGGCATTATGTTACTACCAAAAGGCCATGTATTTAGCCGTAAATCAATTGAAAAATTACAACAACTTGAAGCTAAAAAACCAACCCCCTTTAGAATTATGATTAAAAGCGCTAAATGATTGATCTAAAGCAGGCTTTTTTTCGTTACAATAAGCCTAAAATATCAATATAACTTTGCTTGAAGGAGCACAACGTGTCGCGATTTTCTGCCGTAACCGACAATCCCCACGACGGGCGTTTTAATCAAAAAACGGGAATACTACTTACTAATTTAGGGAGCCCAGATGCTCCAACGGCCGCGGCACTTCGTATTTACTTACGCGAGTTTTTGTCTGACCCACGTATAGTCGAAATACCGCGCCTTGTATGGATGATCATACTACATGGCATCATTTTACGAGTACGCCCAAAACGTTCAGCAAAGCTATACAAAAGCATTTGGACAGAAAACGGGTCGCCCCTCACACACATTACGCGTCAACAAAGCGAAAAGCTCAACACATTATTAAAGCAAAAAGGCTACACAAACACCGAAGTTGTTATGGCTATGCGTTATGGCAATCCTTCAATAGAAGCAGGCCTTGAGGAGCTAAGAGACAAAGGCCTTACGCGCATTATTATCATGCCAATGTACCCACAATATTCAAGTCCAACAACGGGTTCTACATTTGACGCCGTATCAAGCGTACTACGCAAATGGCGCTGGGTTCCTGAGCTTCATTTTATAAATGGCTATCATAAAAACACCACGTATATTGAGTCATTGGCTAACAGCATAAGTGAAGACCTAGCAGCCAATGGCATGCCGCAAAAAATAGTGTTTTCATACCATGGTATGCCAAAGCTATTTTTAGACAATGGCGATCCGTACCATTGCCTGTGTTTACAAACAACACGACTTGTTGTTGAAAAACTTGGCCTTGATAAAGATAACGTTATTAGCACTTTCCAAAGCCGATTTGGTAAAGCTGAATGGTTAAAGCCTTACACCGATGCTACGCTTGAAAGCCTGCCAGCTGAGGGAATTAAAGACGTTGCAATTATAAGCCCAGCGTTCAGCGCCGATTGCCTCGAAACTCTTGAAGAGTTAGAAGGTGAAAACCGTGAGATTTTTGAAGAAGCCGGCGGCGAAAAATACCGATACATCCCTGCTTTAAACGACAGAGACGACCACATTGAAGCCATATTTGATGTGTTAAAACCGATGTTGTAATCAGCTCAATATAATAAACAAGGCGTTAATATTAACGCCTTTTTTTATGCCCACTCTTCACCAAGAGGTTAAGAGACGCTGCGCTTTTGGAGTTAGTGAAAAAGCCCATCATTTACAATGCCATGGCTGAATTTACCTATAGACGTGCTTTGCTTTTGTTTAAAAATGCCTTGAAGGGTTATAAAAGTAACTAACTTACCACCGAGAGGTGAAGGAGAAAACCAGGAGAAGCAACAAAACCAATCTTTTTAACTCTGTGTAGCGCAAAGCGCCTCGGTGTGCTCTGTGGTGATAAAAGATCACTTAACCCTGTCATTTTAGTTGCTCATTTACTCCTCATTCGCTTCTATTTGTGCATTAAGATTTTAAAAGCCAATGACTCACAAAGAGGTTAAATTTACTGGTAGACACGCAGCTTGCTTGCGTTTAAAAGCAACGCTTTTAAGGGGTATAAAAGTGATTGTTTCACCACCGAGAAGTGAAGGAGAAGACCAGGAGAAGTGACCAAAACAATATTTTAACTCTGTGTAGCGCAAAGCGCCTCGGTGTACTCTGTGGTGATATTTATTTTAAATAACAAGAAGCTGCCGCTTCTAACGTGAGCAAGCTCTACGTCTACAAAAACAAACTAAAATACCGCCTGTTACTTTAGTTGCTATTTACTCCTCATTCGCTTCTCTTTGTGCATTACGGTCTTAAAGCGAATTAATCACAAAGAGGTCAAGAGCCGCTGCGCTTTTAGAGAAGTGATTGTGTTTAATAACGGAAAACTTTACTTCTAACATCAGCAAGCTCAACGCACATGAAAAACTAAACACTAGCTTCGCTCTTTCAATCATTCCTTATTAGGTTATAGAAGGTATTACACTTTCTAAGCGCTTTATATCAGCCTCACTAATATTAGCGAAGCGCTTGAAATGAGCCGGCCATTGGCGAACATAACACTCAATCTCAGTAATAATCTTTTTTGCCTGAGCATTATTTAAACCAAAGCGTTTAGCTTGCGACAGAATATTATCGATACTCGCATAGCGGCCATCATCACCAAGCCCTAAGCCATGCTGCTTTGAGTTATTAATTGGAGTAATATCGTAAGCAGGGCTCATGCGCCACGCTTGCTCAAGAAAATTATACAAAAATGCATGGTTACGGCTGTGGTCATCTGCATTACCTATAAATACGTTAAATACCATTCGCCTAAACAGCTCAGTAGCATCATCAGCAAATTCACCTGTGTGGTGGCGAATAAACTCAGCCAATTCAGCGTAACTATAGTAAGTTGCTAAATCGCTTAACGCGACTTTAGGTGTTTGTAGCAAACTATTAGCGCTCAAAAAATGATGAGTTGGCAAGCCATCACTTACATCAAAACGTTCAACTAACAACACGTCACCATTTTCTGTTTCATGAATACAGGTATTTGCAGTACGAATACCCAATTCATTAGCCATACACATAGCCCCATGCTCAGCCCTAACTAAATTGAACAAATCATCTTGACGATTAAATTTTGCCAAGTAAAGTTTATCACCAATTTTTACTGATGTTTTAGGCCTTGCACCACCCATACTTTGACCAAACTCAAAGGCTTTTTTTGCCTCGAGTGAGATAGCCTTATCAGCGAGTAAATCGTCTTTAGCTTGATCTAAAAACGCTAAATCGGCTAACGTATTTTTATTAGTTTTATGCTTTGATGCACTGCGCGACAAACTAAAAACCAAAGCGCCCACACCATACCCAGACCCAGCTAGTAAAAACTCAAGCTCATTTTTTGGCCTAGTATTATGTAATGATAATATAAGCTTACGGCCCCAAGAGTCCGCGCCGGCGTCACTTAAGACGCCAAATATACCTTTATTCGCCGAATAACTAACAATGCCAGGCTTTAACGGTAAGTGCACCGGATCAAGAGCAAACGCATCTGGCCGTGCAAGGTAACTTTTACCGTAATTAAACTCACCTCGACCTGTTTGTGTATTTAGCTTAAAAAAACCACAAATAATAGGGGTGTCTTCCAAACCATCAATAAAAACATAAGCCTCAGAAGTCATCATTAACCTCCTGAGTTTTACGGCCTTTGCGTTGCCTTGCATTATAACCACCCGCATCTGCAACTAACTCATTAACCTCGTCTAACAACGAACCTTGTAACTGAAGCGCAACTAAAGCCTCAAACAATATATCGCTTTTTACCACCTCACCTTGCTCAAGTTTTTGTACCGTTGAGCGAGATACACCTATCATTTTAGCAAACGTACTTTGGGTATAATGCAAAGTGCGGTGCTGACGAATTAAATCACCCAATCGATTCGCCAATTTTAACGCTTGCCCAGATCTCATATATGCACACTTAGTCAGTCATTAACATGATAATGATTACTTTAGCAGTATTTAAATTGTTTGCAAGATGCTTTAAATTGATGCAAAGCAGGTTTAAAACAACGCTCAACGAAACAGCCTCGTACCTTTCATTGGCCAGACCTTAAACTTACTAACGCGAAAGCAAATAACTTAAGCCCACTTACTTTTGTTACTCATTTACTCCTCATTTTGTTCTATTTGTGCATTAAGATTTTAAAAGCCAATGACTCACAAAGAGGTTAAATTTACTGGTAGACACGCAGCTTGCTTGCGTTTAAAAGCAACGCTTTTAAGGGGTATAAAAGTGATTGTTTCACCACCAAGAAGTGAAGAAGAAGACCATGAGAAGTGACCAAACCAATACTTTTTAACTCTGTGTAGCGCGAAGCGCCTCGGTGTGCTCTGTGGTGATATTTATTGTAAATAACAAGAAGCTGCCGCTTCTAACGTGAGCAAGCTCTACGTCTACAAAAATAAACTAAAACACCGCTTGTCACTTTAACTGCTCATTTACTCCTCATTTGCTTCTCTTTGTGCATTAAAGATCTAAAAGCCCATTACTCAAAAAAAGATTAGAGGCGATGCTATTTTACTTAAACCCCACCATTATTAACCCTTACGAGTGATCATCACGGTACACACTCCTGCAATAATTCCCCAAAAAGCAGAACCTACTGAAAACAGCGTTAAATCAGACGCCGTCACCAAAAACGTCACTATTGCAGCCTCAGTATATTGCGAACCCGTTAACGCCTGCTGCAAACTATTAGCAATAGTGCCAAACAAAGCTATGCCCGCCAAAGCTAAAATAAGTGCTTGCGGTAAACTTGCCACCAACCCCACTAAAGTTGCAGCACACAACGCCATTAAAATATAAAACACACCGCCCGCAATACTTGCCCAATAGCGTTTATCCGGGTTTTTATCGGCCTCATCACTCATACAAATAGCCGCCGTAATCGCGGCTAAATTAATTGAATACGCCCCAAACGGCGCACAAAGCACATTCACCAGCCCCGTAACATTAAGCGATGACGAAATAGGCGCCTCATAATTGTGTGCCTTTAATACCGCAATACCAGGCAAATTTTGAGACGTCATGGTCACAATATATAAAGGTAAACCAATGCTTATACAGGCTTGTACATTAAACGAAGGGGCAATATAGGTAAAGTGGCTCATTTTCCACTGTAACGCGCTGGTATCTATGTAGCCAAATTGCCACGCTAATAACACACCAACAATTAATACACTTAACATCGCAAAGCGCGCAAAAAAGCGCTTACCCACAAAATAAACCAACACCATTAGCCCTATAACTAAGGGCATATCGTTCATAAAATTAAATACATCTATACCAAAAGTAACCAGCACACCGGCCAACATAGCACAGGCAAGCTCAATGGGTATTCGGTTCATTATTTTTTCAAACCAACCCGTAATCCCCGACAAAAAAACCAACAACGCGGCAAACATAAATGCCCCAACGGCTTCGTTCAAGTTATACCCTTGTGCGCTTGATATAAGTAATGCGGCTCCGGTGGTCGACCATGCAATTAAAACAGGAACTTTGTAATAGTACGATAATCCAATTGAGGTTGTTCCCATTACTAAACCTAGCATTAAAATCCAGCTCGCTACTAAATCGGGCGTTCCGCCAAGGGTGATCACAACCTGATAAATTAATGCAATAGAACTTGCAAAACCAATAATCACTGCCACTAATCCAGCTGTTACTCGGTTAAGTAATTGATCTGAAAACGTCATAAGTCCCTCTTGCATTTATTTTTATGCAAACAACATACGTTGCTCAATTTCACATTGCAATTGGCTATTAGTGTAAGAATCGTGAATTATTTTCATTTTTATTTTAAAAAATTTTACACCTTCAAATTATTGCACTTTAAAAAACAAACAAGTACCTATAAAAGCGCCACAGGCCCCATAAAACCTACAAAAAGCAATACCTAAAATGTACTAAAAACAACCTAAGCATTACTTAACAATAACTTAAAAAACAAAAAACCAATACATTAATACTAAACAAGCAAACTTGATCTAATCACTCACTTAGTATAAAAGTAACAAATAGTTAACCAAAAACACCAAAAGAGAAACAAATGAAGCGTTTAATCATTGCTGCCGTTGCTACTGCGGTACTCGCATTCGCCATTTACAAAGTAGTAATTGAGACCAATAAAGCCGAGGAGCCTATTGCCCCAATCGCAATCGATTTTGTACCTATTGATCTGCAAAAAACACGCACAACCAAAGCACCAGCGCCTATTGATATGAGCAAAGATCCGATAAAAGCAACGCCAAAAATAGAGCAAACAGCCCCTTTTGAAAGCTTTGACGCGGTGAATCGCTTGTCTGACCGTGCAAAAGCAGTACTTACCGATGCCAAGGTGCTGCCTACCGATCTTAATAACGAAGCCTACATAGAGTTTGACCTAGCCAGTTTACAGGCACTTAAAACAGGCGAAAATTTTGACCTAGCTATTCCACAAACAACCGAAACTTACACCGCCGAAGTCACTAACGTTATTGAGTCAGCCAATGGCGACAAAAGCATTTTTGGAAAAGTACTTGGCGTTGACGGACGTATGCACAACACGGTACTTACTGTTGGAAAAGACGCTGTATACGGCCAATTTACCGCGCCTTCTGGTAACTACGTATTTGAAAGCAAAGGCCAGTACGGCTGGATAGCAGCTAAACGCGATTTATATAAAAGCCATATTGAGCACAACGTGAGTGCCCCACAACCAAAAACCAATAGCGCTGCCGATATGTTTGCCCCTAAAACCGACGGCTAACTACCTATTCCGCTCGCTCAATTAAGTGCTATCGCGGATTACTAGTACCTAATTTTTTATATTAAGCCCCATTAAATGGCTGCTTAAGCGTGCTCGTTATGCTTAAGCAAAATTTAATAATAACTATATTAACCACTACAAGAGTAAGGAAATACAACAATGAAGAATGTAATCATAAAAACGGCAGTAGCCGCTGCATTGTGCGCTGCAAGCACAGCACAAGCAGAGACAATCGATATTGGTATTTTATATACCGACCAATCGGCTGCAGCAACCAGCAATATTAATACAAAAATTAACCAGCTGATTGCGTTTAGTAATCAAGTTTACAGCCAAAATGGTGTAGATATCACATTACGTTTAGTGGGTTCGCAAAACTTAGGCGACTACGCAATTACACCGTCTGAAGACTGGCTTAATGCAGTAACAAACAGCAGCTACGTAGATAACCTGCGTACAGGCTGGAAAGCCGATATGGTTGCAGTACTGGGTATGGGCCAAAGTGCAGGTGCTGGCTTAATTTCATGTGGTTTAGCATGGGTTGGACAAGGTACAAACGGCAACCTTTACAGCTCAATGAGCGATCGTATGTACTCAATCACGGCGATTGACTGTGGCGCAAGCACATTTGTACACGAGCTAGGCCATAACCAAGGTTTAGCGCATTCACGTAAGCAAGGTGATACGTCGGGTGGTGTTTATACAGACGGCATGGGCCACGGTGTACAAAATGAATTTGCAAGTATCATGGCGTACCCACAAGTATTTGGTAGTGCAACTCAGTACGATTACTTCTCTAACCCAAATTGGAGCGTAAACGGTATTCCTTACGGTATTACAAACCAGGCATACGCAATTCGTACTGTAACGGCAACAAAAACAAGTATTGCTAACTTTAAGTAAGTTAGTAAAAAGCGGGCCGATTTATTAGCCCGCTTACGTTATTTTGTTATTCCAATCCGTTTAATTAAGTGATTTATTTTAGCCCCTAAAAATAATCAAGTATTATTGCGGATTGGTATTAGTCCCTTTGGAGCGCGTTATGCGCTCTTTTTAATGCACAACCACCTTTTGCTTAATAGCCGGCATTAACGTTTTACCATCGCCATCTACTTTATTTAATAGCTTTAAGCCCATTACTTTTGCAAGCACCGGGTAAATGTCGAGGTTATTTACTTTTTCAAGGCTAACACCTTGTTTAAACGCAGGCCCAGTGGCAATAAACGTGGCCGCCATGTCGTCTGTGTAAGCATAACCATGTGTGCCAACATACGTCGATTTACCCTTACTTGTAAACACAGCCGGCGCGTTAGTTTGCGCAATAATATCGCCCACACGGCTCCCTTTATTATAATGATACCCAGCTAACTGCTCATCGGTTAACACTGTATAGCGGCCATTAGCCGCATCGCGCAAACGTGCTTTGTAATTGGCTATGTTAGCTGCGCTGGTTTCGGGCTTTGCGTATATAAGTAAGCGAGGCCCCGTGTTTTTAACTATAAAACCGTCATCGCTAGGTAACGTGTTTAGTAAAATACTTTCATTAGGATCAACAACCGCCATACCATGATCCGACACAATCACTAAATTCACATCCTGCTCTAGCTTACTCAAACGCGCTTGCAACTGCCCCATTAACGTATCGAGCTGTTTAACTGCATCGCGTGTTTGCGGTGCGTCGGGGCCAAATTCGTGCCCCATGCTATCTACTAACGAAAAATAACTAGCAACAAAGCGAGGGCGCTGCGCCTTAGGTAAGCTTAACCACTGAATAATTTGATCAACACGGCCTTGGTATTCACTGTGTTTAGAATAATGATAAAAATAGTCGGGGGTCATACCATTAAAACGCGCATCCGACTCAGGCCAAAAATACGCCGCCGACTTAAGCCCCTGCATTTTAGCTAAATTCCATAACGGAATACCCTTTACCCACGTGCTGTCGCCTAATGCTTTGCCCATACTGTAACATTCGTTATTACGCGCTTTGTCGCAAAATTTGTTATCAACAATGCCGTGATTTACGGGCAATAACCCAGTCACAATAGAAATATGGTTAGGAAACGTTTTAGTGGGGTAAACCGGTATTAACTTTTGTGCCCTTACGCCTTTTTCTGCCATGGCTTTTAAATTAGGTGCCCCGTGTTTTTCAATGTAATCCCATCTAAAACCGTCAATCGACACAAGCACTACGGTTTGCTCTTTTGCCGCAAACGCTAAATGACTAGTAAGCACCAAAGATGCCAATATCATTACCTTTAAAAACACATACTTCATTATAAATACTCGCCTACATTAAAATGCGTTAAATACTGAAAAATATAGCTTTATAATACAATTGAAGGGCCTTAAATGATACAAGCACCTGTACCTAACTCGTCTAGGTGTATATATTAACAAGTAAGTATTAAAAAAGAATGACACCGCGCACTTACTTTGCCAGTCGTCAACACCAAACAAGGACACCGATGACTATCGACTTTAGTAAAAAAATAACCCCCGCGCGCATGTACCGAACCACCTCTAATTTACAAATGGCGCTTGAAAGCGACCGTGGTCGCATAATGAACAGCGCCGCTATTCGTCGCTTACAACAAAAAACACAAGTATTTCCGCTAGAGCGAAATGCCGCAGTGCGTTCAAGGTTAACTCACTCGCTTGAAGTTCAACAAGTTGGCCGCTTTATTGTACAGCGTATTTTTGCCAACTTAAGCTACCAACAACAAACAGACTTTGGTTTAACCGACCTAGAGCGCCCGCTCGAAAGCCTAGTAGAAATGGCCTGCCTAATGCACGACATTGGCAATCCACCTTTTGGGCACTTTGGCGAAGCAGCAATAAACCACTGGTTTAATACTAATTTAGCCAGTGTTACCCCCGAGCGATGCCGCGAGCCAAATACCGGCATTGGTGTTATTTTTAAGCACTTAGCGCAAGACATTTGCAACTTTGAAGGCAATGCCCAAGGCATTCGTATTATTCATTCATTGCAAACCCTAAACCTAACTTACAGCCAAAGTGCTGGTATTTTAAAATACACCCGCCCAGCAGGGCTTGATATAAAAGACATACCCCAAAATAAAAACTACTTAATGAAAAAAGTAGGCTACTACTACAGCGAAAAAGCCTTTATAGAGGCATTACAAAACGAATTAACCATAGAGCCATACTGCCGCCATCCGGCCAGTTACATAATGGAAGCCGCCGACGATATATCGTACTGCCTAGCCGACATAGAAGACGCCGTAGAAAAAGGCATAATAACCATTGAGCTACTGTGCACTGTACTTAAAAATCACTATCAAAAAGTACTTATAAATCTAACCATTGACGACACAGACCACCAAGACTTTGTTAGCAAAGCGGTAGACTACGCACTCGAGCGAGGCAAAGCACAACCGTATAACTTTAATAGTGAATTTTTTATATACCTGCGTGTTGCTCTACTGCACCCGTTAGTTAACCATGCAGCCAAACGGTTTATAGAAAACATAGAACCCATTTATCACGGCGACTTTAACCACGCCCTACTAGAAGACCGAAGCCACTTGCACGCCGTAACACAAACGCTTAAACAAGTTGCCCTGGCGCATGTGTTTTCAGATAAAGAAGTAGAAAAACTTGAGCTACAAGGCTACAGAATCATTAACGGCCTACTCGACAGCTACAAACCGCTACTGCAACTAACAAGCGACGACTTTAAACGCGCCCTGAATGGCGACAAACGCCTACTCATCGAATCAAGACTCGTTAAAAAGCTCTCTAAAAAGCATTTAAATAGCTATCAACATGCCATAGACGCCATGCAAGAAGAGCCCGACCACTATGCAGCCTACGAGTTTTATTACCGATGCCGACTAATTCAAGATTACATTAGCGGCATGACCGACCAATTTGCTTACGACGAATACCGCAGCCTTATGGTAGTAAGCTAATACAAAATGGCGCCTACTTAGCGCCACTTAACAACCGCTGTTTAAGCGTTAACATTAAAACGAATTGGGCTTTGCCTTATTGGCTCGCTATTAAGCGTAAGGCTCCCCTAGATAATTTTTAATTTTACGCTTAAAATCAACTTATTAATGATTAAACGCTAACCACCCTTATGACCACTTTACTCACACGCCTGACGCTTTGTTTTGCCTTATTTTATAGTGTTAACAGCGCTGCTTATAACGAAGCAATGTGCATACTTATAAAGCAAGAAGTACAGCAATACAGTAATAACAAAACAAGCGAAAAATACCGTAAAGCGGCGCGTGATTACAAAAAAAATTGCAACAAACCTAAGCAAGTACTTACACAAGCTAAACCTATAGTAAAAGAGCCTGAACCCAGTGTAATAGTGACTCAACCACAACCAAACAGTGTGCAACCCGCTCCGGTTATTGAACCTGAAAGTCAAACAACCGATGGGCTAATAGACGAAAAAACGCTTAACTTAACCGATGAACAAAAGCAGCAAATTAGCGACATGATTGATGCTAATGCAAGCGAAGTAACCATTGATATAGAGCCTACACAAACAACCCCCGTTGAAGCAAACGAGCCTAAAAACACAGCTGACGACCAAACGCTTGCAGAGCCAGTTGCCACGCTAAAACCTGAACAAGCATCAGAAAAAACACAAGAAGCAGCGCCAATTAAAACAACAGAGCAAGCTGCACCCGTTATACAAAACCCAGAACCAACAGTCGCGCCGGTGATAAAGCCAGCGCCAGTGATTGCCCCGCAACCAGCGCGCGAGCAACCTAGCTCGTTATTATTACCAAGTTTTGTATTAGTGCTGGTTGTGCTTATTGGCGCAATGGTGATCATTCGTTTGCGCCGCGCAAAGCAAAGCAATGCTAACGCCGCCGTTACAACAGCAAATACGCAAATGCAAAATACACAAACCGTTGAAAAACAACCAACCGAAGTAACACCAGCGCTACAGCAACCAAAAACCACACATAATACACCGGCACCCACAGAGCAATTAGCCACCGAAACAGCCGAACCAACAGCGCCCGTTAATGACCCAATTAAAAATGAAACACCAAGCGAAGAAAAACCACAACCTAATACCGCCGAGTTTGAAGCCGCAGCCAAAACCACATTAGCGCGTATTAAAAACGCCAGCAGCTTTAACGAACCCCAAGTGCGCGACTTTGATCCAGATGCTAAACCTGTCAAAAAACAACGCAAGCACAGCCCAGTGAAACCAGAGCCGGCACCAGTAACGCCGGTCGAAAACAATAAAGAGCCCATAACACACACAGAAAAACCAGCAGAGCAAACACCTGAGCCACTGCCAACAAGTAAACCTACTACTTT
The DNA here is from genome assembly GCF_019392235.1 of Pseudoalteromonas sp. CR1. Lineage (NCBI taxonomy): Bacteria > Pseudomonadati > Pseudomonadota > Gammaproteobacteria > Alteromonadales > Pseudoalteromonadaceae > Pseudoalteromonas > Pseudoalteromonas sp. CR1. The sequence goes on along the minus strand of NZ_JAHXRM010000009.1, from coordinate 89,405 downwards.
AGATAAACCCGAATCAGATGCGCCTGCAATTAAAACCGAACACGACTTTAAAGAGCCCGAAGTACGTACGTTCGACCCTAATGCACCACTACCCGGTAAAAAGAAAAAACCACGCAATATAGAGCCGGCACAAACAATGCCCAAGCCACCAGCGCCAGAAAAAACACCTGAAACAAAACCCGACCTTACAGAGGCGGCACCTGAGCCTAAAAAAGCAGATAACAGCAACCCGTTTGCCAACCTATCGCTTGATGCAAGCTGGGACCCAAACTCAGCCGAAAAACCTAAAATAGAAGAAAAACAACGCGCCCCTAAATCACAAGCATTAATAGACGCAGAAGAACGCGCCAAAAAGTTACAAACAAAAGAGTAGCAACCTCACTCACTTCCCTTTTTACATCACGGTTTTAAAAGCCAATGATTCACAAAGAGGGTAAGAGCCGCTGCGCTTTTAGAAAAGTGATCAAGTGACTCGTGATTAAAAAACCAATAAATCAAATGACTTGGCTCTTCTCATTTACTCCTCATTTTGTTCTCTTTGTGCATTATGGTCTTAAAGCAAATTAACCACAAAGGGGTTAAATTTACTGGTAGACGCGCAGCTTGCTGGCGTTAAAAGCAACGCTTTTACGTGGTTATAAAGTAATTGTTTCACCACCGAGAAGTGAAGGAGAAGACCAGTAAAAGTGACCAAACCAATCTTTTTAACTCTGTGTAGCGCAAAGCGCCTCGGTGCACTCTGTGGTGACATAAAAATCACTTAACCTTGTCATTTTGTCTGCTCATTTACTCCTCATTTTGTTCTCTTTGTGCCATTAAGGTTTTAAAAGCCAATGATTCACAAAGAGGTCAAGAGACGCTGCGCTTTAGAGGTAGGGATTAAGCGATTTGATAAATGGCTGCGTGTGCAAACTCGGCGTGTATAAAGATAAACTAAACATTGGTTTTGATCTTTTCATTTACTCCTCATTCACTTCTCTTTGTGCATTATGGTCTTAAAAGCAAATTAATCACAAAGGGGTTAAATTTACTGGTAGACGCGCAGCTTGCTGGCGTTTAAAAGCAACGCTTTTACTTATGCTATAAACGAAATTGTTTCACCACCGAGAAGTGAAGGAAAAGATCAAAAAAAGTAACTAACCAATCTTTTTAACTCTGTGTAGCGCAAAGCGCCTCGGTGTACTCTGTGGTAATATTTATTTTAAATAATAACAAGAAGCTGCCGCTTCTAACGTGAGCAAGCTCTACGTCTACAAAACCAAGCTAAATTCACTCTGGCTTCTCATTCGCTTCTCTTTGTGCATTAAAATTTGCCCCGCGCTTTTAAATCAACAACACAACTTAATAAACAGGAATAAACTCGCCCTTAACCTGCTGCGACGCCTTAAACCACACCAAATACGCCTGCTCGTAATCTATAAAATAGGTAGAAAGCGCATTTAAAATCACCTCATTCTCAAGCGTATTGCACGGATTTTTAGCCTCACCCTGCACAATCGCCTTTAACAATCTTCTGCCATGCTTATGCTGAATAAAAAACGCCACCCAATTATTCGCATTTGCGTATAAATCGCCACGGTAAGACTGCTGCTCCCACAACGATTCTGAATCAATTAACGATCTAAATTCCATATACGTTCGGCGCACACGCTTAGTAGGAATAGCAATAGCCCGATTAGTTTTATAAATCAGCGTATTTTCAAAAACTTCAGCTATTCCCTCGTTTAACCACCTAGGCGTACTGCCAATTAAATTAAAATTAATAACATGCATTGCCTCGTGTATGGCTACGCGCAAACTACCTTGCGGATCGGCCGGGTCAAACCTCACCAACGCCGTATTATTTTTACCAAAATAAATTCCCGCATTGTTGCTTGGTAAAGCCCCAAAGCGCGACACATAATCGTCGTAATAATGATTAGGTAATACAACCAAGTTCATTAAAATGGGTTTGTCGGGGTATAAACCAAATAAGTTTTGATACTTTTCGTATGCTTCAAATAAACGAATACGCAGCGTTTTATGGTAATCGCTATTTACATTAGGGGTAATTAATTTAACCGACGTATATGGCCCAATATCAAACGTTTCGCTAGTGAAATCGAGATTATCGTTTAATTGCGACAACTCACTTTGCGCGTATTCAAGTTCTTCTGGGTCGTGCACCAACTCGCAACTATTTTGTTGTACTGGAGCAGCTTTAGGCTGGGCTTTAGCTTTATTGGCTACATTACCAACACGCTTATTATTAACAGTTTCAGTAGTATACACATGCGTATAACTCTCAGCACTTTGGGCTTTATGCGTGTCATTATTTACTACAATCACAGCGGTATTAGGTTTATAAAAAAAGTGTAAAATCAGCAGTATTACAGCTAACAACACTACATGACGTGTTTTTATTTTCATTAAATTAGCCCGGCATAATAGTTAAACCACAATACTTAAAAAATAAAACTCACACCAGAGCTAACGCTAAAAATAACTAAAGTGTCATGGTTATTAGATTATAAACATAATAATTAATTTGCGGGCGCAAGGATTGCTTGCGCGAAAAGCGCAGCTTTTAAATTGTGTTTACTTTTATCGCGTTGGCGATGGCAACCAAAGAGAAGTAACCGCCGACTTCTCTTTGGAATCTCTCGGCGCCCCGAGGATCACACTGTTTCCTCAATTTAAATTAATGATATGAACGTAAACGCGATGAAACACGTCCGTGTGTAAGCTTCGCTTAACGCGCATCCATGCTGTAAATTACTCATCATTAATTCAATTTCGGGTGTTATCACGGGGGAATTGTCTTAGCATTGGTCTTTAATTCAATAATGAGTTAATGCTTGTTTACATTGCATTTTTTAGTAAACTGAATGCTCGCAAACAGGGAGCGATTTAATGCAACAGATTGGTATTTACGAGCAGTTAATTACGCAAGTAATTGAGCAAAATTTAAATCGTGACCAATTTTATGTGGGCGAACGCCAGCTGGAATCGGCAGAGGCGGCTACGTGGCTTTCGCGCTTTTTAGGTAAGCTAGTTGAACATGCCATTGATGCAATCCCTAATTCAAAAAAGCGCTTGGAAGAACAAATTAACCTCGCAAACAGCCTTGTGCTTTGGCTTAAGGATCATATTCGCGATGACGAGCTGATCAATGAAAACCTTATTGACAGCCAAGGCCGAATACTTACCGCGCTATTTAATACCCAAAACCCTATTGCTGCCAATCTTAAAGATTACTCAAGTGATATATTTCCACTCACAGGGCTTACACAAAGCGAGTTATTCAGCGGTGCTAATGCAGGTATATCGCTTGAAACCGAGCTAAAGCGCGAGATTAAATCGTCCGATACAATTTACTGGCTTGTCTCATTTATAAAATGGACAGGGCTGCGAATTTTTAAAAATGAACTTGAAGCGTTTACTAAAAGCGGCAATAAACTCAAAGTTATTACTACCTCGTACATGGGCGCAACGGATGCAAAGGCGGTTGAGTTTTTAGCAAACCTACCAAATACCGAAGTAAAGCTAAGCTATAACAACCAGCAAGAACGCCTCCACGCAAAGTCGTACTTGTTTATGCGTAATACGGGTTTTCATACAGGATATATTGGATCTTCTAACTTATCGCATTCGGCGCTTACCAGTGGCCTTGAATGGAACTTAAAAATTACCGCGCAAGAAATACCGCACATCATAGCCAAAACCAAAAGTACCTTTGAAACCTACTGGCAATCGCCAGATTTCGAGTTATTTACAGGCAAAGCTGAATGTAAAGAAAAGCTCATTAATTCACTTAACGAGCAACGCGGAGTTGGCCAAGCAAGCAGCCAGTTTTATTTTGATATAACACCAAAAACGCACCAGCTAGCCATTTTAGAAAAGCTAAGCGTAGAGCGCAGCGTGCATAATCGCTTTAAAAACTTAGTAGTAGCTGCAACCGGCACAGGTAAAACCATCATATCGGCGTTCGACTTTAAAACCGTTTACGATAAAAACCCAAACGCACACTTTTTATTTGTCGCCCACCGAGAAGAAATACTAAAACAAGCGCAAAGCGCTTACCGTGGCGTGCTTAAAAATAACGACTTTGGTGAACTATGGGTGGGTAACTACAAACCGCAGCGCTATAACCAATTATTTGCGTCCATCCAAACGCTAAACAGCAAAATTGAATCGCTTAATTTAACCCGCAATTACTACGACTACATAGTGATAGACGAAGTACATCACGTAAGCGCTGCAAGTTATCGCGCTATATTAAATCACTTTACGCCCACAATATTACTTGGCCTCACCGCCACACCAGAGCGACAAGATGGCGCAAATATACTCGATGATTTTTGCGGTGTAATAGCCGCCGAAATACGCTTGCCAGAAGCAATAAACCAGCGTCATTTATGCCCGTTTCAATACTTTGGATTGGATGACGACACCGACCTAAGCCAAATAACATGGCGTGGTGGCCGTTACGATATAAGCGAATTAAGTAACCTCTATACAGGGGAGAACAGCCGCGCTAACAAAATTATATCCAGCCTTGCTGATATCGTAACCAATGTTCACAATATTAAAGCGTTGGCGTTTTGTGTAAGCCAAAAACACGCAGAATTCATGGCCTCTAAGTTTAACCTAGCAGGCATAAACGCTGATGTGCTTACTAGTAAAAACACTAATGAGCGTGCGGCCAAGCAGCAAGCACTGCGCCAAGGCGAAATACAAATACTTTGCGTGGTTGATATTTTTAACGAAGGGGTCGATATTCCAGAAGTCGATACCCTGTTATTTTTACGCCCAACTGAAAGCCTAACGCTGTTTTTACAGCAACTCGGCCGTGGTTTGCGTTTACCCGACAACAGCCAAAAACAGTGCTGTACCGTACTTGATTTTGTAGGAAATGCGCGCCCAGAGTACGACTTTGCCAGTAAATTCCGCGCACTCGTTGGTAAAAGTAATCAACCAATTAAAACCGAGATCGAAAACAACTTCCCGCATCTACCGCAGGGTTGTCGTATTGAGCTACAAAAACGCACACAACAAACAATATTAAAAAATATACAGCAAGCTATAAATTCTAAGCGCCGTTTACAACAGCTTATAAATAGCTATTCGCAACACACTAATGACGCGCTAACGCTTAGTAACTTTTTACGCATAAACCCACAAGTTACGCTTGAAGATATATACAAACCAAAAGATAAAAAACTCGGTGGCTGGCATTGGTTAAAAGGTGATGAAATACCCGCAGACCAAGCCGATATTTACGCCGCGTATTACCGCGCTATAAACACCCAATTACTCGGCTGCGACTCCCTCAGTTACTTATGCTTTTTACGTGATTTATGTAAAGACGACTTTAGTTTTACGCCAACAGCGCAAAACCAACAGTTCGCGCTTATGGCACATTACAACTTTTGGGATAGCACTGGCACAAGTTTAGGGTTTAAAACGCTTGAACAAAGCTTACAAGCCCTTAAACACAAAGAGCTACAGCATGAACTTGCTCAAGTAATCGCACTTTTAATAAACCGTATTCACCAGCAAGAAAGTGATTTAGTGTGTTTACCTAATCACGCAATCAAATTACACAGCCGCTACACACGTCAGCAAATACTCGCCGCATTTGGCGCACACTCGTTTGATAAAAAATCGACCGCCCGTGAAGGCGTTTTAGAATTTAAAAACCAAAACCTAGAGCTACTATTCGTAACACTTAATAAGTGTGAAAAAACCTACTCGCCCACCACGCTTTATCATGACTATGCAATCAGCCCTAGGCTGTTCCATTGGCAAACGCAAAACAGCGCCCGACCAGAACACGGCCGCGGCCTAAGCTATATTCAGCATCAACAAACAGGCAAAACCATCTTATTATTTGTGCGCGAACAAGGCAAAGACGAAAATGGCCGTACTATGGGGTTTGTAAACTATGGCGAAGTTAAATACCAAAGTCATAATGGCAGCCAGCCGATGAATATAACGTGGGAACTAACCAACCCCATGCCAAGTGAAATGTGGCATGAGGCAGGGAAACTGGCGGTTGGTTAATTAATAAACCAGATAAATAAACTCAGAAAAACAAAAGTATATATTAATATCCAGCGCCTTCTAGTCTTTGTGACAAAGCTGAATATAGCATCAGATATTCCAGCATCATCTCTATCATCTTTAGGGAAAATAGGCACCCCATGTATATATCCACACCACTCATTTATTGTAATTTCATTAAAAAAGCAAGAATGTCCACCTTTTAAATAACGGTTTGTAACAACACCGCTATGAGGTTTAAAACTTTCTACACCTGCCATCCCTAACCCTTTGGCAAAAAAATGAGAGAAAACTAAAGCCCAGTCATTAGAAGCACACTCGTTAATTATGTTTTTAATATTATGTTTCTGTATAGAAGATGACCAATCATAGTTTGAATTTAAAACACTTCCACATAAGATCACTTTATCTATATTAAGTCTGGTATTAAGAGCTTTTAAGCTTTCCGCAATCAAATATGTTCCGAAACTATGTCCAACCAAGCATATTTTTGCTTCAGGGTGTCTATTTGCTAGAAGGTTAATTTCTTTTGCTAAATTAGCTACTTCATATTCTCTTTTTCCTGATCTTAAAAAGTGAGTTATAGGGAAATGATGGTATTTATATGGTATGTGCTCAACTATCTGACTTTTTGTATATGACCTAAGAGCTTCACCTAATTTATTTTGCCAGCCACCAAAAGTTTGAATTCCATGAACTGAATATACAACAATATCATGAGATTTAATGCCAATTACTGATTGTTGTTTTAATTCAGCTCTTCTGAGCTCTACCTCTAACTCTTTACTCCAATCATCAGAGTCATGGCTGTATCTACAAGGTATAATTTTGCATCTCTTGAAAGTTTCTCCATTTTTCAAAATCGCCTCAGGAAATTCACTCATTACAAATATGGAGTTTGGTATGTTATATCTGTTTCTAGGGCTTAAAATAGAATCTTCAAGTTCAACTAGCAAGTCTACACCCGCATTTGGGGAAATCTCTTCGCATTGTTGTGTTCTATAAATATGAATATCTAATATGAGAAAATCGAAAGGTCTTTCTTGTAGTAACTCTAATGCTGCAGCTTTATTACTCACATCTGTGATTCTGAGCTCGCTAACATCAAGTTCTCCAAGCCTCTTTTTAATAGCTACTAATTTTTTAGGGCAATCTTCTACGATCAAAAAAGTAATCAAAATAAGCCCTCAATAATAACTTTTAGCTTTTCTTGCCAATCACCATCTTTAGAGGCGTAATAAATAACTCCTTTAACTATATCTTGATATTCTCTAGAAACATTTTCAGACAATGAATTTAGATTAACCTTATTCTGATGTTTACCAAAGGTATCGTATTGGGTTAAAACTACACAAGGCATAATTATCTCCCGATGTTTCATTATTTCTAATATATCTATGCCAGCAGTAGAAATTTTGTTTTCAATGGCTGTATCATCGAGTGGGAGTGTCATGTCTAAAATCAAAAAATCATATTCTTCTCTAAGAGCTCTTTTGCCATCTAAATAGTTAGTTTTGACTTCAATTTGTGAGGGCAATGAGCTTTTCAATGAAGATATATAATCAATAATTGACTTAGCTTTTTCCTCGTTGTCTTCAATAATTAGAAATCTCATTTAAATACCCTTTTGGATTTGAGCCAGATCATATGTAATAGATAGTTTAAAAGTCTTACTATCTTCGTCAACGTCGATATCTAACGAATTGTTAATTTTTAACTCATAAGTCAACATTTTTTTTACTTTAAATATACCACTTCCCGTACCTTTAGAAGCTCCATCGAGAATTTGATTTTTGCGAAGCGATTCTTTAATTCTTTCTATGAGTTCAATATTAATAGTGTCATAGTTGTTAATAATGGTTAATTTGCCTTTTCCTTTATTGCAAGTGTAACTCACCTTTAAATTGCACAGTTTTCCAACACTATTACTTTTTGCGGCATTTTGAAATAAAATTAGAAACATTCTAATAAATGTTGCGAGATACTCTCCATCATAATCGTACTCATTTAACGCAGTACGATTTCTACACTTAATTGATAACTCTAACGTGGGATGGGTTTCCCTTACAAACTCAAGGGCTTCTTCTATAGGAATCATTAATGAAAAGTCATCAGCTGATTTTTTTATAAAATTTAGCCATTCTGAAACCTCAAAAATCACATGATCAAATTGATTCCTTGCATGTTTTAAATTTTCAATAAAACTACTATTTATCTTAGGTTGTCTATCTAATGAATCAATTAGGTCTGCAATAAGCTTATCAACTCTGTCTTTTATATAAACGCGTAGTGTGACCGATCCTTCATGCATGGCTTCGCTAGTTTTCTTATTTAATAACTCTAATATGTAGTCAACCGTCAAATCTAAATCTCGGGTATCATTTATAAATTCAACAATTTCTAAAACATGAGCTTTTGAAATAGTTAATTTAAAAAGCTTATCTTTGTCATCTAAATCATTTGTAAACACATGTAGATACTTATTTTTCAGTCCATTTAATAAGGTATCTATTTGGTCAGAAAATTCTATAATTTTATCTTGGAAAAGCCTATAAGCATGAAATATTAAGTTATTTTTAGCGCTTTCTTTATAATCTATATTATCTAAATAATGATTATTCCTTTTTGTACAGATAACACCATTTGCTTCAAAAACAGCCCGCAAAGTTGGGACAATTCCATTATGTCTTATATCTGTATTTAGAGTATTATCCAAACCATACAATTCGTGTGTTGCATAAATATCTCTGATTTTTAATATAAACTCTTCTGCCTTTAAATATCCATCAGTAAACTCTACATTATCTAAATTTAATACATGTAAATCTTCATGAAGTAAGGATTCAAACTCATTTCCTAAATTACTTTTTGCAACGAGTTTAATCGCATCAAAGTTAATATTAACTTTTCCTTTCCCGAGCTTGTTTTTTACTAACTTTCTAGAATATTGAGATGTAAGATATTCAATATCATAACTAAGGGACTCTAAATCTTCGGTCTGATCTTTTATTTTTAATAGCAATAGTGCCCTATTTATAAAATCATCGAGATTAAGAATTTTAAGATCTTGCCTATTCAATACTCCTATTGTCATTACAGATGAAAATAAGTATATGACTCTACGATCAATTTCAATTATATCTTGAGCAGTTTCAAATTCATTTAAATAAAGGAAATCATCACAAAGTAAAGCTACTTTTTGAGCATTACATAATCCCATTATCTTTAAGACATGAGCAAAGATTGGTGTATTTATAGACTTTCTGTCTAGCTCTTTAGAGCTTAGGAGTGTTTCTTTAATATCGAATAGGGGCAGTCGCTTCAGAGTAATATTCTTGCTTAGGTATAGTTCCACAATAATATCAACCACTGAATTCACATTACCTAAAGCATGGTGAATTAAGACCGTCTTTTCTATTATCTCGAGTTCAAGATAGTTTGGAACACCAGTTATTTTTTCATATTTTCTTAATGCTTCAGAATAATCCCCGCTTTCATAAAGTTCATCACCTTTCCATTTTAGATATCTAAAACTAGGAACCTTAAACTTAAATGCATCAATATCTTTACTACCATAACCAGAACAAACACTCCCTATGATATCTATTTCTGGTCTAAATGGGTTATTAAAGTTAATTAATATATCAACGAGCCTATATTCCTTGTCTACAGATCTTTTACTACTATTTGTCATCTTTGACTTTAAAATATTTAATGCATATACAAAATCACTCTGTGTAAATTGGCAAATAACTCCATCTAAAATAGTTAAGCTATCTTCATCAAATGTTTTTGTAGCTTTAAAGCCGAAGTCTACTAATTCGTTAAAAACCCCTCCTCCAAAGCTTTCAGGATATTTATTGCAATAAATCAGAGACTTCACATAAAGCTCGATAAATACAACTTTGTAATTTAATGTATGAGTCATACCCTCAAATAATGATATAACGCTATTAAAATCGCCTGCAATATAACTTTCGCACATTTTGTGGTAATCAGACTGCTCATCATAAAAATGAGAAGTGTAATTTAAAATATTATTAACCTTAGGATCTTTAAGTGTATCTTTTATTTTAAACAAGTATTCAGTACATACATTAGAAAACGAGCAATCATTAACTATTGAGTAAGAAGCTGCTCGGATAAAACAGTTGTAAATATCAACAATATTCATGTGCAACATGAATTTAAAAATGTAACCGAAATTATATTTCTGGTTAATATCAAACTTAAATAAAAAACTTATAGAATCATAATCAATACTGTCTTTCTCTACACTATCGAGTATCGATTGAATCATAAACTCAAATCTTGAAGTAGACTTTTTAAAAAGCGACTTCTCCATTAAAAGTGTTGCTTCTCTGTTTTCGTATTCCGTAAACGTGATCTTTAAAGACTTTAAATATTTGTATATGTCTTCTTCTTTACCTAAGCGACTTAATAATGAAAACTTATTTTCTAAATACCAGTAGGAATATCCAAAAATTTCTTTTACCTGATCGACAAGAGCCAAAGCTGCTAAATATTCGCCTTTAAGAATATTCTCTTCTACCTGCTCTCTCAAAACTACATACTTAGAAATTTCCACAGCTTTGGATTGAATTACCTCTGCAGCCCAAAACAAATCATTTTTGAAACGCTCTCCATAGAAATACATTCTTTCATCAACTAAACGGCATTGGAAACGTTGCTTAGAGGGCACAATGTTTTGGCGAATAAAAGGGTTCTGTATTGTCTTCTTTAGAGATTTAATAAATACATTAAAATCATCAATATTTCTTAATGATTGATAATCAGTACCAATAATTGGGCGTTTAGTGTTGTGGCTCTTAGACCTTTTTTTCGGTTGCTTACTCATGAATACTCTTTCATTTCCAATTCTAATCTGCTCAGTAGCATTAGCAGTTGCTATTTAACTGCTGGAGCTACTATCAATATAGTTACAGCTTCTTTCTTGGGCTATGTACAAAAAATCGAACGACATAACTTATAGAGTTCGTTTTATATTTAAGTAAGCTCTCGCCTACATTCATAAACACCAATCTACCAACACACTCCAACTCCCCGTGATCACACCTGAAACTAAGTTAATGATGGGTAATCACTTGCATGGTTGCAAGTTAAGCCGTGACTTCGCCATGGATGGCGAATACACGGCGCTTACGTTCACATCAATTTTTAACTTGAGGACACAGTGTGATCCTCGGGCGCGCCGTGGGATTCCAAAGGGTGGTCGGCGGCAGCCGCCCTTTGGTTGCCATCGCCAACGCGATAAAACCTCGAATAGAGGTTTTTAATCCCTTAAAGTGCACACAGAAGCATCATTTATAAGCGCTGTATAATTACATTAACACATTCAAAGCTTCGCTTTGCACGCCAGCAAGCTGCGCGTCTACAAAACATGAACAAGCTCAGCGCCTGCAAGTAATAGCGCGATATAAAATCGCGACTACAAAACCACTTGTTTAAACCGCGCGAAGGTTCGCATGCTTTCATCTGCAATCATTACTTCGTAATCTGGGTTTTGAGCGATTAGCTCATATTGCCCATTAGGTAATTTATTAACTTTTCGCAGTAAATACTGCCCTTCCCCGCCTATATCATCTCGCTCTATCGCCACTATTTGACCGCGTAACGACCCTGCTTTATCGGAGGTTATAAGCTCAAGTAGCAGTAAATCACCATCAAGTATTGGGTGCTTACCGCCATTCATTGAGTTACCTGATGCGTGTGCTAAAAAATGCACTTGCGGATCGAGCTTGCCCGCGCCCAGTGGTGCGTCCATCAATTCCATATCGCTTTCATCCCCTGTTTTAAAATGCCCACAGGCAATTTTAATATTGGGAAAGTACGGTAGCTTTAATGTGTTACCACTCGATTTTAAACTAACGGCTGGTTCAGCAACTTGATTTAACTCAGGTTGTTTTGCTTGCGGGAAAGGCACTATGTCGGCAGTTAGTTTTGCTTCTTCAAAATGGTCTTTATTTGCAAGCCATAACTTTGCGTTATTGGCTTGTGCCACTTGATACGCCCAATTGCTTACCGCGAGAGATTTATCGGTATCGCAATGAAAATACGCGCTTAGTTCGTTACTAATAATTTGGCTGTTAACAACCAAGTTTTGATTTTGCCAGCGTTCGCGGTGTTGTTGCGCCGCTAAAAAGTCGCGTTTGTTGTTATTACATGCTCGGTGCGCGGCCACAAAATTATGGCCTAAATCGTTAGCGTAACGGGCAAACGGTATAAAGTGATCAACCTCAACATCGTTTTTCATTGGCTTTTGGCAATAAAAACACGTGTTTGATTGCAGCTCTACTAAAACAGGCTTTGCCTTGGTAAGTGCATTACGGTCTACCCCAAATAAAAACTCTTGCAGTTGGCTTTGCGGGCCAATTAGCGCTTGGTTGTGCTTTATACTCTGAATTTTTTGAAGCCATGCATTTTTAGCTAAGTACACAACTAAATCGTAAAAGCGCCTAAAGCAGCTCGCGATACCTGCATTTAGCGTAATAAATTGAGTGCTGTTTGTATGCGGGTATAAAAAGCATTCCTCTTGTTTGGCGAGAATTTGTAAGCGCCAAAGCGGCCCTGTTTTTAGTGTTGCCATAGCCGCATTAAATGTGGGCTTATAAAACGGGCTTTGCTTAAGCTGGCGAAAGTTACGTATGTTGTTTTGCTGGCATTCAAACAGTACGCTAATTACTTTTGATTGCGCGCCTGTATTTTGCTTAAGTAAGGCGCTTTCGCCGGTGTGCTCTGACGAAAACGGCATTGCATGATGCCAGTATAAGGTAATGAGTTTGTCGGCAAGGGTTGGCAACTCTATTACTAATTGGCTTTGCTCTGATAGCAACGGCTGTTCTACACATACATCAGCCAAAGCATGCAGCAATGCAAATTTGTAGGTTGCACTAAAATCACCCTCAACGAGCATGCGTTGAATATACGCAATAAAATCGAGTTGTTGCTGCATTGCGCCAATCATAAAACAGGCACAGCTTTAATTAACGCATTAAGCCACACTTCACTTTCGCGCTCTGGTCGTTGGTCGACCGTTTGCCATTGTTTTAGTATTTTAAGCTCGGTGTGGTGGGTAATTCGCGCGGTTAGGCCATCTTCATTTAAATCGGTAAATTCACGGCCATTATGCACGCGTTCTTGCGTGCCATATTTAAACGATACATACAAAACACCATTTGGTTTAAGCGCATTTTGTAGCTTTAAAAACACCTGCGGTAACTCTACTTTTGGTACGTGCAATAAACTAGCGCAGCACCAAATGCCATCGTATTTATTTATACACTCAAGCTGCTGAAAGGTTTTAACCGCTACAGGTTGCTGTAAGTAATTACTGGCTAACTTTGCAATCGCTGGGCTTGCGTCAAACGCGCTAACCGTAAAACCTTGCTGTTTAAAATACATAGCATCGCGGGCACTGCCACAGCCTGCATCTAAAATATGGCCGTGTTTAGGGATAAGCGGTAAAAACTCAGCGTAAAGCGCCGACATATCAACATTAAGCGTTGAGTCGCTAAAGGTTTGCGCGTTGTTATTGTAGTAAGTGAGTGTGGTACTTGGCACGATACACCCGCTCCTTGGCTAATCGTTTAACAGCTAAGCCGCTGTTAATATTAAATTCATTGGTGTTTAATCTACAGGAACACGTAAATAAAATATAGACTTAGTAGTAGAATATTTTAAATTAATACGCCCTTTTTATTAATCGCCCGCGCACATTGCAAGTTTAACGATTACAAAATTGAACATGTTAGCTTAGCCTTCCCAACACGTTGATTATAAATACATAACTTTATAAACCCAGTGATGCTATTTACATGCTTATACAAAATTTACGACTAAATTTTAAGGCTGGTTTATACTGTATGTATTGCGTCGCTAGCATGAGGGGTATAATGCATAGATTAAAAAAATACGGTTTGTATTTGTTAGTAGCCCTCTCTTTTGGGAGTGGGGCTTGCGAAAAAAAGTTTTTTGTCGCGTCGCACGATACCTATTGGCCGCCTTACGTTATTGATGTTGACGGCCACGCACAAGGTAAAGAAGTAACAGCGCTTTGGCTTATTTTTGCAGGGTCGCCTTATTGCGTTCAGGTTGAGTTTTTACCCAATACAGAGCGTGCATTTGTTGAACAAACTAAAGGCCGAATGGATTTAGGGTGGGCTGCAAGCTTTACTGAAAAACGCGCAGAGCATGTTTATTTTTCGGATAGTTACCGCAACGAAGTCATGTGGTTGTATCAGCATAAAAGCAAACAATACAACGTTAAAAACCTGCAAGACGCGTTTGCACAAGGCTACACCGTGGCCGCCCATACGGGTAGTTATTACGGCGAGCAATTTGAGCGCTTAAAAAGTATTTACCCAAAACAAATTATTTTTACTGGTGCGGCAAAAAGGCGTTTTGCTTTATTAGCTAAACAGCGGGTCGATTTTATAATTGAAGACCAATTAGTGGGCGAGTATTTTATAAGCCAGTCAAACAATATTAAGCGGGTAAATACCACAACCTATGTTAACAAAGGCTCTATTCATTTAATGCTGAGTAAAAATACCTCTACCATGCAAGATGTAGTTGAAGTTAATAAATTAATACAAAGCAGAAAAGCACAATTAGAAGAACTGTTTGAAAAATTATAACTATTTATACACTAAAAACCCTTCACAAAAGGCTGCAGTTTGAAAGTATTACTGTTTATGACCCTTTTTACTTTTAGTGCATTTAATGCCTGGGGATGCACTAAAACGTTAACGGTGGCTACCAACGAAAGTTACTGGCCGCCTTACGTAATATTAAAAAACAATACGCTGGGTGGTACTGAAATAGACGTACTTAACGCTATTTTTAAAGGCTCACCCTATTGTTTAAATTTTAGTGTGCTGCCTAACTCGTTGCGTGCATTTGAAGAGCTAAAACAGGGCCATGTTGATTTAATTTTTGCTGCTAGCAAAACTGCTGAGCGTGCGGAGTATGCTTACTTTACGTTACCTTATCGTGTTGAAAAAATGCTGCTGTACAAACATGCCGAATCGCCCAACGTACACAGTATTAACCAGCTATTTAGTCAGTCGCTAACTGTAGGGGTTAACAGGGGAAGTGTTTTTGGTGAGGCGTTTGAGCAATTGCGCTTACAGTATGCTGAGCAGGTTGTACTTACGAGCGAGTCTAAAAAACGTTTTGGTATGCTTAACAAGCAGCGTATTAATTATTTAATTGATGATTCGTTAGTGGCGCAGCACTTTACTAAACAGTATTCAAACATTATGCCGGCGGCGTTGGTTAAGCCTATAAATGTAAATAATGTGCATTTTATGCTGAGTAAAAAAACGGTAACCACTGACGATATAGCGGTTATTAATTCGTACATTTTTAATAATAAGGCAGTTATTGAGCGTATTTACCAAAACCACTAATACTTTAAATTAGTTAACCTTGCGTGCTTATTGGGTAAATTTAAGGCCTTTTGCACCGTTTGTGTGCGTTTAGCTTTGGTTATAAATTAGCTGCCTTTTACCTTTCATTAGTAGTGGCTGATCTGTATAATTCGCCAGCTAATTTACCCTATTGCTTGATGTTGTTTGCGGCCTTTTGCTGCAACGAGCTCCTGTCAGTACTAATTCTAGGATTACCTTTTTTGATCTCCACCGCAAATATTACGATGCAGTTTGGCGCAGAGCCGTTGTTTGAAAACATTTCAGCTAAATTTGGTAACGGTAACCGTTACGGTTTAATTGGCGCTAACGGCTGCGGCAAGTCGACTTTCATGAAAATTTTAAGCGGTGCACTGGTGCCTAGTGCGGGTAATGTGTCGATTACGCCAGGTTTAAAAGTAGGTAACCTAAGCCAAGACCAGTTTGCATTTGAGCAATACACGGTGGTAGATGCGGTAATTATGGGCGACGTTGAGCTTTGGAAAGTTAAGCAAGAGCGCGACCGTATTTATTCGTTACCTGAAATGAGCGAAGAAGACGGCATGAAAGTGGCCGACCTTGAAAGTGTATTTGCCGAAATGGATGGGTACACTGCCGAAAGCCGCGCTGAAGAAATACTTATAGAAGCAGGTATAGATAAAGAGTTTCATTACGGGTTAATGGCAAATGTTGCACCGGGCTGGAAACTACGTGTGCTTTTAGCGCAAGCTTTGTTTGCAAACCCAGACATACTGCTACTCGATGAGCCGACCAATAACTTGGATATTCATACTATTACGTGGCTTGCAAACGAGCTGAACAAGCGTAAATGTACGATGATTATTATTTCGCATGACCGTCACTTTTTAAACTCGGTTTGTACACACATGGCCGACATTGATTACGGCGAGCTGCGTATTTACCCGGGTAACTACGAAAAGTATTTAGAGGCATCAGGCCTGCAACGCGAGCAACTTTTAGCTGAAAACGCTAAAAAAAGTGCTGAGATTGACGAGCTACAAGACTTTGTTAACCGCTTTGGTGCTAATGCCTCTAAAGCTAAGCAAGCTAGTTCGCGTGCTAAAAAAATGGATAAAATTAAGCTTGATGAAGTTAAAGCGTCGAGCCGCATGAGCCCGTCGTTAAAGTTTGACGAAGGCAAAAAAATGTACCGCCAAGCGCTTGAAGTTAACAAACTTGGCCATGGCTTTGATGGTGAAACACTATTTAGTGGCGGTGAGTTTTTACTAGAAGCCGGTGCAAAGCTTGCGGTAATTGGCGAAAACGGGGTGGGTAAAACTACTTTTTTACGCTGTTTAGTTAACGAGCTTAAAAGTAATGAAGGCGAAATTAAGTGGTCTGAAAATGCGAGCTTTGGTTACTGCCCGCAAGACAGCACTAAAGACTTTGATAACGATTTAACGTTATTTGATTGGATGTCGCAATGGCGTACAGCTAAGCATAACGATTTAATGGTTCGTGGTATGTTGGGCCGTTTGTTGTTTACCGCAGACGATTCAAACAAAAAAGCGCGTAACTGTTCAGGTGGTGAAAAAAACCGTTTGTTATTTGGTAAGTTAATGATGCAAGACGTGAACGTACTTGTAATGGACGAGCCAACAAACCACATGGATATGGAAGCCATTGAGGCATTAAATAATGCGCTTAAAGACTTTGAAGGGACGCTTATTTTTGTAAGCCACGACCGTGAGTTTGTGTCGTCGTTGGCTACGCGTATTATTGATATTAAAGATAAGCAGGTTATTGATTTTCAGGGTACGTTTGATGAGTACCTTGCAAGTTGCGAAGAGAAAAAAGCATAAGCCCGTTGGGTGTTTATTTTTAAAAGGCGCTTAGTTAGCGCCTTTTTTGTGCGTGGTTAAATGCATTAGTAAACAAGTAATTAGATCATCACCAAAAGGTAATTAACTATTGCTCGTGTTTTTTCTGTGTAGCGCGAATCGCCTCGGTGCGCTCTGTGGTGGTAACTTATTAAAAAAACAAGAAGTTACGTTTCTAACATGAGCAAGCTCTACGTCTACAAAAACAAACTAAACTAACCCCTTTTGCTTTTCCTACTCATTTACTCCTCATTCGCTTCTCTTTGTGTAATACGCTTTTAAGGGTTATAAAGTGATTGTTTTACCACCGAGAAGTGACTAATTATTGCTCGGTTTTTTTCTGTGTAGCGCGAAGCGCCTCGGTGCGCTCTGTGGTGGTAACTTATTAAAAAAACAAGAAGCTACGCTTCTAACGTGAGCAAGCTCTACGTCTACAAAGCAATGTTTAAATTAACCTGTAGACGCACAGCTTGCTGGCGTGAAAAAGCAACGCGTTTTAAAACTTGTTTTAGGTCAATTCTTATCTATGTTTATACAAAGCCAAAATATATGACTCTCCGATGCATGACTCCTCAAAATTATTAGCACATCGTTTTTCAAATAATAATGAGTTCTACTCTGTGACTATATGCTGCATAAATAGAGCATCTCTATTTAAAGAATTTGGCAATGCATGTATTGCAGCAAAGGCTATTGTGGATATGCAAAATAAAGTTAATACAATTTGCTATGTATTAATGCCTGATCATCTACATTGGTTATTTCAGCTTAAAGAGTGTTCACTAGCCAACGTAATAAAAATCTTTAAAAGTGTAACGACTGTAAAAATAAATAAGCTAAATGGAACAACAGGCAAAATTTGGCAGCAAAATTATTTTGAACATCAGCTTCGTTCTGAAAAAGATTTAATCAATCAAGCTCGTTACATTGTTGCTAACCCACTCAGAGCAGGCGTTGCAAAAAATGTCGGACAATATCCATATTGGGATTGTATTTATTTAAGTTAAATGATTTATAAAGCTAGAAGCTACGCTTCTAACGTGAGCAAGCTCTACGTCTACAAAGCAGTGTTTAAATTAACTTGTAGACGCGCAGCTTGCTGGCGTTTAAAAGCAACGCTTTTACAAATATTGTTAAACCGCTAAGAAGCTGCGCTTCTAACGTGAGCAAGCTCTACGTCTACAAAATAAGTTAATCCTGCTTACTATGGCTTCTCTTTGTGCATCTGTTCAGCCTTGTTTTTAAAAACAAAAAAGGAGCATTGCGGCCCCTTTTTAACTGTTGCTTAAGTTTATTAAATATCAAACCTATCGGCGTTCATTACTTTTACCCATGCATTTACAAAGTCGTGAACAAAACGTGTTTTATTATCGTCTTGAGCATAAAACTCTGCCAATGCGCGTAAAATTGAGTTTGACCCAAATACCAAATCTACACGCGTTGCGGTCCATTTAGTTGCGCCACTTGCGCGGTCTACAATATTGTAAAGGCCATTGCCGGTTGGCTCCCAGCGGTTTGCCATGTCAGTTAGGTTTACAAAAAAATCGTTACTTAACGTACCTACGTTATTTGTAAATACACCGTGCTGTGTGCCGCCATGGTTGGTACCCAGCATTCGCATACCACCAATGAGCACCGACATTTCAGGGGCGGTTAAACCCATTAGTTGGCTACGCTCAAGTAATAACTCCTCAGCAGATACCACGTAATCTTTTTTCAGCCAATTTCTAAAGCCATCGTGAATCGGTTCAAGTACGTCGAACGATTCGGCGTCGGTCATGTCGTCGGTTGCGTCGCCGCGCCCTGGCGCAAACGGTACGTTAACCTCTACCCCTGCATTTTTAGCGGCTTGTTCAACCGCGGCTGTGCCGCCAAGTACAATTAAATCGGCCATGCTTACAGGTGTACTTAACTCTGCTTGCACTTTTTCAAGCGCTGATAACACGCTTGCTAAGCGCTCTGGCTCGTTACCCTGCCACTCTTTTTGTGGTGCTAAACGAATGCGGGCCCCATTTGCACCGCCTCGGTGATCAGACCCTCGATAGGTGCGTGCACTGTCCCATGCGGTGTTAATTAAATCGCTGGCACTTACACCGCAATTAAGTAATGTTGCTTTTAAATCGCTGATTTGCGCATCTGTTAAGGTGTAGTCAACGCTTGGAATTGGATCTTGCCAAATTAAATCTTCACTTGGTACATCGGCACCTAAGTAACGTGCTTTTGGCCCTAGGTCGCGGTGCGTGAGTTTAAACCATGCACGTGCAAACACGTCTGAAAAATACTCAAAGTCGTTATGAAAACGCTCAATTATTTTACGGTACGCTGGGTCCATTTTCATGGCCATGTCGGCGTCGGTCATTATTGGGTTTAAACGAATTGATGGGTCTTCTACATCGACCGGTTTGTCTTCTTCTTTAATGTTTACAGGTTCCCATTGATGAGCGCCTGCCGGGCTTTTTGTCAGTTCCCATTCGTAGTTTAAAAGAAGGTCGCAGTAGCCGTTATCCCATTTTGTTGGGTGTGTGGTCCATGCACCTTCAATGCCCGATGTCATTGTATCGCGACCAATACCCCGTGTTTTGTGGTTGTTCCACCCCATGCCTTGCTCTGAAATATCAGCCGCTTCTGGCTCTGGGCCAAGGTTTGACTCTTTTCCGTTACCGTGTGTTTTACCTACAGTGTGGCCACCAACGGTAAGGGCTGCGGTTTCTTCGTCGTCCATTGCCATGCGGGCAAATGTTTCGCGCACTTGTGCTGCGGTTTTAAGCGGATCGGGTTTACCGTTTACTCCTTCTGGGTTTACGTAAATTAGGCCCATTTGAACAGACGCTAAGGGGTTTTCCATTGTGTCGGGTTTATCTACATTTTGGTAGCGTTCGTCGCTTGGTGCTAACCATTCTTTTTCGGCGCCCCAGTATACGTCTTTTTCTGGGTGCCAAATATCTTCACGGCCACCGGCAAACCCAAAGGTTTTTAAGCCCATTGATTCGTATGCCATGTTGCCCGCTAAAATAATGAGATCGGCCCACGAGAGTTTGTTACCGTATTTCTTTTTAATTGGCCAAAGTAGGCGACGCGCTTTGTCGAGGTTGGCGTTATCGGGCCACGAGTTTAAAGGCGCAAAACGTTGATTTGCAGTGCCACCGCCGCCACGTCCGTCAGATAAACGGTACGATCCTGCTGAGTGCCATGCCATGCGGATCATTAAACCACCGTAGTGGCCCCAGTCGGCTGGCCACCAATCTTGGCTTTGGGTCATTAAGTTTTTTAAGTCGGTTTTTACGGCTTCTAGGTCGAGGGTTTTAAATGCTTCAGCGTAGTTAAAGTCGCTGCCGTAGGGAGAACTTTTTGTGTCGTGTTGATGTAGGATGTCGAAATTAAGTGCGTTTGGCCACCAATCTGTATTTTGGCCAGCTGTTTGTGTATTGCTGCCATGCATTACCGGGCATTTTCCGGCGCTAGAGTTGCTCATTTTTCAATCCTCTTGGTGTAAAAATTACGTAAGCGATATTTAATTTGTTTAAGTAATACTATTTTTAACTAATGCAAATGTTGCTTAATCAACTACTTATATATTTATACTTATTTTGAATTACCAATATAGGCTTATTTTTTGAGCTATGCCAATGAATACACCGTATTTAAAACGATTGGCCCGATTTGTATTTTTGATTGGAACTTAAAAAACAAGCTCTGGTAAGTAGAGGCTTGAGTTAGTACAGCAAACAAGTGGGTTTAATATTTTGATCTTTTTTTAAATAACGATGATCGAATTAAAAAGTAGCGGCGTAATGGTATGTGAAGGGTTTGAAAGTGGCTTTGGTTTACCATAGCGCACATAGGAATACCCCCCTTCGCCATGAAATTGTAGTTATAATGTTAAAGGTGTATTACTAAGCCCAATACACCTTTACTTTATAAACTCAGTTTATCAGTTTTATGTTAGTTGATAATAATTAGCTAACTGTAGTTAAGTTTTCCCTAACCTTTGATGTTTTAGCAGTTTCAACCAGCTCACCCAGAGCTGGTTTTTTTTGCCTAAAATTTACCACTACACAATGTTTTCATAATAATAATTTATAATGCGTAGTAAACTCGCCCTCAAAACAAAACCTGCCCTAGTGAGTTTAGGTTGTGCGTGTTAATATTATTTTTGCAATTAATTATTTTATTTGGGCATGTTGATGCGTTATTACTTTTCTTTACTATGTATTTGTTTTACTTTATTTTTAGCGTCGGCTAATGCCGCTGAGCAACAAACAGAAGCCCCCTCAAAGCAACAAGAACAGCAAGCGCTCGAGCAACTTAAAGAGCCTATGTATAAACCGCTTATGGAACGCTACATTTTAGATGAGCTAAAAGCGGTTCGCCAAGATCAGCAAAAACTACGTGAAGATGTAACTAAACAAGTTACGCACGCGCAATTAGACACGGCCGACAGAGCCCTTACTTACACCACCGATACGATAAATAATGTGTTTTTTATTATTACCGCCACGGCATCTATTTTGGTGCTTGTTGGCTGGAATTCGCTGCGTGATGTTAAAAACAAAGTAGAAGATATTGTAAATACGCGCGTGAGTGTTATTACCGACGAATACGAAGACCGATTAAAAATTCTAGAAGAAAAACTGCGTGTACGTTCTGAAGAAATACTCAGTAACCAAGAACGTATTTCTATTACAAACGAGGTTCACTCGTTGTGGATGCGCGCAAATTTAGAAAGTGATTACGCTAACAAAATTGAAATTTTTGATGAAATTTTAAAACGTAAACCTGAAGATGTTGAAGCTATTGCTTATAAGGCTGATGCGTTGCTTGAAATTAATCAAACAGCCAAAGCGATTGATTTATGTAACCAAGCAATTGATATAGATAGCGATTATGGTTATGCGTATTGGCAACGTGCGTGTGCATTTGCGCTAATACACGAGCACGCCGATGCGTTGGCCGATATAAAAATGGCACTTGAGTACTCGCCTAACTTACGTAATGAGTTACTTCACGAAAGTGCATTTGCAAGCCTGCACGACAATAATAGTTTTAATACTATTGTGGCGGGCGAGTAAGTTTAGCCTGTTTATATAGTATTTAAAAAAGAGCGAAAGCTCTTTTTTTGTGGCTGTAATAAAGTGCTGTGCTTTTAGAGTTAGGGACTAAGTAATTTAATATTTGACCTGAAATGAGAAGCTGCGCTTCTAATGTGAGCAAGCTCTACGTCTACCAAAAATATCCACACACTGGTTTTGGGCAGTTCATTTGCAGCTTATTCTGTTCTCTTTGTGCGTTATGGTTTTAGGGGTTATAAAGTAATTAACTCACCACCGAGAAGTGAAGGAGAAGAACAGGAGTAGTGACTAACCAATATTTTTTAACTCTGTGAAGCGCGTAGCGCCTCGGTGCGCTCTGTGGTGATAAAAGATCACTTACCCTGTCACTTTTTGGCTACTCATTTACTCCTCATTCGCTTCTCTTTGTGCACTAAGATTTTAAAAGCCAATGATTCACAAAGAGGCTAAGATACGCTGCGCTTTTAAAGGTAGGTGCTAAGTGATTTGATAAAGGGTTACGTGAGCAGGCTTTGGTATAAAGCATACGTACTCAGCATACCTTAGCCGCTTTACTTTTGTTCAAATTTTTAGGTGTTAACGCTTAAAGTACAAGTCGATTGCTTTGGTGAGTAGCTCGTCGAGTTGCTCTTCAAAGCCATCCATATCAATTTTAAAATAGCTAAAGTACTTTTTAACCTGTAATTGTGAAAGGTTACGGCTGTTTACGCTGTATTGGCGTTCGTCTTTTTGTTTATCGTAACGCGGTAAAAAGACAAATTGTGCGTAGTACGGTGACTTAATATGCTTGTTGGCATAACGACAAAAATCTTCAATATATTCTGCGCCTTCGGGGCCTAAACAACCAGGTTCAACTCGGTACATTAAGCGAAGTTTTTTGTCGTCAGTAATTTGCATAATAATCCTTAACGAAAAAATAATACGCGGATTATTTTCCCATTTTTAATTTGGTAGCTCGATACAAGCTCTGAGCGTTTATCTATTACGTTTTCGTCTGTTGAACAGGTTTCTGATAGCTCATGATCTATTACTATATCGCCATGGACTATACGTTTAATAGGCGATGAGTGAATACACTTTAGCTTTTTAAACATTAACCCATAACGTGCTATTAGTTTTTCTTTTCCTTTAAATAATAGCTCATTGGGAAAAATATAAAACTCTACGTCTTCATCGTAAACACGAATGAACTCTTCAATGTTTCGTGCGTTGTATGCTTTTATAAGTTGTTCAACCACGGCTAGTGATTCGCGAGATTGTTTAGCTTTAGCTTGCTGCTTAGCTGTTAAGGCTTCTTTTGCTTGCGCTACGGCTTTTTCTGCCTCGGCTACAGCGGCGGCTTTTTCTATTTTATTTTTTGGTTTAACAACAGGCTTTGGTGTTTCATCGCCTAACACTTTCGTGTCGTCTGGTTTTGATGGGTCAATAACAGGTTTTTTAAGCTCAGGGGCTTTGTATTCAAGTGTGTTTACTTTTTCGTCAGCTTTTTGCTGTTCGGTAGTGGGCTCTGTGGCATAACTATTTAAAGCTAGCGTTAGGGTAAATAAAGCAAAATAAATAGATAACGATTTCATAACTTTCCTAAAAAAAACACTAAACGTGTACTGTGTTTCAACATAGCAAATTTTAATGTTTTCGGGTAGCAATTAAATGAATAGCCTTAGATTTCATTGCGTAGCTTAGCTTGAGTTTAACCCAGCTTTTAAAATAATTTTATTAAACACATAATTTTTAATGAGGGTATAAAAATGATTGCTTCACCACCAAGTAGTAAAGATAAGGCAAGGAGCCATGATTAATTGTTACTCCTGTTTTCTCGGTGTAGCGCAAAGCGCTGCAGTGTGCTCTGTGGTGATAAAAGATCACTTACCCTGTCACTTTTTGGCTACTCATTTACTCCTCATTCGCTTCTCTTTGTGCATTAAGATTTTAAAAGCCAATGATTCACAAAGAGGCTAAGAGACGCTGCGCTTTTAGAGATAGTAAAAAAGCCCCGTATTTACAATGCCGTGACTAAATACAGCCTGAAGACGCGCTTTGCTATCGTTCAATAGCAACGTTTTACTTTTACTGTAAAAGTGATTTTTTCACCACCGAGAAGTAAAGGAGAAAAACAGGAGTAGTGACTAATCAATATTTTTAACTCTATGTAGCGCAAAGCGCCTCGGTGCGCTCTGTGGTGATAATTTTATAAGTAACAAGAAGCTGTCGCTTCTAACGTGAGCAAGCTCTACGTCTACAAAAATAAACTAAACATTGCTTTAGGGCTACTCATTTTTTCTCATTCGCTTCTCTTTGTGCATTAAGGTTTTAAAAGCCAATGATTCACAAAGAGGCTAAGAGACGCTGCGCTTTTAGAGATAGTAAAAAAGCCCCGTATTTACAATGCCGTGGCTAAATACCGGTGTTTTTCAAGTTACTTATGCTGCAAAAGTGACTGTTTTACCACCGAGAAGTAAAGGAGAAGAACAGGAGTAGTGACTAATCAATATTTTTTAACTCTGTGTAGCGCGAAGCGCCTCGGTGCGCTCGGTGGTGATATCTTTTTTAAGTAACAAGAAGCTGCTTCTAACGTGAGCACGCTCTACGTCTACAAAAATAAACTAAACATTGCTTTAGGGCTACTCATTTTTTCTCATTCGCTTCTCTTTGTGCATTAAGATTTTAAAAGCCAATGATTCACAAAGAGGCCAAGAGACGCTGCGCTTTTAGAGATAGTAAAAAAGCCCCGTATTTACAATGCCGTGGCTAAATACAGACTGTAGACGCGCTTTGCTATCGTTCAATAGCAACGTTTTACTTATGCTATAAAAGTGATTGTTTCACCACCGAGAAGTGAAGGAGTAGAGCAGGAGTAGTGAATAACCAATATTGTTAACTCTGTGTAGCGCGAAGCGCCTCGGTGTGCTCTGTGGTGATAAAAGATCACTTACCCTGTCACTTTTTGGCTACTCATTTACTCCTCATTCGCTTCTCTTTGTGCATTAAGATTTTAAAAGCCAATGATTCACAAAGAGGCAAAGAGACGCTGCGTAATTAGAATTTGGTACTTATTGATTTTATAATTATTAGGACATAAAAAAAGCCGCATAAAATGCGGCTTTGGAGGTTAGTCTCACTTCACTTTGGGCGTGTCTCCAAAACTTAGTGAATACGTTACCAAGGAACTGTTTTATCGATTAGATAGACTCTAATGCAATTTTAACCATTTCGTTAAACGTGCTTTGACGTTCGTCAGCAGGTGTTGCTTCACCCGTGATCACGTGGTCACTTACGGTGAATAATGCCATTGCGTTTGCGCCGTATTCAGCTGCAACGCCATATAAACCGGCTGTTTCCATATCTACAGCGAGTACGCCTAACTTGTCTAAATCTTTATAGAAAGTGTCGTCTGCTTGGTAGAAAGTGTCGGTTGTAAATACGTTACCTACTTTTGCTTTAATACCTAGTTCTTTTGCTGCGTTAACGCCGTTTAACAGTAGGTCAAAGTCTGCAATTGCAGAAAAATCGTAGCCACGAACACGTGCACGGTTTACGTTTGAATCTGTGCTTGCACCTTGTGCAAAAATTACGTCACGGATTTTAATGTCGGTACCAATACCGCCACATGTACCAATGCGTATAATGTTTTTTACGCCAAAGCTAACAATAAGCTCACGTGCGTATATAGACATTGATGGAATGCCCATGCCTGAACCCATAATGCTTACTGGCTTACCTTTGTAAGTACCTGTAAAGCCAAACATGTTGCGTACACCCGTTACTTGTACCGCATCATCTAAAAAGTTTTCAGCAATATATTGCGCACGTAGCGGATCGCCTGGCATTAAAACTGTTTCGGCGAAATCACCAACATTTGCATTTATATGAGGTGTACTCATTCGTTGTTTCCTTTTTATTTTGGCGCGTTTAATTGAGTTAAAAAGCTGTCGCCATATTCAAGCTCAGACAAGTTAAACCACTGTGCTAGTGTTTGACCAATATCTGCAAAACTGTTTCGTTCACCTAGCGGTGTATTATCCATACCAGGCTTATACGCTATCACAGGTACGTATTCACGTGTGTGCTCAGAACCTGGAAAGGTTGGGTCACACCCGTGGTCGGCAGTGATCATTAATACATCATCTGCATTTAACTGGTTTAGTATAGTTGGTAAATAGTCATCAAATTCTTTTAATGCTTTAGCGTAACCTACCGGGTTACGGCGATGACCAAATTTTTCATCAAAATCAACTAAGTTGGTAAAAATTAAGCTGCGATCAGGTGCTGTTGAAATTACCTCGCTGGTTTTTTCAAGCAAGTTCATAAGCCCTGGTGCTTTGTGCTTTTGGGTTATGCCTTGATGCGCGTATATGTCTGAAATTTTACCAATACTAATTACTTCGCCGCCGTCTTTTGCTAGTACATCTAACAAGGTAGGTGCAGGCGGAAGTACTGAATAGTCACGACGGTTACCTGTTCGTGCAAAATCTTGACTATTTGAACCCAAAAATGGCCGCGCAATCACTCGTCCTATGTTCATTTCATCAAGCAGCGCCCGTGCGATTTCGCAAACTTGATAAAGCTTCTCTAGGCCGAATGACTCTTCATGCGCGGCTATTTGAAACACACTATCAGCTGAGGTGTAACAGATTGGTTTACCTGTTTTTACGTGCTCTTCACCTAGCTGTTCTAAAATGGTGGTTCCTGATGCATGGCAATTGCCTAAAATGCCAGGAATACCGGTACGAGCTATAAACTCGTCTACAAATTCTTGTGGGAAACTTGGCTGTGTTTTTGGGAAGTAACCCCAATCAAATAACACAGGTACACCGGCCATTTCCCAATGACCTGATGGTGTGTCTTTTCCGCTAGAAAGTTCTTTAGCGTAACCCCACGCACCTTGTGGTGCTTGGCGGTCTGAAACTAAACACGTTTCTCCACCGGCGGCTTCGCAGGCGTCGACTAAACCTAATTTGGATAGATTAGGAAGCGAAAGTGCACTGCCTGTTTCGTCGTAATATGCTTTTAATAAGTGAGCGAATGTATTGGCGCCAACATCACCAAATTTATCTGCATCTGGTGCTGCACCGATTCCTAGGCTATCTGCCATTAAGATAATTGCTCTTGCCATTTTGACCTCACTTTGTTTCTAGGTGGTTACTTTATCTGCTGAACGATTTTTCCGTACAGGACAAAAGTCCTGTTTCATAAAACCTAAACATTATAAATTTGCGTTCTTAAGCGAAGCAAAAGAGATTAATCGTGTCTTTTTTGCTATTGTGATCTACCAACAATATATCCTTCTGTGTGGGTGAGAACTTTAGTGACACGAACAACTATTATAGCTATTGCTGGCGCGTCTGCGTCGGGCAAATCTCTGTTTAGCCAAACTATATACAATGAGTTGGTTAATGAGCTTGAACCGGGCGCAATTGCCATTATTGAAGAAGATGCTTATTACAAGGATCAGTCGCATTTGCCGATGGCTCATCGTACGCAAACGAACTACGACCACCCTGATGCATTTGAACATGAGTTAATGCTTGAACATTTAACTCAACTTCGTAGTGGAAACTCAGTAGAAGTACCAACATATGATTATGCACAACATACTCGCAGCGATAAAACGCGACGTGTAGCTGCTGCAAAAATTTTGATTGTGGAAGGTATTTTATTACTGAGCGATAAAGCGCTTAATAAAGAATTTGATATTAAGGTGTTTATAGACACCCCTTTAGATATCTGCTTAATGCGTCGTATGCAACGTGATATGGAGCAGCGAGGCAGAACGTTACAATCTGTTGTTGAACAGTATCAAGCAACTGTAAGACCGATGTTTTATCAATTTATTGAGCCTTCTAAGCATAATGCAGATTTAGTTGTGACTCGAGGCGGCATGAACCGCGTTGCGATTGATATTATAAAAAGTAAAATTAAATATTTACTACAAGAATAACAACGGGAAACATTTGTATGACAACATTTATGAGCTTAGTAGGCATGTGTGTGCTGCTGGGCATTGCCTTTGCCGCGTCAACTAATCGCAAGGCAATTAATTTAAGAACCGTTGCTATAGCATTTGCAATGCAAGTTGTTATTGGTGGCTTTGTTCTGTTTTTTGACGCAGGAAAAAACGTATTAGCAAGTATGTCGGCCGCTGTTTCATCGGTTATTGGCTATGCCAACGATGGTATTGGCTTTTTGTTTGGCCCTCTGGCTTCACAAGACACACTTGGTTTTATTTTTGCAATTCAGGTTTTGCCCGTTATTGTGTTTTTCTCAGCGCTAGTTGCTGTTTTATATCACATTGGCATTATGGATTGGATTATTAAGATTTTAGGCGGTGGTTTACAAAAGCTTTTAAAAACCTCGCGCACAGAATCACTTTCAGCAACGGCAAACATTTTTGTTGGCCAAACTGAAGCACCGTTAATTGTTAAACCTTTTATAGCAACAATGACCAAGTCTGAGTTGTTTGCTGTGATGGTAGGTGGCTTAGCCACTGTAGCTGGGTCTGTAATGGCGGGTTACGTAATTATTGGTGTAGAGCTTAAGTACTTAATTGCAGCCAGCTTTATGGCGGCACCGGGTGGTTTTTTAATGGCAAAAATGATTGTGCCAGAAACCGAAACACCTAAAGATAACTTAGCTGATTTAGATTTAAACGATGACGATAAACCGGTAAATGTAATTGATGCGGCAGCATCAGGCGCTGCAAATGGCATGCATTTGGCGCTAAACGTAGGTGCAATGCTACTGGCATTTGTTGCACTGATTGCGCTTTTAAATGGTTTATTAGGTGGTGTGGGCGGATGGTTTGATCATCCAACATTAACGCTACAAGAAATTTTAGGTTATGTATTTGCTCCTGTTGCATGGTTACTCGGTGTACCGTGGGATGAGGCAATTATAGCCGGCAGTTTTATTGGTCAAAAGATAGTAGTAAACGAGTTTGTTGCTTACTTAGACTTTATAAATTATCGCGATACGTTAAGTGCGCACACACAAGCAATTGTTACGTTTGCTCTGTGTGGATTCGCTAACTTATCATCGATAGCCATTTTACTAGGTGGGTTAGGCGGTATGGCGCCTAGCAGGCGGAAGGATATCGCACGCTTAGGGCTCAGAGCAGTGTTAGCAGGATCTATGGCTAACCTTATGAGCGCAGCAATTGCTGGGTTTTTCCTCTCGCTAGCTTAGAAACTTAAGAGATGAACCGGTGTTGCAAAACAAGAAGTTAGTACTTTAAGGGGTTAAAGTGCTATCTGACTTGAACGATACTTCACCAAGGGCCGCAAGGCCCTTTTATCGTTTTAGGCGTAAATTACCTTATGCCTTTTTATCTTATCCTAACTACCACTTAATCATTATAATGCTCTATTTTAATCACTTTTTTTTGTAATTATGCTATTTTGTTCCACACTTAAGTTAGTGTTTTTAATCCAATAATGACTCGCTGTTGTGAAATACATTCTGACCCTTTTTATACTTGTTTTATCATTTTCTACTTTAGCTGAAAAACCGTTACTGGTAGTTACAGAATTAGCACCGCCTAATCAAGTTTTAATAGACGGCACTGTTCAAGGTAAAGGGACACAATACATAAGGGATATATTTAAACAGGCCGGTTTAACGCCAGACATACAAATGTACCCTTGGGCTCGCGCTTATAAAATGGCAAGCGAGGAAAAAAATACGTTTATATACAGTATTGCTCGTACAGCAGAACGTGAAAATCAATTTCAGTGGGTAGGCGAAATTGGTCGCTTTGAAATGGGGTTTGTTGGGCTATCAGACAGAACAGATATAGTAATCAATAATATTAACCAAGCAAAAAATTATAAAATAGCGATGCAACATAACGACTTTTCAACACAAACTCTCACAAAAATGGGCGTTGAGGGCGTTATAACTTCAGATATACAGCATTCTTATCAGTTACTACTAGCCAAAAAAGTAGACCTAATATTAGATGACCCGCATTACATGCTCCAATACAGTGATTACTTCAAACTTAAACCTGGCCACTTAAAGTTTATTTTTAAAATAGATGCACTAACAACGGTTGCTTATTTAGCTGCAAACAAAGATACAGATACAGTTCATATAGAAAAAATGCAAAAAGCACATAAAGAGATAAATAAAACTAAAAAAAGCCCTTACGGTAAATAAGCAAACTTTTAATTTGTATTGTTTACCTGTGCTGTAAACCAATAACAAGTGTTGTTACCTCTTCGTATTAATTAGTACTTTAATAAGCGCTGCAAGCACTTGTCAGCTTCTTCGCTTTTATACCAACCTGCATGCAAAACGTATCGTTATCTGCGTAAAAAACTCATTTAGAGCAGCTTTCACGCGCTTTTTCATCCTTAAAAGATCACTTAATTAAGGGAGTTGGTGTTATATGTTAAAACCGGCTATTTCGACATTTTATTGCCATTTATTCCTGCCAAAAGTAGTGGTGTTTAGGGGGAAATAGAATCACTTAAATTGTGCTTGTGAGTAGTAGGTAGGGTTGTTACATAAGTTAGGTTTATTTTAGATACAAAAAAAGCGCCCTAGGCGCTTTTTTTCATTTTACTTAAAAAGTAAAATTATACAGCTGTGATGTTATCAGCTTGAGGACCTTTTTGACCTTGTGAAAGAGTAAACTCTACACGTTGGCCTTCAGCTAAAGTTTTGAAACCTTCGCTTTTGATTGCTGAGAAATGTGCGAAAACGTCTGGGCCATTTTCTTGCTCGATGAAACCAAAACCTTTAGACTCGTTAAACCACTTAACTGTACCTGATACGATGTTAGACATTGTAATATCCTGATATAAAAATAAAAAATATGCTCATATGAGCGGGTGTAGCAAAAAATGAGATGGTACTTTAAAAACTTCAGGACGGTACTACAAGTATTACTTATACAACATCGAAATGGAGATTTATAGCTTACATGCTTTCTTTCTAGCTGCGGCCCACTATATAGATAACCAAATATAAGTCAAGCACTTCCTTTAATTGCTGAGCAATAAATAACCACATTGTGTTTACTAGCTTAAAATTCAAATTCTAGGGCTAGTCTAAAACTATGGTTTTTTTCAGCTTGGCTAATTTCACTTATAAAACCGGCTTCCCATTTTAGCTGCTTTTGACCTTCAAACCGATATAACCCAATAAACCCTGGCCCAATCCCGATGAAATCTTCTCCTGCATAAAACTCAATAGAAGGTTGAAACGCAGAAAGGTATCTATACCGATATTGTACCCTGAACTGGGTTTCCCATTCGTTTTGAATATCTTTGCCCCATTCGTACACTAAAAATGCATTCATGGTTAAACTCGTTTTACCAAACTCTTTTTCTATTAAAAACCCCGTCGTTGCTTCGTAGATGTCCTCATTGTGCATTTTTTCAAGTTCAAATAACGCGCCCCAATCAGCCCATAATTTACCTTGTTCTATTAATTGCCAACGCAGCTCAACTTCATATGATTCTAAACCAAAGTCACCATTGTCATCTCGCTCTCCTACAAAATAGCCCTCTACAGCCATCGTATCGTTGATTGCTCCACCACCACCAATTCGTTGTGCTAAGAGGTTGCCATTGTCGGTTTGATGAGAAACTAAACGCCATTCAAACTCGCGCTCTAGCGGCAATACATAGGGATGGTAAACCTTATCAACGACAATACCATCGGCATTCGCTTGGGTTGGAATTAACAGCATACAAAAAGCGGTTAAAAATAGTGCTGAATACAGGTTGAGTGCTTTCATACTCGTTCCTTAGATATTGAAGCTGGAATAACGTAGCAAAATATTAAAAATAACGCTGTACTTGCGATGTAGGTAAGCACCGTAGTGAGATCAGGAGTAGCCTCGTAACCAATTAGAGCGCGAAGCACTCGACCAAGCTCTGAGTGCTCACTAATCCAATGCCTTAAATCCCAAATAGGATTAGTATTTGTAATTAAGTCTATTTGACTTGCTAAATCAAGAGCAACCAGCAGCTTAGATGCACTATTTAAGGCAATTAAAATGAGTATTGGGTAATTACCAAAACGGTGCTTAACGCCACTCATAAAAAAGTACAACAACACACAAAAGCTTAAACAAATACCAGAGCCTAAGAATGTGCCTATAAATAAGCTTTCAGCTGCATCACTATTTTTCCAAAAGCTATTGAGATAAATAACATAGTGGCTTAAGTACATGACTATCGTAGTAATAATTGCAAAATTAAAAGCCGTAACACTTTGCTGTATAACAAACACGAGTACCGCAATGAATATTGCAATACACATAGCGATTTGAATGTACTCCAGCCCTTTGTGATCAAACCACTGACTAGCCCACAACGCGCTGTACATATATAAAAACGACATTGCAACACCAACCATCAAACAGATACATATATGGTGGGCGCTTTGCTTTGCAAAAACTTGTAATAGTACTAATAAAATTGCAATTGGAAGCAATTGATTAAGGCTAACTACTAAACTAGTTATTAGCATGTTGCGCCTCTTTGTTGTTTACGATTACAACACCTGTTGCAGAATTTGGCGAAAATTCGCCAAAAAACGCATACCGCCCCTTTTTTAGAGGGCCTATATAAATAACGCTTTTTCGATGCGGATAAAGAACTTTCTCTCTATTCAAATCAAAACTATCAAATTCTTCAGGGGTGTCGTCTTGGTTTTCTATAATTAATTTAACTTTTTGGTTTTCTGGGATCGTTATTTTTGAAGGGTAAAATAAGTGATCTTTTAGTACAATCAGGTACTCTTTTGCATCAATTTCAAACGATATAAGCACTAAAAGGCATAAGCATTGCTTAATTATGCGCTTACCCATGTTGATCCCCCTTGAAGGTGACACGCGCGGTTAGTCCGCCCAAAGGGCTATCTGTTAATGTTATTTGGGCTGAATATATAGCAATAATGTGTTGCACTATAGCCATGCCTAATCCAGCTCCTTGCTCTCCTGATGGATGCTGATCCCCTCCAACACGATAAAACCTATTAAATACACGCTGTTTTTGCTCATCAGTCATGCCGGAACCTGAATCGTCAATTTGCCAATAATACCCATCATTATTGACAAGCTTTATTGTAATTTTACCATTTGTAGGGGTGTATTTTATTGCGTTACTTAATAAGTTAGAAATAAGCGTAGTAAGCGTAAACTCATCGCCATTAATTTTAAAGTCATCACCCTCTAAGCTTATTGTTAGATTTTTTTCATCTATTTTGTCGTATTGATCAGATACCGCATGCTGGGTAATTACCAGTAAACATTGTTCAGTAAATTGCTTTTGCCATTGCTCTGGATGGGTACGGCCCAAGATAAGCATTTGCTCCACTATATTACCCAGTCGATTGACCCCCTGTGACATAGCCTCTAACTCTTGCTCATAATACTGATCGTTTTCCAATTTTTTTAAATTATGCACATTTATTTTTAAACTACTGAGTGGGGTTCGCAGTTCATGGGCTGCGTCTGAGGCAAAAAAGTGCTCTCTTAGGTAGGCAGTCTCTACTCGTTGAAATAGATCATTTAACCTATTTATTACGGGCTTAATCTCTTGGTCGGTAACGTGCCAGCTTATAGGGCTAAAATCATTTGCTTTACGCTCAGCAAGCTGTTTCGATAATTGTGTTAAGGGCGCCAGTGCATGCTTAATAAAAAAGCTAATAAACACGGCAAGTATTGGCACAGCCCAAAGCATGGGTAGCATCGCAGACAAAATAACGGCTTCTGCCAACTCAAAACGTTTTGATATTGGCTCAGCCACTATCACTTTTCGGTTATTTTGTGTTAAAACAAACACTCGCATTCTCTGCCCTGCAATATTGGCAGTTTGAAAGCCCTCTTCAAAATCCATGGGCTCTATTTTTAAACTAGCAGATCCACTTAATAACGTATCTTGGTACCAAATTTGGTAAAGAAGCTGGGTATTAGCGCTATTTAACTTTATAGCTTGTGCTGTTTTGACTAAGGGCTGTTCACCCAGTACTAGCGCCACTATTTTTAACTCGTTATCGAGCAGAGTTTCACCTTCACGCATACTTTTTTGGTACCCTTTTACAAGCGCAAAAAAGCAGATAAGCACCATCATCGACAGTAGTATTAAGGTAAGGCGTTTACGAATAGACACTAACGTTTTCCTACCACATACCCGATACCACGAAGAGTTTTAATAAAATCTTTTGGAAACTTTTTTCGTAAGTGGTGTATGTGAACTTCTATGGTATTAGAGCCGACCTCTTCGCCCCATTGGTAAAGTTTATTTTCGAGCTGCTGCTTTGACTGCACACGCCCTTGATTTTCCATTAATGCTTTTAATAGCATGTATTCCTTGCGAGGCAAGGTTAATGGCTCCCCACTTACACTGGCGCTGTGGGCTGATGTGTCAAGGACAACATCGCCACAGTTTAATAGGCTTGAATGGGTATGGTTTATTCGCCTACTCGCGGCCCGTAAACGTGCAAATAGTTCTGCTGGCTCAAAAGGCTTAGCTAAGTAATCATCAGCTCCCATATCGAGCCCAAGTACTTTGTCATCTATACTGCTACGTGCCGTTAAAATAACGACAGGTATTATTTTTTTTTGTTGTTTTATTTGTTTTAAAATCTGAGTACCGTCGCCATCGGGCAATCCCAAATCGAGTATGACGAGTTCTATTTCACCCCCAGATATGCATTGAAGCGCATGTTTTACTGTACCACTGTGTTCAACACTGTAGCCTTCTTGGCGCAATGAACGGATAAGTCCCTGCGCCACAAGTTGATCATCTTCTACTAACAGTAAATGCATGCTTATTATTTATCTCTTAAGTTTTTTATCTACTTTTACTTGTAATTGGCTAATGGCTTGTTGACGATATTCATCAGCTTTACGTCGG
This sequence comes from Pseudoalteromonas sp. CR1, assembly GCF_019392235.1. NCBI lineage: Bacteria > Pseudomonadati > Pseudomonadota > Gammaproteobacteria > Alteromonadales > Pseudoalteromonadaceae > Pseudoalteromonas > Pseudoalteromonas sp. CR1. Next base: position 54,153 of record NZ_JAHXRM010000009.1, on the reverse strand, counting down.
TGCTCTCGTATACCCGCTTTTTGCGCGACCTCTAACCGTGCTTTAGCTTCTTTGTATTCACGTTCACCATACAAAAATTCGCTGTACAAGTAGTTAGTATCAATACCTTGCGGATTAGATGCAAGTGCCTGTTTAAAAAGCTTTTTAGCCTTATCATCATCGCCAAAACCTATAGGCCAACCAGGTACTTTGCTATAAAGCGTGGCTAAGCTCGCATACGCAGAGCCTCCAAGTGCTGTGCCGTCAATTTCAAGTGAATGCTCTAGCGATTCTTTTGCTTGTTTTGCATATCCCAGAGCCCCGATCCCTCCTTTTGCTCCAGCAAAACTGGCTAGTACAATGCCATGCCAAATATGTGATTGTGCAGAATTTGGGTAGTTTTGCACAAATAATGTTGTTTGCTCAGTTAGATCTGTGAATGCTTTTATTTGCGCATCGTCTTCAAGTTCATAATTGGCAATTGCCCATTGTTGTTGAATGGCGAGTAGATCTTGTGATTCATCTGCTTTGGCTGATATTGATAATATACTTAACACAATTAAATATAACGCTAGGGTCATTTTATACATAACTTTATCCTCGTGTATTCGTTTATTTTTAACTTAAAAATCGTTTTATTATTGATAGTTGTTTACCAATTGCGCCATCCACAATGCTTGGAAAGGCACCGTTAATACGCACAAATAATTTTTCTGGAAAACCAATAAAGCGTCTTTTTTTACTTGAATTAATTAACGTTAATAACTCTTTTGCTACGCGTTCAGGTGTATCCATTTTATTACCAAGCGCTTTGTTCATTGCACGGGTTTGATCATTGTTAATACTTGTATCTGTAGCTCTTGGTGCTAAATAAGTCACATTAACTCCAGAGCTATTAAGCTCACGAGAAAGGGCTTCGGTGAAACCCCGTAAACCAAATTTACTTGCACAATAAAGTGTGTGATAGGGGTATCCAATACTGCCTAACGACGATCCTACATTTACTATTATGCCTTTTGAGTTTTCTAGCTGTTGCAAAAACAATTGGCATAATTTTATGGGGACCAATAAATTGGTGCTCAATACCGAGTCTATTTGATCACAACTGGTTTGCTTCAAACCTTGCACAACATTAATGCCTGCGTTATTAACCAACAGCTTAGTACCACCGAGTTGGTTTGCTTTTATAGCTAAATTAACGCGGGTAGCTTCATCGGTTAAATCACCAATAAAAACCTCACTATTTGGGAGCGTTTTGTTTAAGGCTTCAAGGGCTTGTTTATTACGCCCCACCAACAATAATGACCAACCTTGATCATGTAACATTTTTGCAAAAGCTTGCCCTATTCCACCCGAGGCACCGGTTAATACACATAGAGCCCCACTCATACAGATGCACTTTGCGTAGTAGTCTTAAAAAAGGGGTCACTATCTAAATCGCGAAATATATTCCCGTATAAACGATAAAAACACTTTGCACCATGGATGATTGCTTGTTGATCGGCCTCATTGGTAATTTTGTTCATCAGGTCTTCAAAAAACTTCACATGCTCAATATCTAAGGCACCATGAGAGGTTAAATAACTAAACGCTTTTTTTGATAAACCCACGGCGCTTGCAATATTTGATGCAGCCCCGTCGGCCAGTGCTATAGAAGTACCTTCGAGCACATGGACCATACCAAAAAAGCTCAATGGGTTTTTACGAGCAATACTGTCGTAGGCATACGACACCATTATTTCTGTTGCAAACTGTGGCTTGGAATGACGCACGCGCTCTTTATCAAAACCACAAGCGGCAATATCGTTAAGCACCCATTCTTGATGGCCAATTTCTTCTTCAATGTATTCTGCTACCGCTTCGCGTAACCATTCTTGCTCATCAGATAAACGCGCGCCAACTGACATCATTAAAGGAACCGTGTGTTTTACATGATGATAAGCCTGCACCAGAAAAGAGGCATATTCTTCAAGCGTTGCTTGTCCGTTAAATACACGCTGTATAATTGGCGCAGCTAATAAGTACTCACGCTCGTTTTGTGTTTGTGCTTTTAATGTATTAAAAAAATTACTCATTAATTACTTCTCCAGGTCGGTAAAATTGTTCGAAAACATGGTGGTAATGGCGACTAATTGCTTGTCGTTTTGGACGATTATTAGTTGTTAACAACCCTTGTTGAGCAGTTAATGGCTTAGCTATGCAGTGCCATTTTTTTATGCGAGCGTAATCAGGTAATTGTTGGTTTACGTTATTTATAAGTAGAGTTAAGCTTTGTTTGTTTAGTGTTGAATTGACGTAAATAATGGCGGTTAAAAAGGGTTTACCTTCGCCGAAAACAACCGCTTGTAAAATGCCACTTTGGCTTAGCAATAATGATTCAGGCCATTCAGCATTCACATTACGCCCCATACTGGTAATAATTAGATTTTTTATCCGTCCTTTAATAAATAATGTATTATTTTGTTGCTCAACCAAGTCTCCGGTGGCGTACCACTGGTTTTGATCGTGTGGCGGGTGATTTAAATACCCTAAAAACAGGTCTCCCTTAATATATAATTGATTGTCTGTAATCTTGGTTTGAATATGAGGAAGAACACGACCTGCACTATGGTAATTATCGTTTTTGACTGTGTTTAAGCTAACTACCGACGCTGCTTCAGATAGTCCATAACCTTGATAAACAGGTAAATTTAAATTTCTAGCTTTAACAATTATGGTTTTATCTACAATCGCCCCACCCACTGCTATAAACTTGAGTGACTTAGGCGGCTGCCAGCCTTGTTCTGCAAAAGTAACAAGGCATGTTAAAAGCTCTGGCACCAATATAAGTGTATTAGGATTTACTTTATCAATAGCGTTAATAAGTGCATTAGGTTGCGCTAACGAAGACCCTACAAAACCGAGTTCGTTCAGTGGTATTAAATGAACTTGACCGCCACTTTTCAAAGGCGCATATACACCTGCTATGTTTTCTAGAAGCACCGCCAGTGGTAATAAACATAAATGCACAGGCTGATTAATATTAATATTAATATTATCGCACAATGATTGCGCCACTTGCATTTGACTGTGAGCAGACAAACACACCCCTTTTGGCTCACCTGTCGAGCCTGATGTAAATGTTACTTTTTGGGTCGTATCGAAGTAGTTAACTGCTTTACTCACTGTTTGTGAGTATATATACAAACAATAGCAATCAAATAACATAACACTGAGCGCTGGGTGCTTGTTAGGACCAGGCAGAGTATCTGTAATAAAAATAGCAGCGCCACATTGATTGAGTACATACTGCGTTTGTTGCTCGCTAAAAAATGGAGCGATAGGTATAGCGACTTTATCGATTATTCGCGTTGCAAAATCTAAGGCTAGCCATGCAGGGGTGTTATCAAGCTGAAAAGCAACCACATTTCCTTTAAAAGTCTTTAAAGTATTAGCCAACGTTGTGGTTTGTTGGTCAAACTCTTTTCCACTTATTTCATGGGTTTTATTATTACTGTGTGAAACAACAATAGCTGCATTTGATTGCGTATCATATAAACTCATATTTTCACCAATGCATTCGCTAATGTATCAATTTCATGCTGGTTTTGACGCAATAAGCTATATAGCTCTGTTGTTTTTACGATTTGTTGGTGAGCTTGCTCTAAACTCACAACACAGACTGTTGGTTGATTAGCGTAATAACTTCCCCAACTTAATGGGTTTTCTACTACAAAGCTGTTAGCAACAGCAATTTCAGTGCAGTTAACACCTAACAGTCGAAGCATAGCTCGTACTTTTTTAGTGGCGCAAAATACTAAAAATTTAGCTCCAGTATGGTAAAGCGCCTCGTTAACAACAATGAAATGCCCAAGCGTTGCCTTTCGATGTGTAGAGCATAAATTACCTAGCTCAAAAATTTTACTACGCGGAGTTTGTTCTAATAAAAAGTGCTCGATGGGCTCTGCCGTGTACTGCTCAATAAATAAGGAAGAGGTAGCTTGCCTTAAACCTAACGTACATTGCCCCTCACTTGTTGTGTATTGGCAAAGTAGCGGCATAAATGATTTAAGCGTTGCATTGTAAGCCACTAAAAACCCCTCTTTTACTGCGGCCTCTAGTTCATTTCGATGCTCATCATTCACTCGAGCACTGATATAATGTGTCGGATTAGATGTGTAATTTAGTGGTAAGTTTGACTGTGCTAATTGCATAAACATCGCCCGTTTAAGGAGTATGTTTATAATTTAAAGAGCGAAACTTAAAGAAAACTTAAGGAATAAAAAAGCCCCTAAATAAATTTAAGGGCTTTTAAAGTAAACCTTATTCCAGCTAAAGGTTAATTAAGGTTTAACATGTGTAAATTAACTGGGCTCTGCCACTACACAGCGGTTACGGCCATGCTCTTTAGCATGGTATAGGGCTTTGTCTGCACATTTGTATACTTGGTCTATGTTATTGCTGTGGGTTGGCCAAGTTGCAATTCCGATTGAAACGGTAATGAACCCGATTGTTTCCATTTGAGTTGTTTCCACCGTGGTGCGTAATCGTTCTGCTATTTTTAGGGCGCTTTGGCTGTCTTCGTGAGGCAATACAAGTAAAAACTCCTCACCACCAATACGCGAGACAATATCCCCTTTTCGAGAGATATTTTTTATAATGTCAGCTAATATTTTAAGTGCTTCATCGCCTTTATCGTGCCCAAAAGTGTCGTTTACACGCTTAAAAAAATCGATGTCTATTTCTAAAATAGCGAACGGCGTGTTGTTAAGCATAAGCTGGCTGAGCAAACCATTTAAGCTTCTGCGATTATGTGTGTTTGTGAGCGGATCGGTTTGAGCATCGTGTTTTAACTGGCCGATTTGTGTATGCAATATATTTACGCCGTTAAGCATAGCAAGCTTTAGCTTTTGGCTTTCAAAGTACCACGATTTAATGCGTTTTAGTTTATCTATACTATTTGCTTCGTCGAGCCTATTAACGCTATTAGCCAACTGTTTTAATGGCCGGGAAATAAAATGCGAGAAAACACCAATGAGTATAAAAGTCACTAATGCCATGGGAAGTGTTCTTGCAAATACTTCCATAATTAATGTATCTAGAGAAGAAAGCGTTGCTTTTACTGGGCGCTGAGCAACTATCCCCCAATTCGCAGCTGTTACAGGTGCAAACCCTGCAAGCATTTCTACATTTTTACTATTTAATACTGTAACTTGGCCCGACTGCCCTGTTATAACCGCATTGATCACCTTGTTATTGGTAACGCTTGTTCCTATGCGTTTTTTGTCTGGGTGGTATAATATTTGTTTACTCCCGTCGACCACATATATGTGCGAGCCTCCTTCATAAAAATGTTGCTCTAGAAGATCATTTAATATGTTTCTTTCTTTTAGATAGAGCGAACCGCCAACATACCCTAAGTAATTACCGTTTTTATCAAACAAGGGATGCGAAATAAAAATAATTAAATTTTTAGCCGCCGACATATACGGCATACTAATTAATGGTTTTTTTTCTTTCAAAGCTTGTGATGAGCCTGGTGAGGAAATTGATTTCCCTATAATTTCAGGCAAATAAGGAGACGTAACATGTATGATTCCATTTTTATTTATAACAACTGAATTAAAGCTATTTGTTTGCAAATTTAAGCGCGTTACTTCTTCTTGTAATAGTGAAGCATCGTTAATGTTTTGCTCAATTTTATTTGCAGAATAGGCCAGCTGTTGTTTTGCTGACTCTAGGAAATTATCGGTTGCTGAGGCAAGTTTATTAGCATAGGCATAATTACTTTTTAATGTGTGATTTATCAATTGCTCTTTTTGTACTTGGTATGTGGAATAAAAACTACTAATAAGCGTTGCCAACGACGCAGAAAAAGCCAACAGCACAATAAGAAGACGAAGATTAAGCACAGGAAATAATTTATTCAGCAAAAGTAAACTGCCCACAGTACACTGCCATTACAGCAAGTACTTTGTTAAAGAGTATCTACGATTATACCTCGTCACTCATTAATTATCTAATATTTGAGCACATAGTGTATTTTTAATAACCAGCCAAATAACCATCTATTACACTGTGACGTTATATTTCCCCGTAGTAACTAGGCTGCGCTTATTTTGCAGTTATATAAAAAAATAGATAAGCTGCTTTCACTTGTTCATTTTATTTAGCTTTGGAGTGTATTTTGCTAAATAAGTATGTTTTATCGTCAATTATTTTTATATCTGGGTGCTTAATGCCATCACTTACTACGGTTGCAAAACCGGCTCTTTCTCTTGAGCAAAAACTAGGACAAAAGTTAATACTCGACTTTCGTTATTTTTGTGAACAAGGCACACGTGAACATTGCAGAACACCAATGACAGAGTTACCAAAACCATTGGCACAAGCAATCAGCGACTATAACATTGGTGGCGTTATATTGTTTTCAGAAAACACCCAGTCAATTGAACAAACTATTGCACTTAATAACCAACTTCAAATCGCTGCCAGTAAATCAGCAAGCAAACTGCCGCTATTTATATCAATAGATCAAGAAGGCGGTCGAGTTGCAAGGCTGCCGCGTGATGTTGCAACCTCGTTTACGGGTAATATGTCTATTGGCGCAACCTATAAACAGCAAGGCGTTGACTTTGCGACTAAATCGGCAACCGTTATTGCCAAGGAGCTAAGCGCACTGGGTATCAACGTCAATTATGCACCCACCATTGATGTAAATATGAACCCAGACAATCCGGTAATAAATGTACGCTCGTTTGGTGAGAACCCACAACGTGTGGGTGAGCTCGGCGCAGCACAAGTTGCTGGCTTTGAAAGTAATGGCATAATTACATCGCTCAAACATTTCCCGGGGCATGGCGATACTCACGTTGATAGCCATACAGGGCTTCCTAATGTTGGCCACTCAAAAAGTATTATTTACGAACAAGATTTAGCCCCTTTTAAACATATTATTGCCGAGCAAAACCCCGGTATGATCATGACAGCGCATATACAATATCCGGCGCTTGATAGTTCAACGTTTGTCTCTGTAGAAGGCAAAACAATGGTTAAACCCGCCACTATGTCGCGCACTATCATTACCGATATTTTAAGAGGTGAGCTTAACTATAAAGGTGTGGTGGTTACCGACGCACTCGATATGGCAGGGATCAGTCAGTTTTTTTCACCCACTCAAGCGGTTATAAATACGTTTTTAGCTGGCGTTGATATTGCGCTTATGCCAATAGAAATAAGAACTCCCGATGATATAACAAAGCTTGATGAGCTTATTAAGTCGTTAGTTAACGCTGTTAAATCAAATCAATTAGATGAGCAAGAAATATCACAATCCGCTGCGCGTATTGTTTCACTTAAAAATGCATTTGAGTTATCCACTGAGTTTGATCCTATTAATGCAGTCGTTCATGCAAAAAGTATAATTGGTAACGAACAGCATAGACAAGTAGAAGCAGAGCTTGCTCTAGCAGCAATAACACAAGTAAAAAACACACAAAATACATTGCCGCTAAATTTAAATGATGGCCAACACATACATATTATTATGCCCGACACGCGCAAATGTATGGCTATGCAACAAGCAATTGAATCGGTAAGTTCATCATCTATTACTTTTAGCTGTAGCAGCTTACAAGGGTTTGACTCTGCGAAAGCAACCCTGAGCATTAAAACCGCTGATGTTGTTATAGCGGGTAACGCCACGCCGAATCAAAGTGCGGTTGAAATTGGCGGTATGGATGACTTAGCCGATAACCCAAGCTTTGCTTTAAATAACGCAGAGCAACCTAAAGCGCTTGAGTCACTGCTTGCCATGGCTAATAAATTTAATAAGCGTACTGTATTTATAAGTTTGAGAGCCCCTTACGATATCGCCAAATTTTGCGACTATGCTCACAGTGTATTGGCCTCTTATGCTTACAATATTGATGTAGACAAGCATGAGCGTGTTTCAGGCCCTGCGTTTACCGCACTCGCTAAAGTAATAGTGGGGCAAGCCACTGCCAATGGCACCTTGCCTGTTACCATTAAACCGCAAAAAGGCCATTAACATGAAACTCAATTGTGATTTAGGCGAAAGCTTTGGTTCATGGAAAATGGGCCTTGATGATCAAGTTATGCCGCATATTAATATGGCCAATATTGCTTGTGGTTTTCATGGCGGTGACCCTGATATAATTGCAACAACATTAAAGTTAGCTAAACAAAACAACGTAATGGTAGGGGCACACCCAAGTTATCCTGATCTTCAAGGGTTTGGCCGACGCTCTATGGCGATATCAACAAGCGAACTAACTAATTGTATTCATTATCAGATAGCGGCTCTTGAAGGCATGGCAAAAATACAGGGGCTAACTTTAAGCTATGTAAAACCACATGGTGCGCTTTATAACGATATGATGGCTAATAACGACCTATTAGCAACCGTTATATCTGCTGTCGCGAGCTACCCAAGCACATTAAAACTGATGATTTTAGCCACCAAAAACGCTGAAAAACACGTTCAGTTAGCTAAACAGTGTAATGTTGAATTAATACTCGAAGCGTTTGCAGACAGGCAGTACACCGATGAAGGCTATTTAGTTTCTCGTAAGCTCGATGGCAGCGTGCTAAATAAGCACGCCTTATTGGCGCAGGTAAAACAGCTATTGCAAAATGGCAGTGTAACCACACGCTCAGGTAAGCAGCTTATGCTTAATGCGCACAGCCTATGTGTTCATGGCGACAATAATGATGCAATTGAACTCATCAAAGAAATAAAAGCACTTTGTGACTAAAGTTTACTAATTAGTGAAAGCTGTAAACCCCCTTTACAGCTTTTATAACTCTACTAAATTAATGCAATTATAGAGTTATTTATGAGCTTCATCGCATTGTGCTGTTAATTTAATAATCCCTCACTTATAACTGTACATACGTTAACAACAGGGATTAATAATGAAACAGTTTTTAGCACTTAGTCTTATATTAAGCGCAAGCCATTTAGCCAGCGCAAAAGACGATACACACACATTGCAACTTCAAGATATATTCGACTTAGAATACGCCAACCAAATAGATATTACCGACAACGGCAAAACCGTTTATTTTGTGCGAAACCGCATGGATATAAAAACAGACCGAAAAGTCGGAAACATTTGGTCTGTTGATTATAAAACCAAACAAATGCAGCCACTAACGTCTGGCGTGCATATGGACTACTCCCCTGTTTTATCGCCCGATGGTGAGCGCTTAGCGTTTATTTCTACCCGCGATGGTAGCAGCCAAATTTATATGAAGTGGCTTAAAACCGGTGCTATTGCCAAAATAAGTAATTTAACCAGTAGCCCTCGCGCTATTAACTGGACTCCCGATTCAAGCCAACTTGTGTTCAGTATGTTTGTACCAAGCAAAACCGTAACACCTGTCAATTTACCAGGAAAACCTAAAGGGGCTACGTGGGCAGAGCCTGCTAAATTTATTGACGATGTATACTATAGAGCTGATGGCGGCGGCTACTCACAAAAAGGCTTTAATCAGTTATTTATACTTGATGCTAACGGCGGAAATGCTAAGCAACTTACCCGTGATGAATTTGATAGCGCTGGCGATGTCAGCTTTAGTAAAGATGGTAGCTCACTGTATTATTCAGCTAATAGGCATGAAAATAACCAGCTTAAACCCACAAATACTGAAGTATATAAGCTAAACCTTACTACATTAACCATTGAAGCCATCACTGATAGAAATGGCCCAGATCAACAGCCAAAAGTCTCGCCTGATGGTCGTTACCTTGCTTATACTGGCTACGATGACAAGCGCACTAATTACGAGAACACTCAACTTTATATTCGTGATTTAAAAACCGGTGATACCCAAAGCCTAACTAGCGATTTCGATCGCAGCGTTGGCCAAATAAAATGGAACGCAAATTCAAAAGGCCTCTATTTTAGCTATGCCGATGAAGGCCAAACCGCACTCGCCTACCAACCTCGTAGTGGTAAACGTAAGGTGATCACCGAAAAAATTGGCAGTGTGGCATTCGGCCGACCATACTCAGGCGGGGATTTTGATGTAAGCAATAACGGCGATATTGCTTTTACACTTGCCGACACTCAACGCCCTGCAGATATAGCAACTATTAAACGCGGTAAAACTGAGCGTTTAACCACGCTTAATAGCGATGCGCTGGGTGATAAACAACTGGCTAAAGTAGAAGAGATTTGGCTTAAATCAAGCCATGACCAATTACCTATACAGGGCTGGATTGCCTACCCGCCAGGATTTGATAAATCTAAAAAATACCCTCTCGTACTCGAAATTCATGGCGGGCCAGTGGCTAATTACGGCCCTCACTTTAGTGCCGAAGTTCAGCTTTTTGCAGCAAAAGGTAATGTGGTGTTATACATGAACCCGCGCGGAAGTGACTCATATGGGAAAGAGTTTGCACAAACTATTCATCATAATTACCCAAGTAATGACTTTGATGACTTAATGACTGGGGTTGATGCACTTATTGCAAAAGGATTTATTGATGAATCTAAACTATTTGTTACCGGAGGCTCTGGCGGAGGTGTACTAACTGCTTGGATTGTTGGTCACACTGACCGATTTGCTGCTGCCGTTGTTGCAAAACCCGTTATAAATTGGATCAGCTTTGTACTAACTGCTGACTTTTATCCTTTTTTTGCTGATTACTGGTTTCCAGGCAAACCTTGGGACCACATTGAGCATTATATGAAACGCTCGCCAATTAGTTATGTAGGTAATGTGACTACCCCTACAATGCTACTAACAGGTGAAGCTGACTACCGAACACCCATTTCTGAAACAGAGCAATACTACCAAGCGCTAAAACTACAAGGTGTAGACACCGCTATGGTTCGTATACCTGCTGCATCACATGGCATTACAGCGCGCCCGTCTAACTTAATGACTAAAGTGGCTTATATTCAATGGTGGTTTGATAAGCACAGTAAATAACTTTTCATTTGAGTTGATTATTAAAAGCCACTTTTTTAAAGTGGCTTTTGTATATATGCAAAGTGTAAACCCCCTTTACATTTTAATGACACATCTCATATCGGACTTAACCCATTTCTCAGTTAGTAAAATTTCGGTTTATAGCTTTTTTTATAACTTGAGTTAGTAAAAAACCGGTTTGAGTCACTGTTTATAGCCTTTCAGTTAGTAAAAATTTGTTTTGTGGAAGGTAAGCGTTGGTAAAAAATCGGTTTATAAATTAAGTTTAAGCGCTAAAAACAGCAAAAATTAACGCATTTCAATACTTTCATTGCTCTTTTAAGCCCCTTTACAGCAAAATAATACTTACAAAACACTTTAATTAAGCGGTTAGTTAAACTCTGATCTACAAATACGGTTAGCTAGTTAAATCGTGATCTGTGTATCTGTTGTTAGTAAAACTATGATCTACAATACCTAAGTAACCTGATGTAAGCCTTATTCCTCATAAAAAATCGCTTTAAATATGGCTAAAGACCTTGTTATTAAGAAAGACTTTATTGCGCATAAAAAAAGGGCCTTACGGCCCTTGAGTAACACTATCTAGAAATTTTAGAACTGGTTCATGGTGTTATCTTCACCACCGGCTTTTAATGCGTTATCACCAGAGAAGTACTCTTTATGTGTATCACCAATGTTTGAACCTGCTAGGTCTTGGTGTTTAACAGAAGCCTGTTCACGACGAATTTCTTGACGTTGAACATCACGCACATAAGCAAGCATGCCTAGGTCACCAAAGTAGCCCTCTGACAAAATATCTGTGCTAAGTGCTGCTGTGTGGTAAGTAGGCAGCGTAATTAAGTGGTGGAAAATACCTGCTTCACGTGCACCATCACGTTGGAAGTTCTGTACAAGTACGTCAGCAGCAGCGGCAAGCTCTGTTGCATCCATTTCTGGCGCCATCAATGCTTTGTTGTCGCCTAAGCTTGGGTATGCGCTAAGGTCGCGGCCTTCTTCGGCCCACTCTTGATAAACTTGCTCACGGAACTTAAGCGTCCAGTTAAATGAAGGTGAGTTGTTGTAAACTAGTTTAGCGTTTGGTACTTGCTCTTTAACGCGGTTTACAAGTTCAGCAATTTGTTTTACGTGCGGCTTTTCAGTTTCAATCCACAATAAATCTGCGCCCGATTGAAGGCTAGTAACACAATCAAGTACTACGCGGTCTTTCTCCGTTCCTTCACGGAACTGGTACAGACCATTTTCAAGGCGAGTTGGCTTACAAAGATCACCGTTAATTTTCATCGCCGTATCACCCTCGTTCAAGTCTTCTACGCCATTAATAGGTGTCGTCTCTAAGAAGGCATTATACTGGCTTGCTAAATCACCTGGAGTTTGTGATACCGGTACTTTTTGAGTCAAGCTAGCACCTAATGAGTCAGTACGAGCAACAATAATACCGTTATCGATACCTAGCTCTAAAAATGCATAGCGAACCGCATTAATTTTTGCTAAAAAGTCTTCGTGAGGTACGGTTACTTTACCCGCTTGGTGACCACATTGTTTAGCATCAGATACTTGGTTTTCGATTTGAATAGCACATGCACCGGCTTCAATCATTTTTTTAGCAAGTAAGTAGGTTGCTTCTTCGTTACCAAAACCGGCATCAATATCGGCAATAATTGGAACCACGTGCGTTTCAAAGTTGTCGATTTTATCAAGCACAGCTTGAACGTCGCCGCCATTCGCTTTTGCCTCGTCTAGGTCATTAAATAAGTGGTCAAGCTCACGGGCATCGGCCTGCTTTAAAAATGTGTAAATTTCTTCAATAAGCGCTGGTACAGATGTTTTTTCGTGCATACTTTGGTCTGGTAACGGACCAAACGCAGAGCGAAGTGCAGCAACCATCCAACCACTTAAGTAAACATAACTACGTTTAGTTGTTTTTTGGTGGCGTTTAATAGCCATCATCATTTGCTGGGCAGTAAATCCATGCCAACACCCTAAAGACTGTGTGTACTGGCTTGTATCTTTATCGTAAGCGGCCATATCTTCACGCATTACGTCTGCTGTGTATTGAGCAATTTCAATCCCAGTACGAAAACGATTTTGTAAACGCATGCGAGTTGCATACTCTGGGTTAATTGCCTGCCATGCATTACCTTGAGATTGGCATAAAGTAGAAAGTGTATCGGTTTCGCGTTGATATGTTGTCATAATAAAGTCCTTCGAACGGGTATATAAATAATTTATGTTGTGAGAGTGGCGACGTTGCTAGTGCTCCGTAGCGCTTAATTCAACATTAGGCTTATTTTTCAGATTTAGTAAATTTATAGTTTTTATTACGACTATATTTTTTGTGAATATCAAAAACACACTCAACATGACTTTTTTACGTTATTGTTGCTCAAACGCACAAATACTATGGCGACCGTTTAAGGAAGGCAATTATGACCCACACTCTCACACATTCAGGACTCAGCGTAGATTTAGAGCTTGCTGACTTTGTTAAAACTCAATTACTACCTGGTACACACTTATCAGAACACCAATTTTGGCAAAGTTTTGCAAAAATTGTTCAAACACTTACGCCAATAAACAAAGCATTACTGGCCAAACGAGAACAACTGCAGCAACAAATTGATCAATACCACAATGAAAATAAAACGTGGAATAGCGAGCAATACCAACGCTTTTTAAGTGACATTGGCTATCTAGTACCAGAGCCTGCTAATTTTAAAATTGAAACACAACAGGTTGAACCCGAAATAGCTGTTACAGCAGGCCCACAGTTAGTTGTTCCAGTAAGTAACGCACGCTTTGCACTCAATGCGGCTAACGCACGCTGGGGCTCTTTATACGACGCCTTGTATGGGACTGACGTATTAAGTGAAGATGACGGAGCCGAAAAAGGCACTACCTATAACCCTGTTCGTGGCTTTAAAGTAATGGCATACGCACGCCAGTTTTTAGACAAAGCACTCCCGCTTGAAAACGGCTCGCACATAGAAAGCACTAACTATTCTGTTGTAAACGGCGCACTAGTTATTACGCTACGAGACAGCTCTCAAACCACGTTAGCTGACCCATCTCAGTTAATTGGCTACCAGGGAGAAGCACAAAACCCAAGCGTTGTATTACTTAAAAACAACGGCTTACATATAGAATTACAGATAGATCATCATCATATTATTGGCCAAGCTGATAAAGCGGGTTTAAAAGATGTGGTACTTGAAGCGGCTCTAACCACTATTATGGATTGTGAAGACTCTGTAGCCGCTGTCGATGCACAAGACAAAGTACAGGTTTATAAAAACTGGCTTGGTTTAATGCAAGGTAACTTGGTTGAATCGTTTAAAAAAGGCGATAAAGTCGTGGAACGTACGCTGCAGAGCGACAGAACATATACCTCTACTGATGGCGCTGCTATAACACTTAAGGGCCGTAGCATGATGTTTGTCAGAAACGTTGGCCATTTAATGACAAACCCTGCTATTACTGACGTTTACGGAGAGCCGGTTTTTGAAGGCATAATGGATGCAATGTTTACTGCCACAGCCGCCCTACACGACTTAAATAAAACGTCTGGCGTAAAAAACAGCAGTGCACAGAGCATTAATATTGTAAAACCTAAGATGCATGGCCCAGAAGAAGTTGCGTTTACAAGTACACTGTTTACTCATGTAGAAGAGGCATTAAACTTACCAAAAAACACCTTAAAAATGGGTATTATGGATGAAGAACGTCGTACATCTGTAAACTTAAAAGCATGTATAAATGAAGCAAAACAACGTGTTGTATTTATTAATACTGGCTTTTTAGACCGTACAGGCGACGAAATTCACACATCAATGCAAGCGGGTGTTGCGCTCCCTAAAGCCGAAATAAAACAACAGCCGTGGATCTGTGCTTACGAAGATCGCAACGTCGATATTGGCCTTGCCTGTGGATTAAGCCAAAAAGCTCAAATAGGCAAAGGTATGTGGCCTATGCCTGATAAAATGGCGCTAATGATGGAGCAAAAGTTAGCACACCCTAAATCGGGTGCTAATACAGCATGGGTGCCCTCGCCTACTGCTGCAACTCTGCATGCTATGCATTACCATGATATAAATGTTTTTAGCGAGCAAGACGCAATCGCTCAGCGTGCCATAGCGAGCCTTGACGACCTGCTTACTCCACCACTGATGCAAGACCCATCGTCACTTTCAAAAGAAGATATACAAAGTGAGCTGGAAAACAATGCGCAAGGTATTTTAGGTTACGTCGTAAGATGGATAGACCAAGGTGTAGGCTGCTCTAAAGTGCCAGATATTAACCATGTCGGACTAATGGAAGACAGAGCAACACTTAGAATTTCAAGCCAACATATGGCTAACTGGTTATTGCATGGTATATGTACACAAGAACAAATTACATCCACAATGGCAAAAATGGCTAAGGTAGTAGACGGCCAAAACGAACACGATAAAGCCTATACCCCAATGGCCAGCAGCCCTGAAACACTAAACAATAGTATTGCGTTTCAAGCTGCCCTCGCCTTAGTACTTGAAGGAACAACACAACCTAGTGGCTATACTGAACCGTTATTACATAGCTACCGTATACAGTATAAGTTACAGCAAAGTTAATACACTCCAAATGTTTAACGCTGTATCTTAATTGTTTATTTCGTGTCAAAACCAGCCTCAGGGCTGGTTTTTTATTATTTAAATTAAATAACAAGCACACCGGTATTCATATCAATGTGTATAAATACAATAAAAAGTGCACATTTTAAAATAGAAACACATAAATCAATAACCTCTATGAATACCTAACATTTCTGTAAATACAAAAAAGCGTGTTTTGTATACACAAAACACGCTTTTTAATTTTATTTGCTATAAATAAACGAAGTTAGGTTATTTTTTTATAATTGCATTGTGATAAACATTTTGTACATCATCACAGTCTTCAAGCATGTTTATAAATTTATCGAAGTTAGCAATAACCTCTTCGTCCTCAATATCAATGTTAACTTGAGGGATAAAAGTAATTTCGTCTACCTCAAAGTTAATACCTTCAAATGCGTCTTCAAGCGCTGTTTTAGCCTTAAAGTATTCTGTAGGCGGTGCAAAAACCGAAATTTTTCCATCTTCAGCCTCTACATCAGCAACGTCAACGTCTGCCATCATTAGCGCTTCTAATACAACTTCATCGTCATCGCCTGCAAAACCCAATACCGCGTAATGATCAAACATGTGCGCTACACAACCAGGCGTACCTATTTTTGAGTCAGTTTTAGTAAACGGCAAACGCACATCTTTAATTGTTCTGTTTGGGTTATCGGTTAAGCAATCAACAATTACCATACAGTTGCCAGGGCCATAACCTTCGTATCGAGCAACAGCATAGTCCTCTCCTGCTCCACCGGCTGCTTTTTCTATTGCTTTGTCGATAACATGTGCAGGAACTTGATCTTTTTTAGCTTTTTCGATTAGACGACGCAAAGTTTGGTTTACTTCAGGATCGGGTTCACCATTTTTAGCCGCAACGTAAATTTCTTTACCGTACTTTGAATTTACTTTTGTTTTTGCATTGGCTGTTTTGATCATAGAACTTTGACGAACTACAAATGCTCTGCCCATTATGTGCCTCTAATAAATACATTACTTTTTAATATTTTAACAATTCAAAGCAAGTTGGGCTAGTAAACCTTACGTGCATTTTATAGGTAATGTATACAACTGAAATTAATCAGCGGCTAATTTAACATAACTCTACTTTTTTAGCGTAGCTTTCAACTAAAGCAACTAAGTCGTAAAAATCATGCAAAACGTAATCGGCTTGATCTGCATAAGACGGCGTTTCATCTGGAGCGTATAAACATGCACGCATTTTAGCATTGTGTGCTGCCTGAATGTCGTACAAATAATCGCCCACATACAGCAGGTTATCAGCACTTATGCTCCAAAGCGTAGCAATGGCATTTAATGCACTCGGATCAGGTTTAGCGGGTGCATCACTTCGTGTAAGCACTGTACTGATAGGAAGGGGGTTATTTTTTAATTTAAGTGCAGCGGCTTTGTCAAAATTGCGCGTCACGATTGCCATCGGAATATTTCGTTCATGTAAAAGTGCAATGGCTTCACTTACGCCAGGTAGTAACGTGGCATGTTGGGCGTCTAGTAATTCATGCTGATGAACAATGTTCATTGCCTCTTCGCGCATGTAAGGAGAAGGAAGTTCCGCTATAAAGTCGAGTAAATCTTCGTTATCGGGACAGCCAATTTGGGCTTTAATAAGTGAAAAGTCGAGCTCTGACGATACTAATGTACCATCTAGATCAAAAATAACACCATGGATAGCCTCTACCTGAGTCGTCATACCAATCCTTGTTTGTGAAAATAATTAGTTAAGCTTTTTTCAAACATAAAATTCTCTGAACTTACACCCTTAAATGGGAACAGTTAATACTAATTATATTTAAATTAATAGTGCGAGGTGTACATTAACTTCAAAGCAACTACCAATGAAAAGAAGCTTAGCAGCTAGTTGTATGTTGCGCAAAACAAGGTAAATATAAACAACCTGGATTTTTACGTATCTCAATATTTTACCGATCAATTATGAACACAGCTTAAACAGCGCATTAAAATGCGCACTTAAACAAAGTGCGCATTGTGTATTAATGATGAGTTAGTTAGTCTCAAAGCGAGCTTCAAGCCAGGTATCGTCTTGAGCAAAGTTGAGGGTTTTAACCCTACCTTTGCCTTCAACATTGACCATATTTACTTGCGATGGCCACAAATCGCGCAGCGCACCGTTACTCATTTTTATCCCTTCAATTCCCTCTGGGATGGGCGCCTCTTGGTAAACCCAAAAAAACTTACCGTCAACCTGCGCGCCAACAAAGCTAAGCGGCACAACGTCACCATTTAATGTTTGCAAAGCCACATGTGACTCAACATATTTAGCAAAGCGTTGTTGATCAGTTTTATTGCTAATTATATCAATTTTACCTTTAAATAAGCTGCTAACCGCATGCTCTGTATCGTGCAAGTAAAATCGATGCATAAGCTCAACGTTGTGGGTTCTTTTGTTAAAAAGTACGGTTGTAACAGATGATTTTAATTGATGCGCCAAACTTGGCGCAGCAACTAAAAGGCAAACAACAATAAGCAGAAAACGCATTATTGCTGTTCCTCACCGTCATCTTTTTCGTCTTTTTTCTCATCGCTCTTAAGCTCTGTTTTAATATCTTGCATGATATCGCGACTCACTTTAGCTTTGCTCTTACTCTTTTTAAACACTTCAATACGTGAAGGGATAATACGACGCGGGTAGTTATTATTTTCTATATCGACATCTGCTGTTTCCCATCGCGGATCAACGCTTACTGATACAAGCGGTTTATCTTTATCTGTAACAATAAGCTTTTGCACGTTTTTATGATTACGACGCCAAATTTCAGCAGGTATATAGCGCTCTTCTTTGCTACCATCTTCGTACGTGAGCTCAAGTAAAATAGGCATTACCAAACCACCTAGGTTTGAAAATTCCATTACATAATAGTTTTGATCATCACTTAATGCGCGGTCTAGCGTTTTACGCTCCCACGGCTCAAGCCCTTTTAAAAACTTGTTGTAAGCATTACGCTCTTTATTCGTTACCGTAAAACGGTCATTTTCGTCGTAAAAATCGGTAATATCAGGGTTTTGCTCAACCCATGTTTTTTTACCTTCAGCGCGGTTACGCTCAACAAATAACGATGTTGGCTTATCGGCTTCAATATCACGTAGGCGGCTGTAGTCAATATCTGGATTTTTAGTATCTAAACGAAGTTGATACACTTTATCCAGCGAAATATCTACATGGTCTGTGGTGTAAAACCAACCACGCCAAAACCAATCTAAATCAACACCTGAAGCTTCTTCCATAGTACGGAAAAAATCAGCAGGAGTAGGGCGCTTATACTTCCAGCGTTGGGCATACTCTTTAAACGCAAAGTCGAATAAATCACGACCTAAAATCACTTCACGTAGAATGTTAAGCGCGGCAGCAGGTTTAGTATACGCATTAGGACCTAAGCGAAGTACGCTATCTGATTGCGTCATAATCGGTACCTGAACTTCAGATTTCATGTACGACACAATATCACGAGGCTCAACACCCCACGGAATTGTAGGGTCCCACTCGCGCCCAGCAACGCCATCTAAAAAGCTATTTAGGCCTTCATCCATCCACGTCCATTGACGTTCATCAGAGTTAACAATCATTGGGAAGTAAATATGACCCACTTCATGAATAACAACGCCAATTAAAAAGCGTTTCTCTGATTGAGAATAAGTGCGTGTGCCGTCATCTTGTAACTTAGTACGCGGACCGTTGAAAGTGATCATTGGGTATTCCATACCACCTACCGGACCATTTACCGATTGTGCAGTTGGGTATGGGTAATCAAACGAATACTTTGAATACACTTCCATTGTGTGTACTACTGATTCTGTAGAGTACTTTTTCCATAAGTCGCCACCCTCTTTAGGAAAAAACGACATTGCCATTACAAGTGGCTGAACATCGCCACCTTGCTGATACCCTTTTGCATCCCACATAAATTTACGTGAAGACGCCCACGCAAAGTCTCGAACATTTTCGGCTTTGAAGCGCCACGTTTTCGTTTTATCTGTGCCTTCTTTTTCGTTTTCGAGTGCTTCTTCTTCGGTCACTATAAACACTGGGCGCTTAGCCGTTTCCGATTGCTTTAAGCGTTTACGCTGTGTGCTTGTAAGTACCTTACTTGGGTTATCTAACTTACCTGTCGCCGAAACAATGTGATCAGCGGGTACTGTAATTTCTACATCGTAGTCGCCAAACTCAAGGGTAAATTCACCCGACCCTAAAAAGGCTTTGTTTGTCCAAGCTTCGTAATCTGTGTACGCTGCTAAACGCGGAAACCACTGTGCAAGTAAAAATATATCGTTGCCGTCTTTTTCAAAGTGCTCATAACCTGAACGCGCGCCTACAGCATCTTCTTCAACAATATTGAACGCAAAGTCCATGCTGAACTCAACTTCTTTACCTGGCTTTAGCGGCTCATTTAAGTCGATACGCATTAATGTATCTACAATTGTTACACGTAGTGCTTTGCCGTCTTCGTCTTTAACATTGCTAATTGCAAAGCCAAGCTCGTTATCGCTCATAAACTGCTGACGACGCAACTGCCCTAAGCTAAGTTTTGCTGGCTTTTGCGCTGGTAAGCTTTCGAGTGTGCTTTTAAATGTTTTTGTAGTTTCAGCAATTGAATCGCTTTTAAAAATATTTTGATCTAACTGTAACCATAAATATTTTAATGTATGAGGCGAGTTATTTTTATACTCAATACTTTGGCTTGCACTCAAACGACGTTTTTTTTCATCTAATTTCACGTCAATATCGTAATTTACTTTTTGTTGCCAGTAATTTTCACCCGGCTCACCCGCTGCGCTACGATACACATTTGGTGTAGGTAATGCCTCGTCTAATTGACGAAACTTATCAACGAACGACCCTTTTGTTTGTTCAACTGAAGACGCAAAAGCACCGCCCGACATTACCACTGGCAATAAAAGCGCACTTAGCGTAAGACTTATTTTTTTCATTGTTAGTCCTAAATTAATTTTGTGAGTATACTGTGTCAAATATAGTCGTTTTCTTCAATTAAATAGCGACCAAACACCCTATTTTTAGGGTGGTATTCACTGATAATTAAAACAATAAATAAGAATAATATGTTACCTATTTCAGTTCATAAAAAAGTGTAAAGGGGGTTTACAATTTACAAGCCGAATAGGGTATTAAAAAGCAAAGGAATTAACCGCACTAATAGCTTCAGGTCAAGTTCATCAAATTAGGGCGTGTTGATCTTTGATGGTTGAATTTGCAGCAGCATGTTTGGCTTTTAGGCAAGGCAGAGTCTATGTAGTGTGGTTATTCCCCATAAATAGGCGATAACGCAGCATAAATGCCAAATAGGCGCTGCCCTTCGGGTTCTGCCTAGGGGCGATAAACTCTTTGTTACTCGGTTTTTACTTAGCCCACTAGGTTACAAACCTCGCGCCGCGATTTAATCACCCCTAGATTGAACAAATTTCACTCCGCAAAGGTCAACACGCCCTAAATTACAGTAAAATTAAGTGACGTTTTTTAGGTCCTCCATATGAAATTTTACATTGTGAAAAAGGCCCAACAGTTAGAAGCGATCCCTGCCAATAAAGAGCTACTACAGCGCTACAAAAACAATCATTATTCGTATGTTAATGTTGTGTCTGCCTGCAATAAAGAAGATGCACTAAAACGCCTTAACACTGAACAAAAACACAGTAAAAAACGGCTAATAATTGGCGCAAATATTGCGGTGATTTCACTAATTTTAATTATTTGTACGATAAATTAAAAATACGGTAGTTTTTGGTTGATCTTTGTAGCCATTTGTATTTAAAATCGCCCACCTTTTTATTTGAGGCAAATAAATTACTAATATTTATCCTCAAATACAGTATCGATTACTAGTAAGAAATGCGGTGGGCTTATGGATTTTTATATCCTAAAAAAACAACAAGAACTAATTGCAATCCCAGCCAACGAAAACAGCTGTAAGCAGTATCTTGATTCAGGTTATTTTTACATTGACAAAGTAGCCGCTTGTAATGAAACGAATGCGCTTAAAAGGCTACAAACAAAGCAAACAAAAACGTTAAAAAAACCTCTGCTACTTGCATTAATTGCATTGCCGATGATTTTTGGCATTTGGTACAGCTTAAGCTAACAGTTTAGTACTACAGAGGCTTGCATCTTTAACTGCCTTGGGTATATTGGCGCTCTTACTGGTTTTTAAGAGCGCGACATGAAAGTCCTCCACACTTCAGATTGGCACCTTGGCCAACAATTTTACGAACACGACCGCCGTGAAGAGCATCAAGCATTTTTTACCTGGTTACTTGCTACACTTGTTGAGCAGCAAATAGATTTATTATTAGTTGCAGGCGACATTTATCATACGGCAACACCAAGCGCTAGCGCCGAAAACCAACTTTATCAGTTTATAAAAGACGCCAAAAAACAGTGCCCACATTTACATGTTGTTATTATTGCGGGCAACCATGACTCTGCTAACCGTATATTGGCGGCTCAACCTTTACTTGCTCAGTTTGATACTCACGTAGTAGGTCGTTTTGATGTATCAGCGCCTAGCGATATTATTTTAGGAATAAATACTAATAATAAACGCGCTGTAATCGCCGCTATGCCTTTTTTACGCTCAAGCGATATAAGTTCACTAAGCCAAACAGAAAACGGCCCTAGCTACGCACAAGGCGTTGCAAAAGCATACGAACTTGCCTTAAATCATGCTTATAAAATTAACAAGCAAAACGCACCACTCATAGTTATGGGCCACTTACACGCTAAAGGAGGCGACATATCAAGTGATTCAGAGCGTAACTTAGTGATAGGTGGTGAAGAGTCTATTTCGGCCAATGTATTTGGCAGTAAAGCGAATTATGTCGCTTTGGGCCATTTACACAAAGCGCAACAAGTTGCTAAAAATGACGCTATTCGCTACAGCGGCACGCCTATTCCTATGTCGTTTTCAGAGCGTAATTATACTCACCAAGTTAATATTATTGAATTTATAAGCGATGAAAAAAAGAACATTAGTACAACTGTAAACCCCCTTTACATTCCGCGCTCAGCCGACGTTATTATTTTACCAAAAGGGGAGTGTGTACCATTAGATAAACTGTGCAAACAAATTAAAACCCTCGATACATCGCAAAATACCGTAGTACCTTATTTACGCGTAAAGCTTAAATCAAGTGATACCGACACCACATTCAGAGAACAAATAGAACAGGCACTGGAAGGCAAAAATGTAAAATTTTGCGGTATCGAACGCGTACGCGAACAATCAGATAACAACGGCAGCGACGCTGTATTTGAAGATTTAGGTGAGGTTGAAATGCTCAACCCACAAAATTTATTAGAGCAAGCTTTTGCAAACGATAAAGACATGGCAGGGCAAAGTGTACCCGATGAACTAAAAGCCCTTTTAAACGAAGTAATAAGTGAACTAGCGGAGCAAGAGCAACTATGAAAATAACCGCAGTACGCATACATAACTTAGCGTCGATAGTTGACGCCGAAATCGACTTTACACAAGCCCCACTTAAAGATGCAGGTTTATTTGCTATAACCGGCGACACCGGCGCGGGTAAAAGTACCTTTTTAGATGCCATTTGTTTATCACTTTACACAAAAACAGCACGACTAAAGGGCGATAAAGGTAACCTGATTGATTTTAATGGCGACAGCATAAAATTAAACGATGCCCGTAACTTATTGCGCCGAGGAAAATGGGAAGGCTTCGCAGAAGTTGACTTTGTAGGGCAAGACAAAGAGCTTTACCGCGCCCGTTATTCAATCCAGCGCACCCATAAAAAAGCCACAGGTAAATTAAAAGTAGCCGAGCATACGTTAGTTACCTTGCCAGATGAAACCCTCATAGCTGACAAAAGCCAAACACTAAAACAAATAGAAAGCAAAATAGGGCTAAGCTTTGAGCAATTCTCCCGTGCGGTATTACTAGCGCAGCACGAATTTGCTGCATTTTTAAAAGCCACAGGCGATGAACGCGCGCAATTATTAGAGTGCCTGACGGGCACCGATAAATTTAGCCTGATTGGTAAGCGTATATTTGAGCGCAACAAAGAACTAAAAGATGAGTTTGATTTATTACAAGCAAGCCTCGCAAGCTATACCTTATTGAGTGAAGATGAATTAGCACTAAAGCACACCACGCTTAATGAGCTAAAACAGCAAATAGAACACACTAAAAAAGTGCTAACAAGCGCAGAGCAAAATTTAAATTGGTACAAGCAAGCCAATACCCTTGAGCAAGCTCTTGAAGAAGCCACAAAAAATCAGCAGCATGCAAACAACGAACTTGCAGCAATTGCACAGCAAAGTGAGCAAGCAAAACAAGCACAAAGCGCGCTTGAAATAAAAGATAACCGTAAGCGGCATGCGTATTTAACGGCGCAAAATAACGCCCTTAATACACAAATACGTGACTTAAAAATTATTAACCATGCAGCGCTTATTGAAGAGCAAACCGCAACACTTAATACAAAGCAAAGCGAGTTAAAAATAGCGCAAGAGCAAAAGCAATCTGCTGAGCCAATTATTGCAAAAGCCCGCGTTCTCGACAGCCAGCTTGCTATACACGCACAAAATATTACTAGCCTTACTCAGCAACGCAACAAAGAACAACAGCAATTAAGTGATTTACACGCGCAACATAAACAAAGCCAAACCGCGCTTGATGAAGCAACTAAGCTAAACACGCAGCATCAGCAATGGCTTGCTGAGCATACGCAGCTTATGCCATTAGCCAATGATTGGAATTATTATCAACATAGCTTTAATCAGTATCTAAGCGCTAATGAGCAACTTAATGCAGCTGCAACTCAAAACCAGCAGTTACAAGCAGAGCAAAGCAAACAGGCCGAGCTTTTAACATCGCAAAATAAAAAAGTAGAGCAGCAAGAGCAGCAACTAAGCCATGATCAAAAAAACCTAAACGAGCTGAATGAGCAACAGCGCCAATTTAATATTGAGCAATGCGACAGCGAGCTTAAAAATATTGATTACTTAAAAGAACAGCGAATACGCTACACACAATTTACCCAAGAGCTTAAGCAAAGCACACAAACGCAAAATAACATTGCAGCTAAACTTAGCCAAAGTGAGCAACAGCAGCAGTTGCTTTTACAAAACTTAGCAACGTGCAAGCAAGCACTTAAACATAACGAATACGCGCTAAACCAAGCTCGCCTTCGTGCCAGCGAAAACGTAGAGCATTTGCGCGCGCAGCTTAACCCTAACGAGCCCTGCGTAGTGTGCGGTGCAACTGAGCACCCCTATGCTACTAACCAAAACCCGCAATTAAACAGCTTAATAGCCGATTTTGAAGCCAGCTATACTAATGCCAAAAAGCAGCACGATAGTGCCCAAACGCAGTTACACACGCATCAAACCCAGCATGCCGTACTCGTTAACGAACACGCTCAGCACGGCCAAACCATTCAAGCGCTCAATGCTAAACGAAATGAAATAAAAACCACCATGGAGGCTGCGCGTACTCACTTAAATGCCCTTACAGCAGAACAGCTAGAAGAAACCTATAAACAGCTTAATGAGCAAAAAGCGCAGTATTTTGAATCGCAAAAACAGCAAAATGCCCTGCAAGAAAAAGTAAACCAACAACAAAACTCACTAAAAGCAGAGCAACAAACACAGCAGCAATTGCATCATTTAAATAGTGAATTAACCAATAAACTAAGCCAAATAAATACAAAGCACGCTGAGCTATCGTCGCAAATTAGTGAGCTAACTACAGCGCTTAATGCACAATTTAAACACAGCAACTTTTGGCAGCAGCTACAAGCTGGCTCACTTAACTTAAGCGATTTAAACCAGCAGGTTGAGCAGTATCAACAAACACATGCGCAACTCGAGCAAAGTCAAAAACAAATAGACACTGCTAATCAGCAATTGCAGCAACTTACGCCGCTAATTACTAAAAGCGAAAGTGCACTAAAAACACTAAAAGATGATTTAGCCAGTGCTCAGCAGTTACAAAATACAACACAAAGTGAGCGCCTTGCCTTATTTAATAACGAGCAAATAAGCGCAAACGACTATCAAGCAAAAATAAATGCCCAGCTTGAGCAATGCCAAACACAGTTAAACGCGAATCAGCAAGCTTATGATAGTGCAGTTAAAAAACGAGACGAGCATGCAATTGAGCTTAAAAACGCAGAGCTTCGCTTAGCCGAGCAAAGCACAGAGCTTACAACCCTTGAGGAACGTTATAACAAGTGGTTTAGCGACTTTAAAGCCCAGTACAGTGAGGCAACGCATGAGCAGATCACAATTTTACTAGCTTTAAGTAGTGAGCAAATTAAAGCCCATTTAACCCAGTTTGAGCAGCTAAAAGCTGCACTTACTGATGCAAATGCAGCGCTTAAACAGCAACAAAGTGCGCATACAGATCACCAAAATACTAACAAGCCATCACAAAACCACGCTGAACTTAGCGAGCAATTAGCGGCATTAAATACAAAGCAAACTGAGCAGCAAAATAGTTTACTTACCATTAATACCGCCATAGAGCAGCATAATCAAAATACCAAAGCGCTTGAGGGTAAACAAACTGAGCTAGCTGCCCTTAAAAAGCAGGTAGAGCAGTGGCACTTGCTTAATAAAGTATTAGGCGATGCAACCGGTAAAACCATGCGTAATTTAGCGCAAACACAAACGCTAAAAATATTACTGCATTATGCAAATAGCCATTTAAAAACCCTTAACAAACGCTACGAGCTCACAGCCATTGCGCAATCGCTTGATATTGCCATTATTGACCGCGACATGGCCGACGAACAACGCTCGGTTAATACACTCTCTGGTGGTGAATCATTTTTAGTCTCACTGGCACTGGCGTTAGGGCTTGCGTCGCTTTCGTCGAATAAAGTGCAAATCAACTCTTTGTTTATTGACGAAGGGTTTGGTACGTTAGATAGCGAAACACTCAGCGTTGCTATGGACGCGCTCGATTCATTACAAGCACAAGGGCGCAAAGTTGGGGTTATATCGCATGTGAGTGAAATGAGCGAACGTGTAGCCACGCAAGTACATGTAAGTAAACAAAGTGGTGGATACTCCACTGTTGAAGTTTTATAAGCTGATTAAAGGAGTTAAAAATGCCAACATTTACAGGCGAGCAAGCAACCCATTACAACAGCCGCATAACGCGTTTAGTACCTGGTTATGAGCTATTGCACCAACTTACCACTGCACAACTTAAAGCATCACTTAACGATAACGCACATATTTTAGTTGTGGGCGCAGGCACAGGCAAAGAAATACTCGCCCTTGCCGCGCTTAACCCTACTTGGCAATTTACCGCGCAAGATACCTCAAGTGATATGCTTGCAATTGCTAAACAAGCGTTTGAAGAGCACGGCATAGCAAAGCGCGTTAACGTTATTGAAGGCGAACTTGATAAACTTTCTACCAAGGCAGATGCCGCACTATGCCTACTCGTAATGCACTTTTTAGAAGACGACGGCAGTAAAAAACAGCTACTTAAAAACATTAAAGCTAATTTAAATAAAGGCGCGCATTTATATATTAGCGATTTAATGAAACCCGAAACCGAGTTTGAGCGCGAAGCACAAATTACTGTGTGTGCCGATTTAGGCCTAAGTGATGCAGGGCAAGCCTACACAGCTCAAAACTTAGAAAGTGAATTTTATCCACTTGATAGAATGCGCTTTAGCGAGTTACTTAACGAGTGTAAATACGGTATTCCTAAGCTGTATTTTAAAGCGCTTGGTTTTAGCGGATACGTTGTTTAATCGCCTTAATTTAAACATCGGCTTTTCCTGAGTCGATGTTTTCCTCTGAACACATTCTTACAACTTCTAACAGCTACAAACAAAGCTCTCACAGTTTTATTACGAATTAGCGATTATGATTGTACTCATTATCAACACAGAGAATAATCATGAAAAAAAGTTTAAT
The DNA here is from genome assembly GCF_019392235.1 of Pseudoalteromonas sp. CR1. Classification (NCBI taxonomy): domain Bacteria; kingdom Pseudomonadati; phylum Pseudomonadota; class Gammaproteobacteria; order Alteromonadales; family Pseudoalteromonadaceae; genus Pseudoalteromonas; species Pseudoalteromonas sp. CR1. Next base: position 26,652 of record NZ_JAHXRM010000009.1, on the reverse strand, counting down.
TGCCCTTTTATTACTGTCTGGCTGTGCTTCTCAAGGCGTTGACCGTGACGACCAAGGTCATATCATTAAGCATTACTATGCAACAGTCGAATCGATTGAAAAGGTAAAGCTGTCATCTGAAGTAGGGACCGGAATCATGGTTGGTGCCGGCGTTGGTTTAGCCGAAGATTTAGATGGTAACACCGAAGACATGATCAGCGGCGCCATTGCGGGAGCATTGGTTGGCGGACTCTTTACGGCTTTGTTTGAAGGCGGAAACACAGCATATCAATACACACTTAACGATGCAGAGAACGGCGATTTTATAGTTATTCAAAAGAAAAAACTGCCTAATACCACTCGCTGTGTAAGAGTTAAAACTGGAAATAAAGTACAACTAGAAGCGGCTAATAACAGCTTTTGCATAAACAATAAAAGTACCGAAAGCTAAGCTAGCGAAAAAAGTTGTATTATTTATTACTTACAAAATGTTGCAATTAAACCAACCCATTAAAATTACTTTTTGGTGTGCTTTGTTATAAGCTCTTTAGCAGTATATTTATCCATCAAGGAAGCACTATGAAGTTTGAACAGTTATTAAATAATTTTGATATGGGCGTTTGTGTTGAGCAACTTCAAAAAGAATCGCTATTAGATCTCGCTTTACTTTTTGTTACCGTTGATGGCTCTATCGCTGACGAAGAGCTAAATGTAGTGAGTGCTTGGGCACAAAAAATTGAATGGAACTCAGCAATAGAAATAGACAATTATATTATAGAAATGACTAAAAAATGTGTTTCAGCTGTGCAGGCAAACGAAATAGAGTCATTTATTCAACACCGTATGTCGCACATAATTGACCAACCAATGAGGGTGTTTGTTTTAGAGCTACTTAAGCAAGTAATTGAAGCTGATGGCATAACCCATGAAAACGAAATTAAAGCATTAAATATAGTTGAATCGATTGTGTAATTACAAAAAGTAAAAACTCGGTTAGGGCAGTAAACAACCCATAACCGAGTGATTTTATAGTTAAGTTTAATTTAACCAATCTCCTTAAGTGCTCGCAATGCTGCCTGTGCCTTATCGGTTTGTACAAAAATATGGTCGTGATAAAACGCAGCCACTACATTAGCGCTAATATTATGCTCGGTTAATTTAGCCGATACCGCAGCAGTTAGCCCTACAGCCTCTAAGCTTGAATGCACATTAAGGGTAATTAAATTATATTTACCCTCATAAGTAATACCGGCTTTGTCGGCAGTATCTGCATTTAAAATAAGGGTTAACCCCTCTTCTTCAACATAGCTGGCAAGTGGATTTAAGTGAACGTAGTCGGCAAGGCTACCTGCTAAACAGCAAAATATGTATTCACCTTGCTTAAGCTCAGGGTTCATTGTTTTAAGCAAGGTGTTCAGTTCTAAAATTCCCGCCATGTGGATTCCTTACATTTTCAATTAGCTGTTTTAAGCTTAGCTACAAGCTCGCTTAATCGAGCTATTTTAATATTACTTAACTGCCTGTAATCAAAATATGGACACACAATAATGTGGTTGGTTGTATCAATTGCAAACTCATCGTCGAGCCAATTAAATTGCGCATTAAGCTTACCTTGTTGAAGTAAGTTTTTAGCGTGTGTACGCCCAGCAATTATATGTAGCTGGTTTTTGTTAGTGCCGTTAATAATAGGCGCACTAAATAAAAGGGCTGTTTTACTGTTATTTTGCAGTAAAAATTTATCGCGATACGCTTGCCAGCTATCGGCTTGTTTAGCAAAGCTGTAATGCTCGCTCGGGAGAGCAAACAACACTTTAGCGTATACGTTAAACACCTTGCGCCAACCATTTCCACAGTGCTGGTTTATGGTATTTATTTGCTCGTTGATTACAGGCTCAACACTTTGCAGGGTTTCAAAGTAGGGCATAGGCGGTGCTTTTGCGACATACACAGCTACATTAAAATCATGCTCGCCTAAGCCAACAGCTTGCTCTGTCACTTACTTGGCCTTGTTTTGAGCTAAAATGCGGTCAAGGTTATTAGCAAAGTTTTGGCGGTCAGTTTGGCTAAGTGGTGGTGGCCCGCCACTCATTTCAACGCCGCTTGAACGCATAGTATCCATAAAGTCGCGCACGTTTAGTAACGAGCGAATGTTTTCTGGCGTGTAAAGCTCGCCACGCGGGTTAAGTGCTTGGCCACCGTTGTCTATAACTTCGCTGGCAAGGGGTATGTCGCCCGTGATAACTAAATCACCTTTTTCTACACGTTTTACTATTTCGTCATCGGCCACATCAAACCCGCTCGAAACCTGCACGCGGCTAATAAATTTTGAAGGCGGAATGCGCATTGCATGGTTAGCCACTAAAATGGTTGGTGTTTGTGTGCGCTCTGCGGCTCTAAAAAGAATTTCTTTTATAACCACGGGGCACGCGTCGGCATCTACCCATATTTTCATGCTTTAATCTTTTAATTGCTCTAGTATTTAGCTGATCCTATAGCAATTTATTTTAATCGGCTAGCAAACTTTATTGGCTTATAGCCGTACAAACAGCATCATATTTAAAAAGGAGCTTTCATGAAGGCCATTACAACTATTTTACTTATTACAGGGTTATTTTTACTCACTGCCTGCACAAGTGCACCTGAAGGTATTACCCCTGTTAAAAACTTTGACCTTGAGCAATACAAAGGTAAGTGGTACGAAATTGCCCGCCTTAATCACTCATTTGAAGAAGGTATGGAGCAAGTAACCGCGACTTACACAGTAAACGACGACGGCACAGTAAAGGTGCTTAACAAAGGGTATATTACTAAAGAGCAAAAGTGGGATGAAGCGGAAGGTTTAGCTAAATTTGTAGAAAGCAGTGACACGGGCCATTTTAAAGTGTCGTTTTTTGGCCCATTTTATGGTGCTTACGTAATTTTTGAGCTCGACCAAGCCGATTACCAATACGCGTTTATAACGAGCTATAACCGCGACTTTTTATGGTTTTTATCGCGTACGCCTAAAGTTAGCGACGAGCTTAAACAACATTTTATAGCTAAAGCTAAAAAACTTGGTTTTGCTACAGAGCAAATAATATGGGTAGAACAAAAAGGTGTGTAAAGCCCCTTTACAGCTGTAATAAAAGTATAATGTCATTGTAAATTAACTTAAATATTAATTGGCTATACTGCTTGTACTTGCCGTGAGACAGCGAGTGTTGGACATACTGAATATCCCCCCTATTTTTGGCAAGCCTAATGGCTTGCCATTTTTTTGCCTAAAATTTATAGTTACAGATCACGGTTTTACTAACTAAAGCTAATTTAACGCTAAAAATAGCCCACTCACTGTAATTAATACCGCATTTAAAACACTAAATACTTTTACAAGCCTAGTTAGTAAATTATAAAAAATCGTTACAATTAAAACACTTAAACTCATAAAACCACAAAACAACAGTCCGCCATAGCCACTTTGTGTTTCTACACAAATCGCTAAACTTAGTAAAATACTGATCCAAGCAATAGTTAGAAGCTGTTTGCGTTGTAATTCGGTAAGGCGTTTTTTAAAAACATCTTTAAAGTGGTTAAATTTAGCCAACGCAAAGCAATTAAAACTAAACAAACATAGGCTAAAACTAAGTAGATCAATCATAATTTTGACCTTACAGGCTTCGCCACTGGCTTAGGTTTAGTTTTCCTTTGGGCATTTTCCGCAGTACGTAATTTTTCGGTTTGTACTAAAAACAATATACTAAAGAGCAAAAATAGCGCATCAAATATAAATAACGCCCACTGTTTATGCATTAAATAACTAACAATATTGCCATTAGTTGTGAGCGCATTAACTACAGGTACGCTTAAACATGCAAGCGCATTAATAGCGGCCATTACTCGCCATTGCAGCTTATCGCGTTTAATTAAGGCAATAACACCCACCACTAACCAAGCTAAAAAGAACGCTGTTACTTCTTTATCGTCGCGCCCAGAAAGGGTAGGGCTAAGTAACCTATTGGCAATAAAAAATGCGCAGGTTGCAAGCGGTAAGCCCATAATAGTCGCAAGGTTTAAGCCTTCCACTAATTGTAAGCCAAACGATGCTTTACCTTTATTGCGCTCGCGTATACGTTTAGCCCACATTATGCAGCCAGTAGCTATCATCACACAGCCTGCAATACCGCCTAATACATACAACCAGCGTAATAACGGTGTGGCAAAACGCCCTGTGTGCATAGAGTTAAGTGACTCGTAAAGCGCCTTACTGTTAGTGAGTTCATCATCGCTTTGTGCAACTAACTCACCTGTAGCGCCACTAAATAAAAGCCTTGGCGTTTGATCGCGCAGCGCCTTACCTGAGTCTACCAAAACAGTAACCGTTGAGGCCGCCATATTAGGCTCGCTAACTCTTACACTGCGTATATCTGCATCTGGCCACTTAGTATAAACCTGATCCAAAATGGTATTAATAGGCAACATTGCCGCGCTACCTTGCGCTTTATTAGTCACGTTATTACTAGGCGATACATCGTTAAAAAAGCCACGCATGCCATTGTCGTAGGTAGTTAGCGCAGGGTAGGGGAACAACATAAATATAAGCGTAATAATGCCTGTGTAGGTAATCATTAAATGAAATGGCAAAGCAAGCACCGAGCTTAAGTTGTGCGCATCTAACCAGCTACGCAATCCTTTATTACGCCTAAAACTAAACATATCTTTAAAAATACGTTTATGAATTACCACGCCCGATATAATCGCAAGCAACATAAAAAAGCTGGCAAAACACACCACCCAACGCCCTGTTATGGCATCTAAATAATAAAGCTGGTAATGCAGCCGATAAAAAAAGTTACCGCCTTTGGTTTCTACAAAAGGTGGTAGTTCTTGCATCGTATTAGGGTTTATTTGGGTATTTACAAATTTGCTACGGCGCTGCCCTGGCTCTTTTGGTTTGGCATAGCCATACACTAAATAGGGAATACGCTGCTCTGGTAGCGTTACTCGCCAACTGTTAGAGCCTGCACCATAGTGGCTTAAATAATCAAAGCCTTTAACAATTTGCATACGCTGCGCGGCCACTCTGTCGGTTTGAGCTTGCACATTATGAATTGCGGGCTGGTTCCACAGGTTTATTTCGTCTCTAAAAAAGCTAACCGTACCTGCAAAAAATACTACGTAAATAATCCAGCAAGTAAGTAAGCCTACCCAGGTGTGTAGCCAGGTCATCGACCTAAAAAAACTATCTTTCATACCCAATCCTTTAGTGATGCAAGTATGGCTAAAAACACTCCACTACTTAGTAAAATACTGATCCATACTGTTGTTAACGATTTAACCCCAAACGCATATATAAACACAACCGCGTAAATTAAAATGCTAAGCGAAACGCAAAGTAATACGGCGTCTTGTTTAGCCATAGGCAACACAACGCTAAGTAATGCAATTAGGGTAGAGGTAAACACATACCCGCCAACAATAGCGATAAAAAAACGTAAAAATACTAATAGCTGATAACGGCTTAGCCGTTTATTTAAAAGACTAAATGAGCTCAGCTTGGTTAGTAATGCGTTGAAAGACGCTGCACGCATAGCATTGTTTCTCTTTAAGCATGAAGAATAAATTTAGAGCGCTATTATACATTTGAAAGATGTAAAAGATAGTAATTATCATTTAGATTATTGGGTTGTAATTTCAAACTCAACCTAGCGTGCAATTAAATGGATTCACTAGTAAATAACGTATATTACTTAGTAAAATACTGATCTATGTTTTGAAGTAACCGTTGCACAACGATTTACTAAAGACTAAGGTTTAAAATCAAACAATAAAAAAAGATCAAATTATAATGAGCAACCACGAAAAACTAAATTATGTCGAATTTCCAGCGTGCGATTTAACAGCCACTAAAAGCTTTTTTACTAACGTGTTTAATTGGCAATTTACCGACTACGGCCCAGAGTACACGGCATTTAGCGGCCAAGGGCTTGATGGCGGATTTTTTAATGCGCCGCTTAAATCGCTTACTCAAAATGGAGCTGCTCTACTCGTTTTTTACAGTAACGATATTCACGCAACCTATAAAAAAGTCGTGCAGTTTGGCGGTGAAATAGTAAAACCTATTTTTGAGTTTCCGGGTGGTTGCCGGTTTCATTTTACAGAGCCCAGTGGTAACGAATTTGCAGTTTGGTCTGAAAAATACTAAGTATTACAAGGGCTACAGCGCTGTTTTAAACAGAGATCACGATTTTACCAACTAATGGCCGTTTTAATTAAAATAAACCGATTTTTTACCAACTCATTGGGTCAAAATGGCCATTTAGAACAAAATTCAAGCATTTAAGGCCAAATTTATATGGTTCCCATCAATTTAATTGAGCAAGTTAGTAAATGCGTGATCTGCGAACCTCATTTACCGTTAGGTGCTCGCCCCGTTATACAATTTAATGCCAATGCGCGTATTTTAATTGCCGGCCAAGCACCGGGCATAAAAGTGCACCAAAGCGGTAAACCCTTTAACGATGCCAGCGGAAACCGCCTGCGCGAATGGCTTGGGCTAACACCTGATGAGTTTTATAACGCGAGTAATGTAGCTATTTTACCTATGGGCTTTTGCTACCCGGGTAAAGGTAAGTCGGGCGATTTACCTCCTCGTAAAGAATGCGCGCCCGCATGGAGAGCGCAATTACTGGGCGCTCTGCCAAATTTAGAACTAACAATAGTGCTTGGTAAATACGCGCAGGCGTATCATTTACCTCACACAAAAAATAGGCCTTTAACCGAGTTAGTAAAATCGTGGCGTGAGTATTGGCCACAATATTTAGTGTTACCGCACCCAAGCCCACGCAATAATATTTGGCTTAAAAAGAACCCATGGTTTGAGCAAACGGTATTACCAGAACTTGCTGAGCGCGTTAATGCAATATTAAACAAAGAGCCACAATGAACAGTTACAAAACACATGATTATATGCTTGTAAAGGGGCTTTACAGTACCAAAGAGCTAAATATAATTGCTAATCCACAGGTATTTTTTTACCCGTTCTAACTCCTCATTAAACCCGCACTAACCCCGTTTAACACTAAACTTTTTTAGCTCAACTATAAATATTGTTAATAGTGCTGAATAAATAAACATCACTGTTATTTATTTTAAGACTCTTCAGTATGAAATAGACGCAAAAATATCCAATAAAAATAACCTCTATAATGGAGTTGCAGCTATGACAACTGAACACACAGTCACACACACGTTTAAATCATGCTTTTTTAAAGCAAAATGCACTTACTTTATTTACTCTAAGCGCACTCAGTGTGGGCATGGCACAAGCTGCCGAGAATAAGGTAAATAAAAGCGAGCTTGAAACCATCACCGTGACCTCGCAAAAGCGGGTACAATCACTGCAAGATATTCCTACTTCTATCCAAGCGCTTTCGGGAGACTACCTCGAGCAAAACAGCGTTGACGATTTACTCAACCTAAGTGAAAGCCTACCCAACGTACACATTACCGAAACCTCAAGTAGTAAGCGTATTTTTGTACGCGGTATTGACTCGGGCACTAATTCAGGGTTTGAGCAATCGGTTGCTATGGTTAAAGATGGCGTTTATTTAGGGCGCGAGCATCAGGCTAAATTTCCATTTTTAGATATGCAGCGCCTTGAACTTATTAAAGGCCCGCAGTCGGTTATGTTTGGTAAAAATGCCACGGCAGGCGCATTTAGTATGGTTTCAAATTCGCCTACCGATGTACTTGAGGGCAATGTGTCGGTAGAGTTTGGATCAGACAACGAAAAGCGTTTTACCGGCGTTATAAATATTCCCATAAATGATGATTTAGCCATTCGTATTGCCGCGTTTGATCATTCTGTTGATGGCTTTTTATATAACCAAGCGCGCCAAAACAATGAGCAATTTAACGAGTCATCAGGCGCACGTTTATCAATAGATTGGCAAATAAACGATGATATAAACGCATTATTTAAATGGGAACACGGTGAGTTTGAATCGCATGGCTCGCGCTATCAATATATTATTGATACACCCAACCGCGATTTACAAATAGCGAATGACCCTACTAACCCAGTCAATGTAGGCTATCGCTCACTTTTATTAAGAGATAACTCAGGCCTTGATTACACAAGTTCAGTATCGGGAGATGGCCACCCCGGTGGGCTAAATGAGCAAAGTAAAACCACGCTTGAATACGTAGCGGGCATTTTTTATATGCGCAGCGAGCTTGAGCACCCAAACAATATATTATTTGGCGCTTCGTTACTTATTCCTGATTTAGTGGGTACATCACTGGGCGTAAATGCCCTGTTTGATCAAGACCAAAAAAGCTACTCAGCATTTACAGCTCTTACGTGGAATGTAAAGGCGCAATGGCACGCTTAACCTTGATGAGCTCACCACGTATGTTAGTACTCACGTACCTGAACGAGCTGCAATTACTAAAGCTATTTATATAATTGACGAAATACCGCTAACTGCCGTAGGTAAAATTTATAAACCTGAACTGGTTTGCCTCGAAATAAAACAAACCATAACAGAGGTAATTAACGCGCATTTAAACAACAAAGCCGTGCAAATAAATGTATTTGCTGATAAAAAGTTAGGCATAAAAGCCATAATTTCAGTTAAAGAAGATGAGTTAAACGCGCTGCAACAACACATAAAAACGCTGCTAACCCCGTACTCATTTAACTACGAAGTGCTGGCATTAAAAACAACAGAGGCCGGCTAATTTGAATGCATCATTTTTAACAGAAATAATACTCCCCCTCGCGCTTGCCCTTATTATGTTTGGCATGGGGCTTGGGCTTACACTTAGCGACTTTACGCGGCTTTTTAAAAAGCCCGTAGCAATTGCTATGGGCTTGGTGGGCCAAATTATTGCCATGCCGCTACTGGCTTTAGGCTTATGTTATTTACTTAATTTACCCACGCCAATTGCAATAGGGTTAATGATTTTAGCCGCGTGCCCAGGTGGTACTATGTCAAACGTAGTGAGCCAGCTGGCAAAAGCTAATTTAGCGCTTTCGGTAAGTTTAACCGCGGCCTCAACCGCTATTAGTATTATTACCACACCGTTTATTATTGGCTTTGCCATGCACCAATTTGCTCCGCAAACTGATGCCAGTTTTTCTATATTAACCACATCACTTGGGTTATTTGTAATTACCTTAGTACCGGTAGCAATAGGCATAAGCCTTCGCCATTTTAAAAGCGAATTTGCGATTAAAAGCGAGCCGTTTTTTAGGCGTTTTTCGTTATTTTTTATGCTCGCCATGATAGCCGCACTTGTAATAAAAGAGCGCGCATTACTGGTAAGCTCGTTTAACGATGTATTTTGGGCGTGTATAGCGCTTAATATTGGCTCAATGATTATTGGTTTGCTCATAGCAAAACTTTCAAACCTTAACCTTACCGATTCGCTTACACTGGGTATTGAAGTAGGCATTCAAAACGCATCGCTGGCTATTTTAATTGCTATAAGCTTTTTAAATAAGCCCGAATACGCAGTAACAGGCGGCGTATATGGCCTAGCCATGTTTATAGGCCCACTGTTATTAATTGCTGCGCTAAAAATTAAAAACAAACGCGCACTAATTACGTTATAACCCCTTAAATAATGCTTACAAAGCGCCAAACTTAGCCTGCTAAGTTTGGCGCTTTTTTGTATAAATTAACGCTTAAATATATTTTCTACTTGGCTACGTAGCCACATTAGGGCGTCGTCTTTATCGGTATTTTGGTGCCAATATAAATGCTGATAAATAGCAGGCATAGTGGTCGGTACGGGGCGCGCTATTAGCGTGTCGTCTAGCAATTGGCTTGCAACCATTGAGGGCAGGGTGAGTAAAAATGGCGAGTTTTTTATTACCTCTTTTGCGGCAAAATACGTTTGGCAGCGCATGGCTACCTCGCGGTTAAAGCTTAGCTGCAATAAGGCTATGTCTTCAATTACGGTGCCGGTGGCTCTGTTTGAAACCGCTACATGCTTAGCGCTTAAGTAATTTTCTATATTTAACTTATTTTTTAGCGGGTGATTTTTTTTTAGTAATACACAAAAGTGATCGCTTGAAAGCACAGCATGGCTAATAGGCGCTTTTATTGGCCGCGCTACATCTATGGCCATATCAATTTGATGATTAGCCAATTGCTTGTGCATGTCGTCACGGTTTAGCTTAACGCTTGCAAGGCTTGCGTTAGGGGCGTGTTTTGCAATTATTAACTGCAACTTTGGCAGCACTATGGGCTCAATGGCATCGTGCAGGGCAATTTTAAAGGTTTGCGCTGTGGTGGCTAGGTCAAAATCGCCACAGGCTTGCAGCACCTGGCGTAACTTTTCGAGCAAATCTATTAGCGCTGGTGCCATGCGCTGACACGCTGGGGTGGGCAGCATTAATTGCCCTTGGCGCTCAAATAACGGATCGTTTAATACACTGCGCAGGCGTTTTATAGCATGGCTTACCGCTGAAGGCGTTATGTAAAGCACCTTTGCGGTTTCACTCATGTTTTTTTCACGGTAGAGACACTCAAAAATTTTAAGTAAATTTAAGTCTAACTGCTGAATATTTTTAGCTTCAATCACTATTACCCGCCCACACTATGAATACAATTCACATTTAATTGGTAATATATTTCATTTAATTCATTAGGGCGAATGTTTTATGCTGGGTTAACTAAAAAATAAACAGGCAACCCTAATGAACTTTGAGCCAAGCCAAAAAAGCCAAGACTACCTAACGCGTGTTACCGCCTTTATGGATGAACACGTATTGCCTATTGAGCAGGCGGTAGTTGCGCATAATCACGCAAAAAATAATTCAAACGATTGGACCACTTGGCAACTAAGTGAGCACATTGAGCCATTAAAAGCGAAAGCAAAAGCCGCTGGCCTGTGGAACTTATTTTTACCCGATGCAGCGCTAGCACAAGGCTTAACCTGCCTAGAGTACGCCCCTATTGCAGAGCAAATGGGTAAATGTTTATTTGCATCAGAAATATTTAACTGTAACGCCCCCGACACCGGCAATATGGAAGTGCTGTATCACTTTGCAAATGATGAGCAAAAACAGCAATGGCTAACACCTTTATTAAATGGCGAAATACGCTCTGTATTTGCCATGACCGAGCCCGATGTAGCCTCATCAGATGCCACAAACATGCAAGCAACTATAGATGTTGATGGCGACGAACTCATTTTAAATGGCAAAAAATGGTGGACCACAGGCCTTGGCCACCCCAATGCGCAGGTAGCTATTTTTATGGGGCTTTCTAACCCCGAAAACGATAAACACAGCCAGCACTCCATGGTACTTGTGCCGCTAAATACACCCGGCGTAAATATTAAACGCATGCTAAGTGCCTGCGGCGATTTTGATGCCCCCTACGGCCATGGCGAAATGGAATTTAATAACGTGCGTGTACCAAAACAAAACCTTATTTTAGGGTTAGGCAAAGGCTTTGCTATTGCACAAGGGCGTTTAGGGCCTGGGCGAATTCATCACTGTATGCGCGCAATTGGCGCTGCAGAGCGCTGTTTAGAGCTAATGATTAAACGCGGGCTTTCGCGCAGCGCCTTTGGTAAACCGTTACTTAAATTAGGCGGCAATTTAGAACGCGTAGCGCAAGCGCGTATAGCAATAGATCAAGCCCGTTTATTAACACTGCACGCCGCATGGAAAATAGACATCCAAGGCGTTAAACACGCCATGACCGAAATATCGAGCATAAAAGTAGTGGTGCCCAATATGCTACAAATGGTGTCTGATATGGCCATACAGGTATTTGGTGGCGCGGGGGTGTCGAGCGACTTCCCTATTGCCTCGTTTAATGCAATGGGGCGAATTTTACGCCTTGCCGATGGCCCAGACGAAGTACACATGGGCATGGTTTCGCGCCTCGAACTTAACAAATACCGCTAAGGTAACACCATGAAAACAAAATTAATAATAACAGGTGGAGCCACAGGGCTTGGCAAAGCATTAGCACTTAGTTACGCGAGTAATTTGGGCGCAAACTTACAAATTTGTATTGCCGATATAAACGCCGAACGCGCAGCCGTAACTATTAACGAGCTACAAGCATTAAAAGCCGATGCCTTTTTTTACGCCTGCGATGTAACAAAACAAGCCGATGTAAAGGGGCTTTACGATTTAATTCAAACCAAGTGGCAAGGCGTGGATATTGTTATAAATAATGCAGGCGTTGCAACCGGCGGCTCGCTTGAGGGCGAATCGCTTGAGCAATGGCAGTGGATTATGGATATTAATTTGCTCTCTATGGTGCGAGTGTGCCAAACGTTTTATCCGCTATTTAAGCAACAAGGCAGTGGCTACTTTATTAATGTAGCGTCGCAAGCGGGGCTTACACCTATTCCGTTTATGAGCAGTTATAACGCCGTAAAAGCCGCCGTAATTGGCTTTAGCGAAACCCTAAAACTCGAGCTTGCTTACGATAATATAGATGTAAGCGTAGTGTGCCCCAGCTTTTTTAAAACCAACCTTGATGAATCTATGCGCACCAGCGAACCGGCTATGAAAACTATGTTAAACCGCGCCTTTGAGCGCTCTCCCATTAATGTCGAACAAGTTGCAGATATTATTTATAAGCAGTCACTTAAACGCCCATTTTTAATTTTGACCCATAAATTAGGTAAACAGGCCTTTTTAATGAAAAAACTACTCCCCATTGAGTGGTACATTAAAAACATGCTGAAAAAAACACGCTCTATGCAACGTTTAAAATCAAAATAATAAAGGCTAACAATGAACACACAATTATTAGATCAAGCCAAAAGCGTGCGCCAAGGCGAAGAGCTCGACACCCAAAAAGTAGATGCCTGGCTTAAACAACACATTACACAGTTAACTGGCGAGCCAAACGTTACACAATACGCAGGGGGCGCGTCAAACTGGACCTACTGCCTAGACTACCCAAAGCAATCACTTATTTTGCGCCGTGCCCCAAAAGGTACAAAAGCCAAAGGCGCACACGATATGGGGCGCGAATTTAAATTACAGCAGGCGCTAAAACCGGTTTACAGTTACGTACCTACTATGCAAGCGTTTTGCGATGATGAAAGCATACTTGGCACCGACTTTTACGTTATGGAAAAACTCACGGGTATTATTCCGCGTAAAAATTTACCGCGCGGATTAACACCCACGCCCGAGCGCACCAAACAGCTGTGCGAAAACGTACTCGACTGCCTGGTAGAGCTACACAAAGTAGATTACAAACAGGCCAATTTAAGCCATTTAGGTAAAGGCGAAGGGTACACGCAGCGCCAAATTAGCGGCTGGAGCGAACGCTTTACTAAAGCTAAAACGTGGAACGTACCAAGCGGTAAAAAAGTAATTAAATGGCTTGAAAACAACATGCCAAGCCACGAGCGCATTTGTATAACGCATAACGACTTTAGGTTTGATAACGTTGTGCTTGATGCAACCGACTACACCAAAGTACTGGGTATTTTAGACTGGGAGCTTGCCACCCTTGGCGACCCTCTTATGGATTTAGGCAATACACTCGCTTACTGGGTAGAACCAGGGGATGACTTTTTAGCCCAAGCCACGCGCCGCCAACCTACCCATTTAGAGGGCATGCTAACGCGCAAAGAAGTAGTGGCCTACTACTGTAAAAAAATGGATATAACCGTAGACGATTTTACCTTTTACGAAGTGTACGGGCTATTTAGGCTTGCAGGCATAGTGCAGCAAATTTATTACCGCTATCACCACGGGCAAACTAAAAACCCCGCCTTTAAAAACTTTTGGGTGTTTGTACATTACCTTTTGTGGCGCTGCAATAAAGCCATTAAAAATCAAGGAAAAGCCTAATGTGTATTTTATATTTAGTACGCCATGGGCAGGCTAGTTTTTCGGCTGATAACTACGATATGCTCTCACAAAAAGGGCAGCAGCAAGCCACATTATTGGGTGAGTATTTAGCACAAAAGCAGCTAACACCCGATGTGGTATTTGCAGGGAGTATGCTACGCCATAATCAAACCGCAGAGCTTAGTTTAGCAAGTGTTAATAATGCGCCAGTGGTAATAAACGATGCGCGTTTAAACGAGTACGATCACGAGCACATTTTAGCGGTTTATAACCCAGAGCTTGCCACCGCAAGCCAAGTGCGTGCTGCACTTAGCAAACAAGCCGACCCAATGGAATATTTTAAAACGGTATTTATTAGCGCTATTGAGCAGTGGGTACTCAACCCCGATAGCACGCTATACAACGAAAGCTTTAATGCATTTACTGCGCGAGTACTGGGTGCCATTGAGCAAATAGCCAATGAAAACCATGGCAAAAAAGTACTTATTTATACCTCGGGCGGGCCTATTAGCATTATTACCAGCCATTTAATGGGGCTAAAACTCGAGCACTTTATTGATATAAATTGGAGCCTAGTAAACGCAGGCGTAACCAAAGTAGTGGCGCGCGGCAAAGGGGCAAACCGTAAATTAAGCATTAGCAGTTTAAACGAGCATCACTTTTTAGAGTGCCACCCACAACAAAAATTAATTACATACACCTAAGGATTTAATTATGCGCAAAAATATACTCATAACAGGTGCAAGTTCAGGTTTAGGCAAAGGCATGGCAAAAGAGTTTGCAAAACAAGGCTGTAACCTTGCTTTATGTGCTCGGCGCTTTGAGCTACTAGAGCAACTAAAAAGTGAGCTTGAACAGGTAAACCCTAATATAACCATTAGCATAAAAGTGCTTGATGTAAACGATCACGAGCAAGTGTTTAGCGTATTTAACGCCTTTAAAGAAGAGCTTAACGGCCTTGATAGAGTAATTATAAATGCAGGTATGGGCAAAGGAGCCTCTGTTGGTACGGGTTACTTTAATGCCAACAAACAAACCGCACAAACCAATTTTGTAGCCGCCCTTGCCCAGGCTGAGGCCGCAATGGAAATTTTTAGAGCGCAAAACCATGGCCACTTAGTGACTATTTCGTCTATTAGTGCGGTGCGAGGTTTTAGGCGCGCCATGACCGTTTACGCTGCTACAAAAGCGGCCATTACCTCATTAAGCGAAGGCATACGCATAGATGTAATGCACACACCTATAAAAGTAAGCTGTGTACACCCAGGTTTTATAAGAAGCGAAATAAACGAAAAAGTAAAAACAGTGCCCTTTATAGTCGATACCGAAACCGGCTGTAAAGCGCTTGTAAAAGCCATAAATAAAGAAAAAGCCAACAGCTTTGTGCCAACCTGGCCGTGGGCGTTTTTACATTGGGTTTTACGCATAGTGCCTTTAAGTACACTTCGTAAAATGTCATAGCGCTAGTTGATAGAATAATGTAATAGTTTAATGGCCTAAAAAATAATGTTTAGGTCATTCCAGTATTGCAATTACTAAATTAAAAAGTTAACAAAATAGTTTGCATCCTTCATCCTAAACTCAACAAACAACTTATAACCGCTTAATTTTCATACCAAATATAAATTAAAGCCCCAAAAACCAATACTTTTTAATCATTTATTGTTTCTAAAAGCACAATATGTTAATTATTTATTTCAAACAGGTACATACTATGTTTAAATTGCCGCAATGGAATAAAATACTTACAAATAAGACCGCACACGGAGGTAAATAAAATAATAAACATTTAAAATGGTAAAATTATGAATAAAAAAATCCTTGCAGCTTCAGCCTTATTAGCTATTTCATCTACTTCTTTATTAGCATCTAACCAAACATTTCAAGCAAGTGTAAATGGTTGGAGCGAGCCAACGTTTGCAGAAAATAGCGCATTACACTTTGGTAAAATTCGTTTAGCAACAGGCTCTACGTGTACAATGGATAATGCTGGCGCAATTACGGGTGACTGTGATGCATCAGATGCAAACATTCAACTAGGTGCATTAACTGTTTCAGGATTAGCACCAAATTCTGCGATGAACATCACTGTTTCAGGTAGCTCAAGCAGCAATCTAACATTTGCTCCAGTAACAACTGCAACCGATAGTACAACAACTGTAACAACTGCTGACGGCGTAGCATCAGCATTTACAACAGATGCCAGTGCAACAGATATTGGTATTAACGTATACGGCGCTATGAACGTAGATACAGCACTTACAGCTGGTGCAAGCTACACAGTAGATTACACTGTAGATGTATCTTTTCAGTAATAAGCACTATGTAGTTAGTAAATAATAACTAACTACACGCATAATGTGGGGGTATTACCCCACATGTTATATGTTTTATGAATTAGTTGACTCCCATGACTTTTAAATTTTTTTGTTGGGCCGTTCTGTGCTTAACATTACTACTTCCCCAAATTTGTAGTGCCAACCTTGCTTTGTCTGAATACCGTTTATACTTTGATGGACGTACAAAAAACAATTCTTTAATGATCAGAAATACGTCTGACAAAAATCTCGACTTTAAACTAGAGATCACCCACAAAGACATGACTGAAGAAGGCGCATTAATAGATGTTTCGCCCAAACAAGTTGAAGGTCGCTCAGCTAAAGACATGTTGAGGTTCTCGCCCAGACGCGGAAAAATTGCTCCTAAAGGCATGCAAGCAATAAGAATGACGGTGCGAAAAAAAGCACAACTCCCTGCGGGAGAGTACCGAGCTGTTTTAAGAATTATCGCTTCTGAATCTCAAAACCCTAATTCAACAGGTATCAGCATACGCCCTAAAGTTGCTTACAGCGTGCCTGTTATTGTTCGCCACGGGCAATTAGAAGCCGATTCGAAGTTAATAAACCCGCAGCTAATAACTCAAAATGGGCATCCAACCCTTACATTTTGGCAAACATTAACCGGTAATCGTTCTGTGTATGGTAATTTTGAACTCGTTAATAGCGACAACTTACCTGTTGGTGAATTAACAAACGTCGCTGTTTACACCCCTTTGTCGCGTCGTAAAGTGTATATAACACTTCAAGAACCTATATCAGGGCCGCTCACTTTAAAATATAAAGAAAACGCTTTATATGGCGGAAATATTGAGTTGGCTATCCCTGTAAATATTCAATAAAACGTGTTTAAACCACGCGCATATTGTTGTAGCGCTTTAATTAGCTTACTGATTATTTTATTTTTTATAGTACCTACAACAACACATGCAACACAATTATTGCCTCTTTATCAATGGCCTATTGATGATGAGGCATTTGTGATCGTCAATGTAAGAGTTAATGGCCGTTCTGTTGTATCTGACTTAGAGGCCTACTACACGCAAACAAATAAACTTTTGCTGCCTGTTAGTGCATTAAAATCAACGATGGGAATTAGTTTTAAAATTACCCAAAGCGAATTAATAGCCACCCTTGACGATTCAAAGCACACTTTAAATATCCCAATTAACGAAGCAAATACCTCGCAATTAAACGACACATTGTGGGCGCGTGATGATTACGATCATTATGTTGAGCTGTCGGTTATTAATACACTTTTAAAAACCGAGGCTGTTTTTGATTACTCACTCATGCAGGTGTCTTTTGTAAGTTCATTAGTCAGCGAACAAAGCAATAAAGCGGCACCTTACTCAAGCAAAAAACAAGTTTTAAAACCCGCGTACGAACACGTTATTGACGATGAGTATCAAACACTCACTTACCCTGTATCTGAATACGCGCTTTCTGCTAGCTATCGCAACAAACAAAACCGCTACAAGGGCTTAATAAGGCTTAATAGTTACTTTGATTTATTTCATCATAAAGCGGAGATCCGATTTAATAAAAACGAGAACACTGCCAATACCTTTTTTAAAGTGAGTAAAGACTTTAACCTAACTTCGCAAGATCACTCTCTTGAGCGTATACACTATCAAATAGGTGACATTCAATCGCAATCAGATCCACTTATTGCAGGTGCAAGCCAAGGTATGGGGTTTTATATTTCTAATGCCAATCCACACTCTACACAAAACTTTTCAGCTATTACCATTGAAGAACCGGCCTTACCAGGCTGGCAAGCCGAGCTGTACCGAAACGGTCAATTTATAGCAACCACACAAGCAAACGATAATAACTTGGTGACCTTTACCGATATTGAAACGTTTTACGGAAACAACATTTTTGAAATTAAACTTTTCGGTCCGCAAGGGGAGCAAATAACACGGACCCAAAAATATACCATAGGCTTAGACGCCCTATCGCCAGGAAAAATCAGTTATCAGGTTGAGTTAATAAATTCAGATAAAAGCGTATTTGGTCAAGCGGCATCTAACAACTCCCCCTTTAGCAACTCCTTTAAAAGTATTGTTTCCTATGGGGTTAACGATAACGTCACGTTTGACGCGCAACTAACCCACTTAAATGGTGATAAAAATAGCAATGGTTATATCTTTTCTGGGCTTAATATACTGTCTGAACATGGCAGCTATCGCTTATTAGCAACTAATCAACTTGAGGCGGGGCATGCTCTTTTTGCAGGCTTTAGGGGTCTACTTTCAAACGATTTATACAACGACATAAACGTAAATATTGAGTACAGCCTATTAAATAATTTTTCGAGCGCGTTATATTTACCACAAAGTACTATTCTTAAAAATAAGCTACTTCTGAGCTTAAATGGTAAAACGAGTATGTTTGACTCGTTAAATTGGACTATGAGGTGGCAAAACGAAAAGCGCCAAAACAGTGCTGCTAAAAATACGTACTCGTTTGGTATTAATAATAATTTTGTAGGCGGCACTTGGGCAAGCCGACTTTTTTATAACGATGAGAATAACGAACTAACCAATCAGCTTTACGCATCAATCGATATTGACTCCTGGAAGTTAACAAACACACTAGACTGGATGCCCTCAAATGGGAACGGCATTGTTAGCTTAAGCAGTAATTTACGTTGGCCTCAAACTCAAGACACTTTTAACCAAACACAAATTTCATATAACCCAAGCTTGGCAGCAAGTACCAAACTGAGTCATCAATATACTTATCGACACGACGCGTTTAACGTGCAACTTTCGGGGCAATATGACAGTCATGGCGATTGGCTTTTATCGTTTGGTTTAAATGGTATATTTAGCTTTGATCACCTAAAAACAGATTTTGTATTTGATACTCCCAGGGCGCTGAGTGCCGGGCAAATAGAAGCCTCTTCGTTTATTGATTGGAACGAAAATCAACTATTTGATGACGGCGATGAGCCGCTCCAAGATGTAAAGTTTACGGGTAACTACCAATGGCGAGATAAATATACAAATAGCGATGGAAAAATTTTGTTACCCAGTAGCCATGGCGGACAAATTTTAGATGTGGATTTACGCTCTTTACCTAATCCATATTTACAGCCAACACGCAGAAAAATTAAAACAAACGCCCACAGAGGAGGGCAAACTAAAATTAGCATACCTATGGTGATATTTAATGAGGTGGAGGGGACCGTTTATATTTCAGTTAATGGAATGAGCAAACCTGCTGCAGGTATTACTGTGAGCTTACACGACATAGATTCAGATAAAACATACAGCACAGTAACAGAATACGATGGTTACTATTATTTTGCCAATATAACGCAGGGCAAATACACTCTTTCAGTTCAAAACACAAACACTGACACCCCTCAACTGAGTGTTAAAAACTTACCAGAGCATATCATTACCTCTAAAACCGGTGACACCATAATATTACAAGACATTGTACTGCACACTCAAAGCTCTTCGATGCTTGCCAGCACACCTAAAGCGCCAGTAATAAACGCAAATAACACTGCGTATTTTGTTCAATTAGGCGTGTTTAAGCAGTTTGAATCAGCCCTTATTGTTGCTAATAAAGTAGATTGGGATAACTACCCATTGAGGTTATACAAACATCAAAATCGAGATAACTACTATTTAGTAGCTGGCCCCTATTCAAATGCTAAAAAGGCGCAAACAACCATTAATGCGGTTTATTCAACCCCAGCTCTTTATGGAAGTTTTATGGTTGATGCGAGGCGCTATGCCTCTTTAGATTGGCAGCTAATGGGCTTATGGGAAACTGAAAAAGCGAACAAAGCAACGCTATACTTTTGCCAATATGCAGCTTACACCTCTAAAAAGTCGCTAAAAACTCATGTGCTAAACGCAAACCCATCCTTGTTTGTGCTTGATAAAAATATAAAAGGTAAAAAACACTTGTTAATGCTTTCTGGCCCACATAAACCGCA
Organism: Pseudoalteromonas sp. CR1; assembly: GCF_019392235.1. NCBI lineage: Bacteria > Pseudomonadati > Pseudomonadota > Gammaproteobacteria > Alteromonadales > Pseudoalteromonadaceae > Pseudoalteromonas > Pseudoalteromonas sp. CR1. Next base: position 6,551 of record NZ_JAHXRM010000009.1, on the reverse strand, counting down.
ACAACAAGATGCATGCGATACAAACATCAGTAAGCAAATAAAAGAACTGGCCACACCAATAAAAAAATCGTGGGAAAGTATTGTTACTTTAAGGTAGTGAAGTAATGCTCGCTAATATTTCCATTACTATCGGCATAAGATTCGCATTTTATTTCACAGCGCGCGCCCGCTGACTCTGCAATCCAATTTGATTTTTGTTCACGCTTTAAATAACAAGCAGAATAAAAAGCATCTTCTTTTTGAGCTGAAATAACGGTGCAACGCGCATAGTTACCCAGCTTTAATTCTTTTATAGGGAAGTGCTGCTCTTGAGCTATAACGCCTGCGCTAAATGTTTTGCTTGATTTAGCAAGCGCAAATACCGAAAAGTAGGCACTGCAAAATAACAATATACTTACAACTACATACCACGTTTTCATAAAGTCATACCCAAATAAAACATACCTAAATTGTAGAACTAAATAAGCTTTATGCACTTATTTTAGGCATTAAAAAAGGTGGCAAATGCCACCTTAAAGTGTTTATTAACTTAACGAGAAGTCTGGTTAACTTATAAAAGTGCAAACAATTTTTTAAGCTGTGGCATGTATTCACTTACTAATGCCAAGTTACTCTCGCTAACAAGAGGTTCGTTTGTGTCAGCAGCGCTTGACGCATTACCTAACGACCCCATTAACGATGTAGCGCCTTTATCTTTAGCGCTTTTCATGCTTTGAAAGCCACCCATTAGTGAATTTGCTGTTGCTTTATTTTCATCAGACAAACCAGATTTAAGATTTTCTATGTACGCCATAGACACTTCTGAACCAACAGTAATTAACTGCTCAGGCGTAAACCCGTAGCGAGTAGTGACACTCGCAAAACTTTTATACAATGATTGCTCTTTAATCATGTTAAGGGCTGTATTTGCAAGCGCACCTTGTTCTGCTGTAGTTTGATCTGCGGTTGCGCCTAGCATGCTACCTAAGTCAACGTTTTTTAACGCATCTTGCGAGCTCGCCCAGCTTGTAACAGCAGGTAGAGCTTTCATGTAGCTTTGTAAGTCACCCTCGGTGATATCTTTAGCAAAACCAGAAAAGCTCATCGCTAACAAGCTCAGTGATACAAGTAATTTTTTCATGCAGGTACTTCCTATTATCGAAAATCGATTATTATATTAGGCCCGTATAAGGGCTGCGCAATTAAAAACTAAATAATTGCATATGCCAATCTAAACTTGTCTCTTGGCGTCATTGTTTACTCAACTTAACATTACTGCCCATTAGTCTTATTCACCCTAAGTCAATGTACAAATGGTACAATGCATTTTTAACAACGGAAACTGAACGCAATGTTAACAATTTCAAATACAGTCACTATTGATGAGTGGGAATTAGAGCTCACCGCTATTCGTTCTCAGGGTGCCGGTGGCCAAAACGTTAACAAAGTAGCCAGCGCCATTCATTTACGTTTTGATATTAATCGCTCTAAATTACCTGACTTTTACAAAGAACGTTTACTTGCTTTAAACGATTCGAGGATCACCAAAGAGGGGGTTCTCATCATTAAAGCACAAAGCCACCGTACTCAAGAGCTCAACCGCGAAGACGCGTTAAAACGTTTAAAAGATCTCATATTAAGCGCAACAAAGGTTAACAAAGCCCGCCGCGCAACCAAGCCAAGCCGTAACTCGCAGCGTAAACGCATGGATAAAAAAACCAAACACGGCCAAACTAAAGCACTGCGCGGTAATATTAAGTTTTAACAACAAACTTAAATGGCTGCGCCTAACAACACAATGGTTAGGCACATTGCATATTAAAAGTTAAGTAGGTTAGCAGGGGAGTATTGATCGGTCAGTATTTTGGTATTTTTAGGCCAATCTTGACTGTTTTTTGTGTACTGCATGTAATTGCTTATGGCGTTTATATCTACATCATATTTTTTAAGCTTTGACTCAAGCGCTTTAGCACGTTCGTTAAGTTGCGCCTGTGTTGGCATAGTTTTAATGCCCGCTAAAATAATACGGTTGCTTCGATTAGCGCGGCTTACATTAATAAAATCGCCAAATACGCTGTGGTACGTCGCCGACTCATGCTCGTATAACTTGCTGCTCGAAAACGTATTAGCAGCAATCACGCCCCCATCAGCCAGTACGCTTTGTACTTCTTCAAAAAACTCTTTGGTAAGCAAATGCTCAGGAATGTAATCGCCATTGAATGCATCAAGAATGATCCAATCGTACTTTTGCTTTTTAATAGCCGCGCGTTTTATAAATATACGGCCGTCTTGCACGCTTGATGTCACGTTATCGGTTTCTATAAAATTAAAGTAATCGCGGGCTACTTTTAATACTGCCGAATCTATTTCAACATTATGAATTTTAGCGCCAGGGTAAAGCTCATGAATCACATTAGACAATGTGCCCCCACCAAGCCCAATAATTAACACATTTTTAGGATTTTCGGTTACTAACAAGCTCGCAAAAGTAAGCTTAGTGTAGTTAAATACGAGCTTGTCGGGGTCGTTTTTGTACATGCAACTTTGACTTGTTTGACTGCTTTTAGTGTTAAATTTTAGGCAGCGTAAGTCGCGAGTTTCATCAACAATTATATTTCGATACAAAGAGCGTTCTTCATGAATGACCTCGCTCATTGCTGCACCTGAAAAGACGCTCGCAGCGAACAAAAAATATTTAAGCATGAGCCAACTCCTTATTACCAGCAAAGCTATTAACACCAATAGCGAGTACGCCAAGTGAGCCAAGCGTTAAAGCAAAGGCGCTAATAATGGTGTTTACATCAAACGCCAGTACAAAGTAAAACGAAGTAATAATAGTACCAAGGGCACTCCCCAGCGTGCTTACAAAATATAAAATACCCGCAACCTGGCCGCTTTTTTCGCTGTCGGTAACCAATAACCTTACTGAATAAGGCGAAATCATGCCTAAAATAATGGTTGGAATAAAAAATAAAGCCGTAGAGGCGAGTAAAGAGCCATAACGGCTGTCTTCAATATGAGTAAAAATAAATTCCATTATAGGCTCAGCAAACAATGTAATAGGCACAACCATAATACTCGCCACTAAAAATATTAATCCGTATTTTGTTAGCGACGCATTTTTTGTACTCAGCTTACCACCAAGCAAATAGCCAAACGACAAGCTAAGCATAAATACAGTAATAATACTGCCCCAAATATGTACACTACTGCCAAAGTATGGCGCTAAAATACGCCCTCCTAAAAGTTCAATCCCCATAATGCAAAAGCCACTGCAAAAGGCTAAAAAGTAAATCAAAGCGTTTGTTTTTAAAGTCATGTTTTTATCGTTATGTAACTATAAGTAGATCACCATACTAACGTGATGCCACCAGAGTCGCCAGTGTAATAATTAGCCGTTTCCAGGAATAAAAAAGAGTATTGCTTATTAATTTGTTATGCTATTATTTTTGTTACAATATAACATAATTTATTTTGTTGTGTTGTCGGTTAATTGTAGTTGTATATTTTCGCTTAATTACGTGACCTACTTTGATGCTAAAAAAATGTGTTGATAGCTAGCTAAAAAATTTACTATTTAATTGTTCTAGGCAATTGCTCCTGCATTGCTGTACCTTCTGCATCCTGCAGTCGTAAATGAAAATTTTTAACGCAAGTAGCGCCACCTTTAGCCCGCAAAGTGATTAAGTATTATTGCGAATTACTATTTTTAACCACCTTACTTATTTTGTAATGTAGTTTTCATCCTAAAGCGCTTTAGTGTAGTGGCTAAAGCGCTTTATTTATTAGGCCTCATTTTATAAAGAGTGCATAAGTTTATTAAGCCAACCATCGGCCTTTGATGGCTTATATATCATTACAATGCTTTCACTGTAGTGACTGTTAACCCCCTTTACAGTTAATTTTGTAAGCCCTAAATCGTCAATCACAAAGTTAGGTAAATATGCTAACGCCAAGCCACTTTGAACCACCTCTATTAATGCACTGTAGTCGCTACATCTAAATACAATATTGCGCGGGGCCATGTGATCTTGCCAACCGTCGGAGCCTATACCTTGCTCTAAGCCGCATAACGGCGAAAACAAAGGGCATGCAAAAGCCGCGTGCAGTAATTGATTTTTATTAAGCGCTGTTACACCTTTTTGTACTAGCTGATGCGAAGCATGCGCAGCCACACTAAATCCAGTATTAAATACATTAACCGCCACTAAATTAGCGTGTGAGCTATTATTTAGTGCCTCGCGAGTTACTAGCGCAATATGCGCCGAGCCAGACGCAACTTGGCTTATGGCTTCACCTTCAAACACATTATTAATACGCACCGAGCAAGGCAGGTTACTAAGAGGAATAAGCAGCTTTTTAAGGCCACTTTTAAGTAAAATGGCAGGGCCTGCAATAACCGCATTAAATTTATGATTATCGCTTTTAAAACGGCTAGTAAGCTGCTGGTAATTATGAACTAAATCGCTACTGTGCTTAACAAACTCTTTGCCTTTATCATTAAGTACTAAGGTTTTACCTACGCGGTTAAACAGCTCCGTGGCTAAGTTTGCCTCAACCTTTTTTAGCGTTTTAGACAGCGCACCTGGGGTAATATTAAAGTGCTTAGCGGTTGTATGCAGATTTTGCGAACTCGCCATATGAATTACTTTTTCAATGTCATCTATGTGCATGCGCCAAACCATGTTGATCAAAAGGAAACAACTAACAACTTATTATCGATTATTTATACATAAAAACCAGCTTATAGTAACGCTATATTTATTTTTGAGCATTAACATGAAACACATACTGCTACTTTTTATTTTATTGTCGAGCGCAGCGCTTGCAAACACACCTCAACACAATGCACACAACACACATAAAGCACACAGCTACGTTGGGTTTCATGGTATGGCACTTATATTGGCTGGCGATAAAGTACTTGCCAGCCACATGCCGTTATACACCCCTCCACACAACTACCAAATAGTGTATGAAGTAACTACCAATGACACCCATCTTAAAATAATCAAAAAAGCACTGAACGAGTCACTAAAAAAACAAACTCAGATCACCATTTTACCAACCAAATTTGATTTGAATTTGTTAATAAATAAGCTAACCCCCACATTAAATACCACTGTGTTTAATGGCCATTTTGAGCGCGGAGGTACGGCTTTGTTTTCGACAAAGTTGACCTTTAAAAATCCGTTATATTTAAAAAAGATCGCTATAACACAACCTGAAAAAGAAGAGTTTGATTTAATAAAGGTTTCAGCAGAGCAGGGGGTGGTAATTCATAAAATACAAAGTAAACCAAGCTATGACTCACTCAGTTTATTAGCACTAACTAACGGGAAATATAATGGCAAGTTAAAATGTAATGCACCGGTAACAACAGCGCTTGCCAGTAAGCTGAAGGCCTGTTTTAAAAGCGCCCCAAGCTATTTAGAAACTCGCGATTTTGCAGTTAATTGATTTATAAATAACCCTATATACAATGACAGCCACTGCTAAATATTGCCATACACAACACACCATTTGGCAGGAGCAAGCGTTATCGGGCACTGCTCGCATCAGCGCTAATAACACAAATACACGACGCATCAACCACAGTAAGCCAAGCTGCATTACTTGGCTTACTGGCGCACAAGTCGCTATGCCAAAAACTGATATTAAAGACTAGGTAAATGGCCCACTCACATCCACCTAGCTTGATACACACTTTGTAAATATAGACGTGAGCAGTATTTAAAAAATATTGTAGCGTGACGTGTAGTGGTTGATACTTGAAGTTAGCGTTTCGACTGATAGTCATAACGGCATGACAGGCTGTTATGAGCGATAACCGGACATTGAGATTTGCTTAATATCGTCGTTAATTGATTGGTTAAACTACTCTCTGCGCATATATTCATTAAAATGAGCGCTGCGCGCATATTGTTCTGTTTAACTTTTCTTTAAAATTTTAGAAAACTTATTAATAGCAATGCCTTAGTTTATTTGTTAAAACTATATAATGTAGAAAAATGAGCGTAGCGTTGGCAAAAATATACGCGATAAGCGCACCATTAAATTATTATATACCTAGGGATAGCCCGAGTTAAATGGATGTATTGAGCAAGCTTCAAGAAAAAAACAAAATCCACTCTAAGCATCAGCGTAATGCTAGCTGGAGCAATGTTTGGGTGTTTTGTCTATTGAGTCCTTTGCTATTTAGCTATGGCTATGAATTTTATTTTTCAGTGATAGAAAACATTAAAGTTGAGACTCTTCACCCATTTATAGCCTTATTTGGTTCGCTAGGTTTTGGTTTGCCTTTAGCGGCTATGGGTGACTTAATGCTTTTTAAGCGTGTTAGTAAATTATTCCTACTAACTATCGCAGAAGCTTGGTTTATCTGGCTTTGGGTTGTTACTCCATTATCGTGGCTAGCTTTTTTACCATTGATTCCTGCATTTGTTATATTGCAAGTGCAACTGCCTAAAATAAAAGCAGGTAAGTAAAAGGTATATAACAAGTGACTATGGTGTCAATTCCTAATTTCAAACCATTTTAGGATCCCACATGACACCATCCCTCACCATAGA
>NZ_JAHXRM010000091.1:0-349 GCF_019392235.1 Pseudoalteromonas sp. CR1 | reverse complement strand
GAGCACCCCGCTCCGCAAGAAGCCCGGCCGCAAGCCTTCCGGTGAGAAGGCTCTCACCCCGGCAGAGAAGCAAAAGGCCTACAGAGACAGAAGGCGCGACGAAAAAGCGGCAGCTGAAGCTGCAAAAGCACAGGGCCTCCCCCCGACTTCGTCGGTGCTCGATCTGACCACCTCTTTCGCTTCGCTCATTCGCTGAATCACCACCTCCTCGCTTCGCTCGATCGGACGGTGGAAATACCGCCATATATAAGACTAAGAAGGAGCACCCCTGTAGCCCGCATAAACACTGACCTGAAAAGTTGAATTTCTTATCGGGTCAGTAAGAGGCCTTGTTGTTTTTGGTTGAAAA
>NZ_JAHXRM010000090.1:0-350 GCF_019392235.1 Pseudoalteromonas sp. CR1 | reverse complement strand
AGCGGCCGTCCCAATCCGGGCGCCGGCGGTAGGCTCCCATCCGCCCTGCACAGGTGTCTCCTTCTCGGGGTCGCCTAAGTTTTCAGACGTGCGGAGCAGCGGCCCTCGTTGCGGGGGCAAGTGGCGCAGCCACGCCGGATATACCAGACGAATCCGATTCCTCCGAGCATTGCGAAGATACCGGCGGCAACCGGCCAGTAAGGCGCCAGGAAGGCGAGTGAGACGCCTGAGAATAGGAGAAGGGGCAGGCCACAGCAGACGAAGTGCAGCGTCGCGAAAACAAGGAAAGTGGCACCTTGGTTGCCGCCCTCCTCAGGCTTAACGCCTTTTCCGTCTGGCCCAGGAGGTTC
>NZ_JAHXRM010000089.1:0-350 GCF_019392235.1 Pseudoalteromonas sp. CR1 | reverse complement strand
CTCGGAGGCGGACTGCGCAGCCTCGAGGGCGAGCTGATCCTGCTCGACCTTCCGTCGGTTGTCGTCCTGCTCCCGGCGGATCTGCTTGAGGGCCTCGGCCGACGCCGTGCCCTGGTCGGTGTCGAGGAACTGGTCGAGGGTGTAGCGGTGCTCCACCTGCGGCAGATCGCCGACGACCAGCGATCCCAGCCCGATCAGGAACCACGCGAAGACGAGCGCGACGAGCCAGAGCGCCAGCGTGAACCAGCGTTCGGAGAGCCTTGAACCGGACCGCACGCGAATCGACCTCGCCGAAAACCGTAGCGGGTCCTTATATCCCGCGTCGCGTTCCGGGATACGCGGGCCGAACC
>NZ_JAHXRM010000088.1:0-350 GCF_019392235.1 Pseudoalteromonas sp. CR1 | reverse complement strand
CCGGCCACCACTCGCCATGGCAGGTGGGCAGGTCGATACAGGCCACCGCCGCGTAGTTGGAACTGACCCAGCCGCCCAGCGCAATTTGCCCGATCACCAGCACCAAACCGGCGGTCGCCCAATATTGCAGGCGTTTGGGCACGATCAACGCCGGCAGCACGCCGGACAGGCGCAACGTCAGCAAAAACAGCAGGCTCAAGGTGGCAAACCCACCGAGCAGATGGCCGGTCACCACTTGCGGCCACAGTTTCAACGTCACCGTCCACATGCCAAACGCCGCCTGGGCGAACACCACCGCCAACAGGAACAGCGGCAGCTTCACCGGCTGGCCAGGGTCACGCCGATGGCTC
>NZ_JAHXRM010000087.1:0-351 GCF_019392235.1 Pseudoalteromonas sp. CR1 | reverse complement strand
GCGCAATCCCAACGTACTGTTCGTGGTCTACGACGACGCGGCCGGTGAGCATCTGACCCGTTATCTCAACCGTGACAACCCGATCAACCAGGAACTGCTGGCGAAAGGGCAGGGCGACCGCGCCCTGGATAAGGTGCTGGACGCCGCCAAGGCTGATCCTGCCGTTTACTACGTAGAGGCCTCCATCAGCCCCAACGGCGTTGAGATCGGCAAAGTGCGCATGGGGGTTTCGACGGCGTCCGTAGAGGCCGATCTGCAGGCGCTCGATAAACGCTGTGCCGCGCTGATCGCCAGCGGCGATCAGTTGGTGGGTGACAGTCTCAAAGGGGCTGCGGCCGACAGTGCTTCAGC
>NZ_JAHXRM010000086.1:0-351 GCF_019392235.1 Pseudoalteromonas sp. CR1 | reverse complement strand
CTTGAGGGCGGTCGCGAGGGTCAGGTCGTCGGCCGGCAGGAGCCCCGCCCGGCCGGCGGCGACCAGGTCGGCCACGGCGATGTGCGCGGAGACCTCGAGCCGGTCCTGCCCGGCGACCGGGACGCCGATGCCCTTCAGGGCGCGGATCACCTCCTCGAAGGCGGGCCCGCGCTTCCGGACCAGGATCAGGACGTCCCCGGGGCGCCAGATCCGGCCGGTCGCGTCCCCCGTGGTGGTCCAGGCGCGCACCGCCTGCGCCACCCGGCGGGCGGTGACGATCGCGGGAGCGCTGGTCTCCGGCGCGTCGACGGGGGCGGTCCAGGCATCCGGCTCCGCGGCCGGCTCCGGCTC
>NZ_JAHXRM010000085.1:0-352 GCF_019392235.1 Pseudoalteromonas sp. CR1 | reverse complement strand
CACTGCTCAGGTGCACCGCTTCGTGCACATCGACCGGCTTGCTGTACTGGAAGGGGTTCATTGCTCACCTCCCTTTGTGCGGCAGGCGGGCAAGGCTTCTTCTATGGCATCGCGGATATTGCTATAGGCGCCGCAGCGGCACAGGTTGCCGCTCATCAGTTCCTGAATTTGCGCGGTATCGTGGGCACGGCCCTCATTGGCCAAGCCAATCGCCGAGCAGATCTGGCCGGGGGTGCAGTAGCCGCACTGGAAAGCGTCATGCTTGATAAAGGCTTGCTGCATCGGGTGCAACACGTCGCCGTCGGCCAACCCTTCAACAGTGGTCAGTTCGGCGCCGTCGCACATCACCGCC
>NZ_JAHXRM010000084.1:0-353 GCF_019392235.1 Pseudoalteromonas sp. CR1 | reverse complement strand
GATGCCGACCAGGTCGCCATCGTGCAGCACCGGAACGCCGGAGATGTTGTGCAGGCGGGTCAGGTCGAACAGGTCACGGACGGTGGCGTCGGCTTCGATGGTGATCGGATCTTTCACCACACCGGCTTCGTAACGCTTGACCTTGCGCACTTCGGCAGCTTGCTGCTCGATGGTCATGTTCTTGTGGATGATGCCGATGCCGCCTTCCTGAGCCATGGCAATTGCCAAACGGGCTTCGGTGACGGTGTCCATGGCAGCAGAAACCAGGGGAATATTCAGCTCGATGCCACGGGTTAGGCGGGTCTTGAGACTGACTTCGTTAGGAAGCACCTCGGAATAACCGGGCACTAGGA
>NZ_JAHXRM010000083.1:0-355 GCF_019392235.1 Pseudoalteromonas sp. CR1 | reverse complement strand
GCATATTCTGGACTTGAAACTGGTCGCAAAGACAGTGTTTCTTATGTTTTACAGCAAGGAAAAATAAGACTTGTACTTACATCTTCACTACAACCTGGCGGTACTATTAATGATCATATAAGTGATCACGGCGACGGTGTAAAAGTTGTTGCACTTTGGGTAGACGATGCCACAAAAAGCCACGAAGAAACTACTAAACGTGGAGCACAATCATATATGGAACCTTACACCGTAGAAGATGAATACGGGAAAGTTGTTCTTTCTGGAATACACACTTATGGAGAGACTGTTCACGTATTTGTAGAGCGTAAAAATTACGAAGGTGTCTTTTTACCAGGTTACAAACCTTACAAAC
>NZ_JAHXRM010000008.1:0-171850 GCF_019392235.1 Pseudoalteromonas sp. CR1 | reverse complement strand
TGGCGGAGTGGACGGGACTCGAACCCGCGACCCCCGGCGTGACAGGCCGGTATTCTAACCAACTGAACTACCACTCCGCATTTTCGTTGCTGTTTAGGTCTCCCTGACAGCGGCGTGAATAATACGAACCAGCCCCTACTTCGTCAAGGGCTTTTTTGTTTTTTTACAGGTTTTTTAGTCATCTGACATCGAAAGGTTTAAAATTTCACCTGATTTGTCATTTTTTGAACCGTTTTTGTCAACTTGATTTTTTTCTGTGTCGTCTGCATCTTGATTCGCGTGTTTCTTTTTATTTAAAAAAGGTAAAGATAGTTTAATTTTAATCGGTTTTTTTTGTACAAATATTCGAATAGCTAACCAGCCAAGTAATATAATTAAAATATTACAGCCAATTATTAAGCTCACAATAGTTGATGTGGCCATTTTTTCTTCTTCAGGCTCAATTGGTGTGGCTTGTTCGGCTGCAACAACTGTTGCAGGATCAACTTCTGGCACGGCTTCTATTGGCCGGGCTATTTCAAATTTATAGGTTGGTAAAGTGGCCATAAATTCACGGCCGTTATTGTTAGTACCAAAAACAGACAGTTCTACACTGTATCGACCCCAATCATAGTTTTTAATTATCAACTCTCTGGTTTCACTTTGCGTAGCGTTAATTGTAAACATTTGCTCTTCGTTATTTGGGTAGTAAATCTTACCCTGAAAAATAACGGTCTCAGGTTTAACTATTTTATTGTCTATTGCGATCGTTAATTTATGTTCATCAATATTTTCATCTGCAAGTGCAATATCGAAACCAAACGGTGGTTCATGCACAATGATGGTGTTTTGAACGACCCTGCGTTGCAGTAAGGGAGTTGAAATGTAAAGTTCCGGTATCCACTCACCTTCAGGAAACACAAGTTTGAACTCACCGGTAAATACGCCATCTTTTGGCCGTTCATCAAATCCACGCCCGTCGTCTTTAAATTCGGCGACCTCTTGAACACCTGCGCCAAAGTTTGCAAAGCTATCGTTATTCGTACTTACAAAGTCAACATTAAGACTCACAACGTCTCTAAATAGATTTGCGTTAATGGGTTCACCATCATTTAATATTTGGCCAGTTACTTTTATAGTCTCGCCTCTAAAAAGCATGGGGGGTAACGGCTCTGCCTTAAGCGATATTTCACCCAGTACAACAATTCTGCTATCTGGTGAAATACTTCCTATAACTTGCCACGGACCTGGCATTGGTTTTTTTATAGTGACAAGGTCATAGCTAAGCTCGTCAAACCATTCAATATTCGTATCTCTAACTGCGTTGGTGGCAAAATACTTACTGCCATCAGGCCTAACTAAGATAACGGCAGGTGTTCCTGGTTTTCTGAAAAAGAGTAATGTGATTTCGTCTATTTGGCTGTCAATTCGAAAGCGATTGTCGAGTAAGGGGATTTCATTTTGCAGGCCATCCCGTTTTAATACTTCAACTTGCTCTGCGCTGTAAGCATTACTTGGTAACAAGCTTAGTGCACATAACACGATTACAAAATACATTATTCTCATTATAAGGCCTTATTCAGCGCGCCATAGGCATTGGCCGCCTTCTTTATTTACAAGATCCAATCTGGCTTCGTGTGCGCTTTGCTCTTCATCTGTGGCGCGTAATACAACCAATGGCTCTCTTTCGCTGGTTAAACGTCTTATACCACCTTGCTGTTGCTCGCTACCATCATCTTTGTTTTGATTTAAGTTTAACTTTGTTTGTCCGCCTGTCATGGCAAGATAAACATCAGCTAAAATCTCAGAATCCAGTAACGCGCCGTGTAAGGTCCGTTTGGCGTTGTCTATGTCGTAACGTCGGCATAACGCATCTAGGTTATTCTTTTGACCAGGATGCAAATCACGCGCCATTTTAAGCGTGTCGAGAACTTGACAGTAATCATGGGTATTTGGAAAGCCTTGATTAAGCAATGCAAATTCATTATCCATGTGGCCCACATCGAACGGGGCATTATGAATAACAAGCTCAGCGCCTTTTATATAGTCAAAAAACTCTTGTGCAATATCGCGATAAAGCGGTTTGTCGCGTAAAAATTCATTAGTAATACCGTGAACGTCAATCGCTTCTTCTTCTATGCTACGTTGCGGATTAATATAAACATGAAAGTTATTACCTGTTAAACGACGGTTTACTAACTCTACACAACCAATTTCTATAATCCGGTGCCCTTGTTTAGGGTCTATGCCGGTGGTTTCTGTATCTAAAACTATTTGTCTACGTGCCATATCGAATTAAGCCTGACTCTGGTATCTTTCTATAATCACTTTATTGTACATAAGATCAAGGTAAAACAGTGCAAAAAACCGTAGAGATTTACACCGATGGCTCATGTTTAGGTAATCCAGGCCCCGGTGGTTATGGTATTTTTATGATTTATGACGCCCATGAAAAAAAATTAAGCCAAGGCTATAAGCTCACCACTAACAATCGCATGGAAATGCTCGCGGCTATAGTGGCACTTGAATCACTTAACCGTGCTTGTGTTATAAACCTAACAACAGATAGTCAATACGTAAAACAAGGTATTGAGTCATGGATTTCAAATTGGAAAAAACGTGGCTGGTTAACGTCAGCTAAAAAGCCAGTTAAAAATGTAGACTTGTGGAAGCGCCTAGATGCAGCTTGCAGCCAACACACAGTAAATTGGAAGTGGGTTAAAGGTCATAGCGGCCATAAGTACAACGAAATAGTTGACGATTTAGCTCGCGATGCAGCTGGCAGCAAAGATTTACTCGAAGATGTAGGCTACCAACCTTAATTTATTTGCTGCTAACGGTTGTCACTTTTTTGGTCGCACGTTTTGTAATGCTGCTTAGAGGTTTGCCTAAGCCCCGCCCCTTTGACAGGCACAAACTGTGGTCGAGCATGCCACTTAGGCTTTATTGGTGTAAGTGGGGCAACGCGCTTTCGAGCCACCAGCATATAAACACTGCCCATTGGTTTTAAATATTGCTTGGCAAATGATCGCCAAAATTCAAACCGTGATAATCTGTTTCCCCTCGCTAGTGATGAGTAAATAAATCGCTCGTCACTTACAATTTCAAACCCCAATAAATTTAGCCAATCTTTTACTCTTGCAGGGGTAAAAAATCGTCCTGTCCAAGGTAGTTTTTGCCCGCTAAACGGCAACATTTGCGCTAGCCCACACAAACTCAACGGATTAAACCCTGTAATTAAAACGTAGCCGCCAGGTATAAGTGTTCGATGAGCTTCTCGTAAAATGTGGTGTGGATCTGAATGGTACTCTAAGCAATGGCTTAAAATACACGCGTCAACGCTATGCTCATAAAAAGGCAATTCGTCTATGTCTGCCACAACCCCCGTATAAGGTCCCGGCTCTGCGACACACACTTGGTGCTTAATGGTACTTAAACTTGTATTTAACTCACCGCTTAAATTACCTAACTTAAGCATATGGTAACCAAACATACGTGGTAGCCAATATTGCATTTTACGTTCAATATCAGCTTGCAAATAATCCCCGTGAGGGAACTGCTGCCACGACAGTGGTTTGGGTCCTTCTTGAAAACTAAGGGCTGGTTTCATTTTATGAGCTCGTTATACTATGCGTTAAGTGTCACTTTATAGAGCAATTTAACATGGTGCAAGTCAAAGCAATTAAAGCCTTTTCAGATAATTATATTTGGTGTTTAACCACTGAAAATAGCTCTCAAACATGGGTCGTTGACCCCGGGCAGGCTGAGCCTGTGCTAGCGTATCTTGCAGCACAAAATTTAACATTGGGTGGCATTTTAATTACCCACCACCATTACGATCATACCGATGGAGTTGCGCAACTAATAAAGCAAAACCCGACAGTTAACGTATATGGACCTAAAAACAGTCCATTTAAAGGTATAACGCACCCATTGGTTGATGACGATTATATTGAAGTTTTAGGTATTAGCTTCAAAGTGTTAACCACCCCAGGGCACACACTGGATCATATTTGTTTTGTGAATAACGACATAGCATTTACTGGTGATACCTTATTCAGTGGTGGCTGTGGCCGTTTATTCGAAGGAACCAGTGAACAAATGTGGCATTCTCTTAACAAGTTAAAAGCACTGCCTGCAGCGTGTAAAATATTTTGCACTCACGAATACACACAAGCAAATTTAGCCTTTGCCAAAGCCGTTGAGCCACGCAACCCTGCGTTAATTGCGCACAGTGAGTTAGTAGATGAGCTAAGGAAAGAAGATAAAATTTCCTTACCAACCACAGTCGGAAAAGAGCTTAAAATAAACCCGTTTATGCGTAGCGACATTCCAACTATTACAGAAGAAGTACCTGAAGAATTTATCTTGGTTACAAAAAACAATGAACCTTGGCGTAACTTTGCAGCTCTTAGAAAGTTCAAAGATAATTTTTAGCGCATATGCGTTTAATATTTAAAATCATTAACTTGAAATATATAAACACGTCCGACTAAGTGCTGTAATTGTCATAAAGTGGTAATGTTAGTTTATAAAAGGTAACATTTGCCGAGTTTTTTTACCCGATGTATTGGTATTTATGAATAAATCTCCTCTTATAATAACCTTGGCGCTTGCGCTAAGTGGTTGTCAAACATTGACCACCTTAGACTCAAACTCTCAAGAAGCAAATCAAGCCAGTGAGCAGCTTGAAGGTGCGAGCCCAAATGATATTAACAATGCATTAATGGTAAACGCGCAATATCAACAACTAGATAGCGATGAACTAGAAGCGCCTGTGTTTGACGATGTATGGGAGCGAATTCGTTACCAACTATCGATTAATGTTCCTCAAAACCGCCCAGTTGTGGCCGAGCGTAACTATTACGCAAAGCATCAACGTTATTTAGACCGTATTTCAAAGCGTGCAGAGCCGTACCTTCATTTTATTGTTGAAGAAGTAGAAAAACGCGAGATGCCAATCGAAATTGCGCTCCTTCCTATTGTAGAAAGCGCTTTTGATCCCTTTGGCTATTCTCATAGAACGGCCTCCGGTATTTGGCAATTTATGCCACAAACAGGTGAACGTTTTGATTTAAAACAAAACTGGTGGTACGACGGTCGCAGAGATATTGTGCAATCAACCCGTGCAGCATTAGATTATTTGTCTTATCTTCACAAAACACTTGAAGGTGATTGGCTCAATGCCATAGCCGCCTATAACTCTGGTGAAGGGCGCTTGATGCGCGCAATTAAAAAAAATCGTAAAAAGCATTTGCCTACCGATTTTTGGTCATTAGATTTACCAAGAGAAACCACGGCTTATGTACCAAAGCTACTGGCACTGGCTGACTTATTAAAACGCTCGGATGAATTTAATGTAACGTGGAAACCTATTATCAACGCCCAAGTGGTAGACGTTGTTGATGTGGGATCACAAATAGACCTTGCTCTTGCTGCCGAAATGGCAGACATGACATTAACCGAGCTTTACAGATTAAACCCAGGGTTTAATCGTTGGGCTACTGATCCAAATGGCCCGCACTCTTTGCTTTTACCCATTGATAAAGCACAGCAGTTTTCTGAAAAACTTGCCAATACTGATATTAAAAATAGGCTTCGTTGGCAACGATACGTGGTAAAAAGCGGCGATAGCTTGTCTGTGATTGCTAAAAAGTTTACCACTAGCACCAGCGCGATTCGATCTCTGAATAAGCTTGATTCGAATACAATACGCATTGGACAAGAGCTATTAGTGCCGTTAACCGACGGTGCAATAAATAGCGAGCACCTACCAAAGCAAATGCGTATGGCTGCTAATAAAACATCACGCACTAAGCTTTCTCACACCGTAAAAAGTGGCGATACCTTATGGGATATTAGCCGCGAATACGATGTCACAATGGATGAATTGGCAAAGTGGAATAAGCTTAAAAAAAATGCAGTGCTGCGCTTAAATCAAAAGCTCACAGTGTATAAATCACAAAATACAACGGCCAGCGCAACTAAAAGCACTAACCGCACGATTACGTACAAAGTGCGAAGAGGCGATTCACTTGCGCGTATTGCGTCTAAGTTTAATTTAACGGTAAGCGAGATTATTAAATGGAATAATTTAGCTGGTCAAAAGTACTTACAACCGGGGCAAAAATTAAAGCTTAAAGTGGATGTAAGAAGTAGTTAACTACAGCAAACAAAAAGGAGCGCATGCGCTCCTTTTTGTATACCAATAAAAATTAACCTGGTAGCTTTTCAAGCCATGCTTTTAACCAAGGCTCTGTCACTGGCCAAGGCTCAAAATCCTCACACGCATCAATCTCTAAACGGTTACCGACAGGTTTTGCTTGTAAATCACGTAACAATTCGTCAAAGCTTCGACCTGCACCGCAAAAAGTGTCACCATAGCTTCTGTCGCCCATAGCAACAACACCAAAAGGCTTGTCTGTAAGCATAGGGAAACTACTATTAAGCGCATAATATAAGCCAGCTAGGTTACTTGGCACGTCACCCTGTCCTGTCGTTGAGGTAACAATTAATATGTTTGTTGCGTTTTTAATATCGTCAAGCGAAGACTCTGTGATGAGCGTGGCGCTATGACCTGCCTGTTCAATACAAGCTGCTATATCACCGCTTAAACGTTCAGCACCACCATTTACAGTGCCTACAAAAATACTAATATGTGCCATTAATAATCCTTCTCTTCGTTCGGCCAACCAAGTTGCTCACAAATTTGTAGCATATCATGACCTAGTGGCGCTTTAATCGTTATTGGTTTGTTAGTGTAAGGGTGCACAAAACTCAGCTCAGTTGCAAACAGCATTAAGCGTCGTAATTCAAAGTGATCCCTAAAAAATTGGTTGTGCTGGTTGTCGCCATGATTAACATCACCAATTATAGGTAACGATAAATGCTTTAAATGCCGGCGAATCTGATGCTTGCGCCCTGTTTTAGGAAAACACTCGACTAATGAATACCGCACCGTTGGGTATTTGCCTATAGGAATGGGCAATGCAGCTTGATACAAACAATTAAACTGGGTTTGCGCCTCCTGTGGCGCTTTGTTTTGATCTGCAAATTTATCGGCAATTTTATCAAGCTCTTCTTTTAAAGGTTTATCTAAAAAAACCGACTCAGGGGCAAATCCCCGAACAAAAGCTAAATATCGTTTAGAAATAGTGCCCTCAATAAAAAGCTGATTTATATCGCGAGCAGATTCTGAGCTAAGTGCAAAAATTAAAACTCCTGACGTGGGCCTATCAAGCCTGTGAACAGGAAAAACGTGCTGGCCTAACTGATCGCGCAACATTTGCATAGCAAATTGAGTTTCATGTTTATCTAAAAAGGAACGATGCACCAATAGCCCTGACGGTTTATTAATGGCAACAAAGTTTTCGTCTTGGTACAAAATGTCGAGTTCGCCGTATTCAGTTGGCGCTAGGCGCTCACTCATGCGGTTCCCCTAATAGTGTATCTAACTGTGTCAGCACCTCTATAATTTCATCACTCCCTGATTTATTAATCAAGGTCATTTGAGCCATGGGGGCAATAGCAAAGTTTCGCGGTAGTGGTTGATTATGAGTGATTAAATGCTGCATTTTTTCAATAAACACAAACTGCAACCACTGTTCAAACGCCATCGAATCGTGACAAAAAGGAACACTAGAATTTAGTGCTTCTGCTGAAATTGGCTCAGATTGCCAAAGTTGATGCTTTTGTAATAGTGCCTTCAATTGCACTAAAAAAGCTTGGGTTTGTTGGTACATAACCACCCTCTTTTTAAGTTATACGGCAATTATACCCTGTTCCCACACAGCTCGCTATGGCGTATAATCGGCCCAATTTGCAGTAAAAAAACAATCGGGAATACAATGAGTGATCAAATAGCAACCTTAGGCCAACTTTTAGATGGTGCTGGCACGCAATGGCGGGCTTTTGATATTGGCAGGCACATTACTAAACTCGATAAACAACAATTTTTAGCTATTGAACAAGCTCAAGTACCTTACCCTTACCCGCTTGCTGGTCATGCATGGCTTGCAATTCAATTTTGGGATGCCAAAGCGAGTAAAGAACCTTATGTGTGGTTTTTAAAATTTCCGCTTGATGAGCAGAGTAAATTAGTCAGTGCAAGTCGTGATCACTTTGCCGATATGGTTATTCAAGCAATTGGCACTGAAATTACGGGTGAAAAAGCAGAGGGGAAGCTTGATAATAACCCTTATGTATTTACACCTAACGCAAATAAACTGGCTGCATTTAACGCGCAAGTTAAAGTGTTACTAAAACAACCCGCTTCTCAATACTACGAATACGCGCAGCTATACTTTAGCGCAAAGTTGGGCTTTGATAATTGGCAAACTGTTGCACTGCAAGGCATTGCTGATTTTGCTCTGCGTCTTGATAACGATCAAAACTTAAGTAACTTGAAAAAAGCGTGGACGCATTTACCCCTTGAAGTATTGCAACCACTTAGCGCAATGCTTGAACATGTAGAAATACCGCCAACGTTGAGCGAGCTTTTGCTGGTGCACGGTCTAGCAGCGATTGAGAAAAATGATACCGTAGCTTTAACCGCTGCTCTTCGCTCAATCTCTAAAGGTCAGGCGCAAGGCCTATGCGCACAACTTGTTGATGCAACATTAAACTCATCGCTTAAAAGCAACTCGGACGTACTTTTAACTATTGCTGGGCGTTGTTTTATACAGTTAGAAGACCCCGAACGATTGCATATATTTATGGATAACTGTGCACAACATCAAAAAATAGAGGCGCTTTTTCCAAGTATTTTTGCGGATTTAGTTGCAATACCGACCATTCGACCTCACCTATTAGGTTTATTACGAAAAGAAGATCGAAGCGAAGCCCTCGCTCGTGCAATTGGAAGGTTATTCTCTTAAATGGCAAGTTTATGGACGTTTATATTAATTGGTAGTGTTATTTATTTGTTTTGGCTAAATAGAAAAGTTGCCGAAGCGGCTAATGTTCATGCTAAACGTCAATGTGAGCAATTAAATGTGCAACTTATGAGTGTTGCTTGCACAAAGCGTCGTTTTGGTTTTCTAAAAAGTGGTAAACCTGGAATAAAAAGTGAGTTTTCATTTGAGTTTTCAAGTGACGGTGAAAATGCGTATCAGGGAATGCTTATTATGGAAAATGAGTTTTTAAAAAGTGTTGTCGTTCCACCACACAAAATCTGAGTGATCTTATGCATTTAATGTATAAAATTATTACAATTGTATAGCACAAAAAACTAAGGCGTAACTAAAGTTACGCCCCAATTGGACTGCTTCCTGCTAGATATCCACTATCTATAATCCGTTTTTTCATCCCCTGAACGAGTAAACAACCCTGTTTACCCTCACATTGCATCATGCAATATCCATCGCCACCTTGGCAAACCCACGTAAACTAACACTTGGCTAAATCTATAGCGTCATCCATGTTAATCCTTTAAAGTAGCGCCCTGCCACTTTGTGCATCCTGCGGCGTCCCTTCGCTTTCCCGGCATTCACGTACAATCTAATACGCGGCTGCGTCCTGCAACTTTATCCTTTATATCCCTAAAGTAGCTCCTGCCACTTAGTGCATCTTGCACTTCCTGTTCATCCTTGCTGTCCTTGTTAACTTGTCCTTTTTGCATCCTGCTAGCATCTGCTGTTTTGCCTATTCCTTATCCGTGGCAGTAGCTTATTCGTTAAGCTATGTCTTCTTGACAAGGTAAAGTTTAGAGCAAACGGGAGGAGGAAGTAGTATGTGAGATAAAATAATTCTTTGTCATAAAAAAGAACAAATTTATAAACCAATGAAAAACAATAAGTTAAATTAAAAAAGGCGACTGAATAGTCACCTTTAACTGATTACTCTCACGTCAATGTAAGATATATCGCACGGACTCATGTCCGTTTGGGCGTATTAACTTACACAACAAGGGTTACATTTTTACCCTAATGCATCTTTGAATAATAACTCACCAGCAACTTGGTTAAACGTAAGCTGTTTGAAAGTAATAAATCCCTCAGATTTAAATAACGCTGTATGCTCATTGCGAGTTACAAATACAGCTAAACCAGAAGACTCACTATTTAACTTCACCAGCTCATCAAGTCCTCTTAGCAAATACCGGCCAAACCCTTGCCCATGAAAATGCGGATCGACTGCAATAAAAGCTAAAAAGTAATAACGGCCTTTTTCTTTGAGCGTATCTCTAATCGTTTGTTCTTTTTCTATTAACTGATTAGTTTGCAAATAACCCGCACTTAGCATTAATTTTAAACGCCAATGCCAATAACGCTGAGCTTGAAGTTGACTTGTAGAATCGAACATACAGGCCACGGCTTTTAATTTACCACTTCGATAAAGTCCTATTAGCGGTTGCTTCTCTTGCCAAAAACTACTGAGTTCTTCACGTATTAATGCGCGTAACTTTTTTTCGTAAGCTGATTTATTTGCATCATCATAGCTAAGCATTGTTTTTAATACAGGGTCATCATGATATGCCTGATAAATTAAGCTTGCGGCAGTGCTTATATCTTCTGCTTCAATGTATTGTACGCTGAACGTTTCTGCGTGTGCGGTTATACTCATTGTATGTCCTTTATTGTTTTAGCCGTAAATATAATCAAAGCTTAATTACTAAAGCTATACGCGAATAACTGCATTTACGAGTATATTTAACCTAATATATAAATACTAAAAATCCTATATTGCGCCGTTTACCCACTATAGGGGATAAATAAGGTCACGTTACTTGTTATTTTTACTATCCTTAATCAACCTCTTAACAAAGGGGCTGGCAATTTATTATTCAGAACCTAAATTACTATATACCTAAAGTATTTAACCGACAATTCAGCTTGAGTTTAGCTAACGCATTGTAGTGTTGGGTCTTAAGGTAATTTTGTTTATTTAAAGGAGTCGTACCATGGATACTACTAAACACGATATTCATACATTATTTGCACAACTTGGTTTACCAAATTCAGAAAATCAAATAGATGAATTTATTGCCTCTAATGAGTTACAAGACACAACACTACTTCAAGATGCAGCATTTTGGGATGAAGCCCAACAGCACTTTTTAGCTGAATCGCTTGCTGAGGATGGTGCTTGGAGTGAAGTGATTGATGAGCTAGATGTTCGCCTTCGCCAAGGTAAATAAAAAATTTAACTAGATACCTGTTTAAATGCCTTTAAAAATATTAACCCATTATGATTTTTAGTGAGTACAAGGCTAATTTACAGGTCAATATTTAACTTATTTCAAACTTACTCAAGGTAATTAGCGTTAAAATTAGCTAGTAGACGTAGGTTTTTATCCTAAGTATCAGGTTATTTAATGTAGCCTACCCGTTTTATTGCTACCATAGCACCCGCGCAGCATACACATGCTGCGTTTTATTTAATTTAAGAGTTATAAATATAATGAATTCAGTTGTATTTGATGCAATTCAAGTCCTTTTAGATGAAGGCAAAACACCCACAGTCGCATTAACTAAAAGTCGCTTAGCCCAACCGGTTCCTATGCCAATGATTATTGCAGCTGTGAGCCAATACAAAAATAACCCGGATTCTATAAATAACTTTGTTAAAACCGCGCAGCAGCCAGAAAATGCTGAGCTAAAAGCAAGCCAACTAGACAGAATTGAGCAAAAACTTGATCAATTACTTGCACTGCTAGAACGAAAATAATTTGAGACTATAAATGTTTGTTGTTGATTTAACATTTGATTGTTACCAAGACACTACCCTAGAGCAAGCCGAATACGCTATTAATCGATTAGTGAACGCCTTGCGGTTTAACGGGCAAATAATGGGAGAAGAATTTCCCACAGTTTTAAAAGACGGCTTTTTTATAACCCGTGTTATGTGTCCAACCGAAGACGCCATGCACCCACTAAATAATAGCCCTTTTGTTAAACATAGCATTGAAAAACTGCATAATGCGGGGTTATTAGCACCTAAAGTAAAAGTTATTGGCCAAGATATTCACTCTAATGGAGCCGATTGCTGCACTGAGCCATCAAGTTATATTTTATACACTACTTATGTGCATACATGCAGCCCTCTATATTGTGGCGACGACTTTTTACCTGTGCCATTATTTCGCATCCCAGCTATTGCCAATGGCGATTATAAAACGCTTATTAAGTGGCAAGAAGATTGGCAAGCATGCGATCAAATACAAATTAATGGCGCAACACGCTGTGAATTTCCTGCTCTTGAGGAGATATCTAGTACACAAAGTGATTTATACCGCCGTGGAAAAGATATAACCAAACGCATTAGCTTTTTAACTAAAAAGCCCGTTTATTACTATTTATACCGTGTTGGCGGTGTAGATAAAGCCTCTGAACTTGAGCGTAAATGCCCTAGCTGTAATAGCGATTGGAAACTAGATGAGCCATGGTTTGGGCTATTCGATTTTAGATGTGAACCGTGCGGTTTAGTTTCGAATGTGTCTTGGGATTTTCAATAGCCATTACCAATGACTTTTTAAAATCAGCTTAGTGATAACGCTAAGCTGATTCATTAATTATAATTTAAATTTCAAGCGCTTTTAAAAACGACTCTATAGTAGGTGCAAGCACATGATGCGTTTTTTTACCTACATGTTCTAAACATACTTCCCCTGTATGAATTAACACACTCACCAATAAATCTTCTTTATCTGTTAAACCAATGAACACAGTTTCTGGCTGTTTTAGCTTTCGCTTCATTAATACATGGCCAGTTATATTTTGTTGAAGCATATCAAAGTCGTCGCTATTCCATGCTTGTAGTAGTTCAATTTGATGGCCGTCAATTGTAGCTAACACACTACCGCCATACATGTGTCCATAAAGCTCGCTTAACGCTGTTGGAAACTCAAGCTCAAGTGCATTAGCTAAATTGTTCAATGAACCGGCTGGTTGTTGGCGTATCCCCTTCCATTGAATATACCCTTGCTCATCAACCTCACCAACTTCACACGGGCTCGGCCATTGCGTATCGTGCATGATGAGTGGGTACTTTGCGGTATTTTTAAGGGTATTTTCGCTAAATTCTTTGTGAAGTTGTTCTAACTGCATCGCAACAGACATACTGTGAAACTCATTTAAATTAGATATAATGCGCACATTGTAACTATTTAAGAGCAAACATGACAGATTACAGCAACTCTCCAGATCTTAAAGGCAGTGTATTAGGGCAGTCTACCGAATACGTAGATGTGTACACGCCCAGCTTGCTTTTCCCGATTGCGCGCAAGCTAAATCGTGATGCTTTAAATATTGATGAAGCTCAATTACCCTTTAAAGGCCAGGATATTTGGACCGGTTACGAGCTTTCTTGGTTAAATGCCAAAGGCAAACCGCAAGTAGCCGTTGCTTTATTTACTTTTGAGTGCCAAAGCAGCCATATTATTGAGTCTAAGTCTTTGAAGCTTTATTTAAATAGCTTTAATCAAACCCGATTTGAAAGCATCAACATTGTTAAGCAGCATTTAATTGACGACTTGTCAGCCGCTGTAAAAAGCCCAGTGCAAGTGACATTGTACAAAGCCGACGATTTTAACTGCTTACCTTGCACTGCGCTTCCTGGCGACTGTATTGATGAGTTAGATATTGAAATTGATAACTACGATATTGATGCCTATTCACTTAAAGCACAAAGTGATGAAATAGTAACAGAAACGCTCAATAGCCACTTGCTAAAATCTAATTGCTTAATAACGTCTCAACCAGATTGGGCCAGCATTATTATTAGATATACTGGTGAAAAAATGTGTCGAGAATCACTTTTACGCTACTTAATTTCATTTAGAACGCACAATGAGTTTCATGAGCAGTGCGTAGAGCGTATTTATAGTGACTTAACCACGCAACTCAACATTAAAGAGCTTGAAGTGTATGCGCGTTATACACGCCGAGGCGGATTAGACATAAACCCATACCGTTCTACGCATTATAACGAAACACCGTTTGCCGTTAAGATTAATCGTCAGTAAATACGTTAAACACTCAAACATAAATCTTAAAAAAGGAGCCTCAGCTCCTTTTTCAAAGTTTAAATAACGCGCTTTGTTGGGATAGGCATACCACATACATCAACGTAATTATACGATTGGACAAACCAGGGTTCTGTTCGGTTTTTACGCGCATTTATGAGCTGCTTAAACGATGCTGAGTTTGCCTTCATTACCTTAAATACTGTTGCGTCGGTTTTAATATCAGCCAACACTTCAATATTCGTTATTGGATTAAACGCCAGCCCCTCAGTGGGTAAACGCTGCAAACGATTAAAATGCTCCATGCCCTTAAGAACTCTACCAAAAACTGTAATATTTTTGTCTAGGTAACGAGGACCTTGCCCAATAGTGACAAAAAATTCGGTACTTGCGCTGTTTATATCGTTACCACGTGCCATTGCAAATACACCATTGCAATGCACTTGCCATGTTTGAGTCTGTGTTTGGTTTTGCGCGACAGCAAAGCCATTTAAAAACCCCGTTACAGGCGCGTATCCATCGCCTTTTAACTCGGTAATTTTTAGTGGTTGCGATGTTGGTAAATAAAACTCTGCAGGTACGGTTTTATTCGCTGTTTTTATTTCTTTTTTACCCGAGCTGTCGCCACCTTGTGCTACAAACCCTTCTACAAAACGATAAACACGGGTGTTTTTATAAAAGCCTTCTTGCGCTAACTTTTTGATCTGTTGGGTGTGTTTTGGAGCTAGTTGTGGATTTAATGCTATGTAAGCCGACCCCGTAGGTAAGGTTATTTTTAAAATATTTTGAGGGTCGACCACTTGCCACTCATCTGCAGTTGCATTTTTTATTACATCATTGGCACTAAGTGGTGTTTGTATATTTATAACGGATTTATTGTTAGCTGTCGTAGCGCACCCGCTCAGCAAAAGTGCCATAACATAAATTGAAAAACGTGTTTTCATATTCAACCTATTATTTTTATTATTTAAAAGTAGCCTTAAGCAATCTAACTTACCTAAAGCGTTTTTTGTTTAATCCCAGTCAAACTTATAGAGCACATCAACATTTTGGTATAAACCACTGGTTACCTCTATATAGAGTTGCGACAACAATTGGTAACGAATAGCCACTTCACTGAGTGACTCAAATACCCCAACGCTGTATTTAACTTGTAAGCTTGGCGCAACATAGCCTGAAATTTCTACCTTGGTGCTGTCACCACTTCCTGACGAACTTAAACTGACGTCTGATAAACCAAATGTTTCACCTACCTTCGAGACAACCCCTTCGCTTCTACTGACCCCTTGAGAAAGTAATAGCTGGGCAAGCATAGCGTTGCTTGATGCTCCCTCTCCCTCTCCTAACGGTTGCCCATTGAGTAAATATGCTAAGGTATGGGCCTGATCCATTGCAGGCTCAGAAAACAGTTTAAGAGTGGGTTGTTTAACATTCCCCGTAAGCGTAACACCAGCTATAACGCCATTTGCTGTATTAGCTGGGTTTCTGATTGCTTTAATATTCAAATAAGGGTGTTCAATGGAGCCACTAAAGCCCACCAGGCCTGTTCTTATAATTAAATTTTGCCCAAATGCTAAATAAGTGCCATTTATTAAATTGAGCTCACCTGTTGCAATAATTGGAACGCCTTGGCTCATTTTAATCGCTAAATCACCAGCCACTTTAGACTCTAATCCGAACGACTCTACTTTAACGTCATTTTTAACAATGACGTTTAAGTCTATGTCGTAATCAAATGGTACCTTTTCGTTGGTTTCAGTTTTTTGATCAACAATAATCTCATCGTCACTAACCTGCACAGCACCTTCTGGAAGCTCTTCAATCGTAATACGACCATAAGGTACAACTACCTCACCCGCTAATTTAAGTGCATTATTGGCTAACCCTATTTTTAAATCTGGCGATATTTTAAAGGTAACGCCTTGCTGCGCGCGTACAAAAAACTGCTCGCCTTGCACATTTACATTTACTTCAGGTTGCTCACCTTGCCAATCAACATCGCCGTTTAGCTTTACATTGCCACCTTGATTGTCGTTTAAATTGCCCTCTATTGTGGCGGTCGTTTTATCAAATAATATGTTTATATTTGATTTTTGTAGCGCAATAGGAAGCTGATCACCCTCAAGGTTTATATCGTTTATATTAAGCTCACCATTTAATAATGGGTCTTTTAACGTACCCGCAAGTGCGACCTTACCGCTAATATCACCTTTTAATTGCTCAAGAGTTTCAATAAAGGGTTGTAAGTCTGAAAGTAATATTTTATCAATATTAATTATGCCATTAAGCGCCTGCGTATTTTGTATGTCATCGATATTAATGTGTGTATTAATTTTGCCTAATACGCTTGATTCTAAATTAGCTTTGAGCTGCCCCTTTTGAGAATCTGAAAAAGCACTAATACTGAGTGTTTCTATAGGTAATTTAAAGCGATCTTCTTCTGAGGTTAAAACAGTGGATAAGTCACTTGCGTTTAAATTTGCGCGTAATGTTTTAAGAGCGCCAGCATTCCAATTGAGCGCCACATTACCTTTTACATCACCAAGTGTGCGAATATTATCGGGTAAAAAGTGTTTAAGCTCTTCAAGCGCTAAGTTACTTAATTTAGCATTTAGTTGCCCAATTTCTTTTGTTTGAGCCAGTGTATCTATACATAATTTACTTCGATCAGACGCCCAACAATGAGCACTCACATCAAAATCACTCGTTTGACTGTTAAACATAACGACAATATTTTGAGTGTTGTTAAAGCTTAACTTTTTGTCGCTAAGTGTTACATTACTTACCTCACCATTCCAGGTAGCGTTATTAATTTTACCATTTACTTCAAGCTCAATACTGCCCTGCTCGGCATCAACCGAAGCGGTTAGCTGATGATCTGCTTTGTCGCCAATTGCATCTATTTTTATGTTATATATTTGCTGATGACCCACTAACGCTGAACCGACATTTACTGACACATCTGTTTGCCAATCGGCAGCGGTATCTAATTGGCCTTTTACATTAAGTTGATTAATATTAATGTCATCAAAAATAAAACTATCGAGTATTAGCGCTAAATCGACTGAAGGCGTTAACCTCTGCCCTCTTACTTTTAAATCGGCGTTGCCGTTTGCAATAAATGGCATGTTAGCCTCTTCGTTGCTTTTAAGCGTTATTTTACCGTCGACTTTCCATGTATCGTCAACTTGGCCGCTAAGTACCAACTTATTCGTGCCACTACTTAAATAAAGGCTGTCGATATTTGCCTCTAGTGTATTGTTTAGCTGAAAGTTTGACGCAAACTCAAGGGGGACCTCGTTTAGTAATCCGCTTAGCTTAGTATCATCCATTTGTAGTTGCCACGAGCCTTCTTCCGCATTGAATGAACCTTTAAATTGCCCTGAAACATCGCTAGTGGCCGCATCCGTCAAATACTGTGCCTTAAGGTTTGAAAGCGAGCCTTTAAACCCCGCTTTAATGCCCTGCTGCCAATTAATATTAGCTTTTACAATCGCGCTACTTTCACTGGCTTTAATACTTAATGTTTCAAGCACGGCTTGCGTTAAGCCACCTGTTAACTGTGTATTGAGGTCAACAGCCGGGTATGCCCCTAACTGGCTAGTCGCTATTAAGTTAAGTTGGTAATCATCGGCATTGCCTTTGGCATTTAAGCTAACATTATTTACTTTTAGCTGGTTGCTTTGCGCATCAATGACCCATTGATTAATTTTGCTGTTCAACTTAAACGGGTAATTTTGTTGCTTTAAATTAGCGTTCGCAGTTAACGTGAGTGGGTATTGGCCACTCGTTTCTAAATTCAAATTCAAGTTAGCTAAATCACCATTTAGCTCTAAATTTGCTTGGTATTCATTACTGTTTAAAGTCACTTGGCCTTTTAAAGGCAAGTTACCGGCAAGCTCGGCATCTAATTGGGTATTAAGCTGCCACTGCTCGTATTTAGCTGAAAGCGACTGCACATTAATAACGGTGTCTTCTACACTTAATAGCAGCGAAATATTTTCGATATTATGCTGCGCATCGCCCTGCTCAATTGTTACTTTTGCGATATCAAAGGCTTCAATGGCCAAATCAATAGGTGATGTAAATTCAATATCAGGAAGTGCTGGTAATTGCGTAAGTGCAGCTTTGTTGCTTTGAGCAGTTTGTGCCTTGGTGGGTTGTGCTTGCTCTTTTAAAGCAACAAGTATACTAGGGATATTTAAGCTTTTTACAGTGAGCTTTGAATCCTCAACCTTAGCTGATAATTTAAAGTTATTAACGTTCAGATCTGCACTAGGGTGGTTTAATGTAAACTCTTTCACCGCTATATTTTTTAATGAAACATTAAAGGGTAAGCTAATTTTTTCAAGGGGCTCAGAAGGCGTTTCATCTTGTATTTGGGCTGTTTTTGGCAAGCTTAATTTTATAGATTTAGCACTTAAGTTATCAATGCAGATACCATCACACTGCCACCAAAATAAATCGATTTTTAATTGTTGAGCCTTAAAATCTAAACCGTTGTTTTTAAAATTAACATTAAACGCATCGTTATAAATAAAGCGGCCATCTTTAATTTCTATGTGTAATCCATCAACAACTTTATTTGCCGTGTAGGCAATAAATTGATTACCGGGTGCCGTAAATAATAAACAAAATACGCTAATAATTAGCGAGACTAAAATTGCACTTACTATGGCTGTTATTTTTTTTAATATTGGCATTAAATTTCTGGCCCTATGGTAATACTTAAACGTGTACTTTTACTCTCTTTGGTTAAGCCCCATGCGTGGTCTATTCGAATAGGGCCTACTGGCGTTAAATATCGAAAACCAAAACCAGCACCCACTTCAAACTCATCTGAAAAATCGTTCGTAGCGGTACCACCATCAACAAATAATGCTGCACGCCAATTTTGAGCAAACTGGTAGTTGTACTCCATAGTACCCGATAGCAAATACTTACCCCCTATTAGCTCACCGTCCTCGTTTTCTGGTGAAATTGACTGATAAGCAAAACCACGAACACTTTGGTCACCCCCAGCATAAAATCTAAGCGAATAAGGTACATTATTTATGTCATCAACGAGCATTGCGCCAACGTTTGCCTTAAGGAAAACTAAATGCTTATTAAGGTATGTACGAAGCCATGCATGCTGTAATTGGACTCTCAATAAATTCGTACTGGAAAGTACATCATCTAAGCCAAACTCTGCTGAAATAAGCCATTGCTCCCCCCAATAAGGGGTAGTCCCACCTTTTAAATTTTTGCGAGCATAACTAATACCCGGCATTAACATTTCAGTCGACTCTTTTGGATCATCACCAAGACGAAACGTCTCTTGGTCTCTACGTAAAAACGCTGTTCTTACCCATTTATCCTCTGTAAGCCACTGCCTTTGTAGTTGCGCGGTTAATATCTCGCTGTAAGTATCATCAGCAAGTTCGTCTTCCAATTTATAACCAACTGAAAAACGCCATAAATCATCATTAGGATCGTCTACAGGAACAGTGTATGCCATTGAGAGATCTTGTTGCTTTTCGGCGATATTCATATTTGTATCAAGGTAATGGCCATCTTCTGTGATCCAAGGCTTACTCCACTTGAAGCGTACTCTAGGGCCTAAGTCGGTACTAAAACCACCCCCTATTTCAAAGCTGTTTGCAGGTTTAGGAATAACCTTAACTTTGATAGGAACTTGGGCGTTTTTACGCGCTGTAATATCTGCATAAACACGCACACTAGCAAAATAAGGTGTGCTTGATAGCTTAAGGTTATAATCAGCTATGTAAGTTGACTTATATGGTTGTCCTTGGGTAAATGGCGCTAAAGAACGGATATATTTTTCAGCTGGCGTATCACTGGTAATTTCAATACTCCCATATTGATAACGCACACCGGTATTAATCACGAACGTAACAACGGCACTATTTTTTTTAATTGAAATTTCTAATTTTCGAGCAGGCCATTTAGCATCAAAATAACCACGCTCCAAAAGCATGGATTCTATTTTTTTATACGCTGACTCATAGTTACCATGATTCAGCACATCACCCTGTTTTAAATTGGTATTTTTTATGATGGTTTGTAATTGTGTATCGTTCTTCCCTTCACCATTTAAAGTAATATTAATGGTGTCTATACGTGTAGCAGGACCGCGCTCAATTTTAACAACAAGCTCACTGTCGTCTTTGTTAAATTCAACCTCAATAGTTGGGCTATAATAACCTAAGGCTTTTATGCTGTTTTGTACCTGCTTTTTGGCATAACGTTGAAGGGTTCTTGTTGGTTTTTCACCTTTAAGCTGCTTTAAGTAAAGCGCTACGTTTTTTTCTAAATCGCCATTTATGCCTTTAATTTTGTAGTCTTCGATGACTCTTTCTGCCGCATCGGAATTTGCAGCCATAAAAATAGTGGCAATGCACATGCAACGTAAAAACTTAATAAACAAGTAAATATCCTTACTCTTATATACTACTTAAAACGAGCTAATGTGGCGCATATTAACATAGCCATAATGACCAACACATTAACTTAATGACAAACTCAGTTTAATTATGAAATGCGAAGAAGATAAAATTAGTACGCGTTAAGACAATATTTTAGTTACAATAGTGCCAACGAACACAAAATTATTTTTAGATGAGTTTTTAATGCAATTTCCAGATGACGAAAACGGCCAGCTGTTAGCCGAAATAGCCGCTGCAGGCGTCGATTTAAGTAAAATGCAGCAAATCGATTTTTTCATTTTATTTGAACAACAAACCGATGCTGATAAGTTTGCTAAAGATATTGTTTCTGATGCATTAGTACAAACCGCCGACGTTGAAAAATGTAAAGACACCGGCGTTTGGGAAGTAATTACTCATGTACAAATGGTACCAGAGCACACATTACTAGGCCAAGCTGAACAGTACCTAGAAAGTATAGCGAATGGCTATAACGGTTACGGTGACGGTTGGGGATTAATGGACGAAGACGCCGCCTAATATTTTAAAATCAGTTAAGTTTAACGACTTAACTGATTTGCCTTTCTAAAGCTCCCTTTATAATCAAATAACTTATCTGCTACTTTCCAACCATATTTTTTACTTTTTCGCGCAATCACAAAGTCAGGGGGCACTAAGTCAAACTGCGCTTTAACAACCTGCTCTGCTGTTTTAAAATTTGTTGGTTTTTGACCATGCCCTAGCCGTTTACCAAATTGCCTGTTAAATATAAACTGACCGCCTTTATTACTCAGGTTATAAACTTCATCACAACTTGCACCGTCTTCGTCAAAATACGTGATTTTGATTAGTTCATCTTTAAGCTGAGTTACTGTTACACCGCTACAGCGAAGTACTAACGCATCTTTTAAATTTAACGCATTACGAAGCTTGTCGTCTGGATCAGCCATTATGGCGCCACAATCGTGGCATTTACGAGCTGCAATATCATTTTGTGCACCACATTCTTCGCATTCTTTAAATCTAAACCGATAATCACATTGAGCTTTGTTACCTTCATCATCTTCTAATAGCCCTTGGCAACGTCTACCAAAATGCTCTGTTACTTTACCATCGGAGCCTGTTTTGCCCCAAAATATATTGGCAAATCCGCAACCAGGACAAAGCACTTGGACAGGCTCGTTATCACTATCGCCTTTTTTATCACCTACTTCAGGGTGAAACAAATTAAATCCATTTCCTGCATAGTCGATTACAAGGCAGTCCGTTTTCGATTCTGATAATCGTAAGCCCCGTCCTACAATTTGTTGGTATAAGCTAACAGACTCTGTAGGGCGTAAAATAGCAATAAAATCGACATGTGGCGCATCAAAACCAGTTGTTAACACTGACACATTAACCAAATATTTTAATTTTTTACCTTTAAATGCAGAAATGATTTTATCGCGTTCAATATTAGGCGTATCGCCTGTAATTAGCGCGCTTTGAGCTGCTGGTAAATAGCTTAATATTTCTTGAGCATGCATAACTGTTGCCGCAAAAACCATCACACCTTTGCGCTGCTGGCTATATTCTATTACTTGTTTGAGAATAGCCTGAGTGGCTCGCTCGCTATTTTTTAAAAGTGCATTCATATCATCGGCAGTGTACTGACCAAACGCGTTAGTCTCTAAAGACGAAAAATCGTAATGGTTTATAGCAGCATCGACTTCATTTGGGGGGGTTAAATACTCATGTTTGATCATGTATCTAAGCGGTAATTCAAATATACAGTTTTTAAATGGGCTTTCTTTTGTCCCTTTAACAAACCCATGATAGTGATGATGGTATATCCACCCCATCCCCAAACGATAAGGCGTAGCCGTTAAACCCAATACTTTTAAATGAGGATTATACGTTTGTAATGCACTTATAACTTTACCGTATTGGCTTTTTTTATCACCGTTGACTCTATGGCATTCATCAATAATAAGTAGAGAATAATGCTCATTGAGTTTATCTAAATTACGTGAAAGTGATTGCACACTGGCAAAAGTGACTTGATGAGATAATGATTTTTCTTTTAACCCTGCTGAGAATATACTCGCCTCTAAACCAAAACTTTTATATTTTTGTGAATTTTGCTCTACAAGTTCTTTAACATGAGCAAGTACCAATATTTTTTGTTTAGCTATACGCGCAAGCTCAGCGATGACTAAACTTTTACCCGCCCCCGTAGGTAAAACAATCACTGCGGGATCATTGGTTTTTCTAAAATGAACAACAGTGCGTTCAACCGCCTCTTGCTGATAGGGTCTAAGTTTATAGCTCATTCAAAGATACAATAATAATGTTTGATAAATACAATTTTAACAAAAACCTGATTAGATTATTCTACTTATGCCTTCTTATTATATGAGAGTTAGACAAGTATTTCATCCAGATATCATTTTTCAAGGTAGTAAATGAAGCTATTGAATGTGAATTATTATTGGTACCGATGAATGACATTATGTTTTAAAACTCATCATAAATTTAGGACAACCTTTAAAACTCTTAACTACGCTAATCTGAGGATATTAAAAAAACCCCTATCATCAAAATAATAGGGGTTTTATAAAAACAAGTAAATGTCAGCTTTTCAAGCTAATACTCTAATGCAATAAATACAAAGAGTTATTTTAATAACTATAAATTAAAACTTATGGTTAAAACGTAGGCTTAAACGACGACCTAAACGCTCATCCAAACCAAACTGATTAAAACCAAACGAAGTAGCAGTTAGGTCATCAGCAGTGCGGTCAAGTAAGTTTTGAACATTTAATTGAACTGTAGTTGAAGTACCCAGGTTATAACCAATACTTAGATCATGCAGGAAACGCGAAGCATTTTCATTAGTAAAATCGCCTGTTAATGTACCATCTTCTGAACGTTGGTAATTATATGAGTATAATTGCTGTTCGAGCGAATCAATTAACGTTCTATTCTGCCAACGAACACGATGGCTAACAAATAGATCTTCATACATCCAATTAATATCAAATGTACCTGTCCATTCTGGATCTGCGAAATCGCCAACATCTTCTTGAACTTCAGACGTCGCAGTAGCCTGGTTTTCGTTTGTGATATTGTGTTGTGTTGTAGAAGCAATATTCAAATTACCCCACTCACCTAAATCATGGCTATAAAACACAGAAAGTGACACAGCCTCAAATGTTGCTAATGCTACGTTCGCTGGTTGATTTCCTGCACGAATAACTTGATTGTCGTCTCCACGTGTGAATGTATCACAAGCTGTTTCGTTCGGAAAATCAGCTGAGTCGTAACAATTCGCTGCTAGGGTCTCAAATGTAACGTCATTGATTGCACCTTCAATCTCAAGGTTATAATAGTCAAGTCCTATTTGTAAGTTTTCAACAAAGTTTGGAGTCCAAGCTAATCCGTAAGTATAAGATTTACTTGTTTCTGGATTTAAGTCAGGATTACCTGAAACATAACCAGTAGATATAGTACCGTCTGAAATTGATGACGTGAATGTATCAGTATCTATTCCTAATGATTCACAGTTTGCTTTACGTGCTGTTGGGTTAGGCCCAAGACCAACGTAACGTGCATCACATGGATCATCACCAGAGATGAATGATTGTTGTATTGGTTGGAACAACTCATTAATTGATGGGTTTCTGAACGCTGTTGCATAAGTTGCACGTAAAGATAAATCACTGTTTATTATCCACTTCATGCTAGCTTGAACAACATCCTCTTCTGTTGAACGATCTTCAAACCCAGCTGGAGCATTTGTATTGAACTCTTGATTACGGTATGCGCCACTTACTTCGAAGTATTGTACAAAAGGAATATCCATATCAGAAGAAATAACAGGTGCAACTACTTCTACATAATATTCATTTGTATCATACCCGCCGTTAACCGGACGATCAATTGAGCTACGAGTAATTGGAACTCTGCCGCCTACTGCAGGCTCATATTTACTTTTTTCTACACGTCGCTCAACACCAACTACGTAGTCAAGTGGTCCAGCAGGTAGGTCAAAAGCTGCGCCACCAAGGTTAAATGTATAAACTGTTTGCATATTGCTCGCTTGAGACATTTGCGAGCCGCCTGTAATGAAGTCAAGTGACGCATTTGATGCTTGTGAACCAAACAGGTTAAGTGGTTGACATCCATCTAAAAACGGCAGGTCCTCATCAGTTAAACCTGATCCAGACGCCTGTGCATTAAAGCCTTCTAGAGTGCCTGCTGCAAGATCAGCGTAAGCACCACAAATAACATCACCGCGTTGGAAGCCGCCCGTAAATGCTGAACGTGAGCCTTGTAGTGCAGCTAATGCCTCGTCTAATGTATTAATATCATCGCGAGAATCACGTATTTGAGACAACATTGCATCGTCAACACTACGCGCATCAACTGCGTTTAGGAATCTTCCATCAACAATCCCCGTTGTTCTAATGTTCACATCTGAACGGCCATGAACAACAGCCGCATCCCAGTAAAAATCTCGATCTAAAAATTCAAATTCACCTTCAAGAACATTACTTACGCGCCAAGTATGCGTTTCATTTGAGTTACCGCCTGAAGAAACTAAATCATTGTTGAATCGATGAATCGAAAATTGGTCTCCCTCTAACCCTGCATCTACTATTGCTTGTCGAGCTTGCGATGATAAAAACGGGTTGTCAATTGGTACTGTGATTGCAGCTGAAGTGCCTCCAAAGAAACCGGTTTGAAAACCACCTTGGTTAACAAGCTCAGTACCATTTGTGTTAGCGTAAACAACGTCACTTATATAACGAAGGTTATCCGTGATATCGTAGTTAAATGATACATACAAGTTATGGCGGCTTGTTGGTGAACGAATTTGAGAAACACTATCAAAAAAATCTATTCCACAAATATTACCGCGACCATCATCGTAAGTTTCAAGTAATGCTCGTCCAGACGGTAATGTTGGACCTGAGTTACATTGTTGGATTTGGCCATCTTGTGTAAACTCATAGAAATTACCATCTGCCCACGAGCCACGACCAACACTTGGCGCAAAACCAGCTCCTGCAGGTGTTACAGCGCCAAAATCTGTGAACAGTTGAAGGTTAACTTCATCATAAAATAAAGATACAGATTGTAAATCATCATCGTTAATAACACCGTCACCATTAAGGTCGTCTATTTGCCCATCACCGTTGCGGTCTAAAAACTCATTTGTAGTCCCGCCAGAACCTGGGTTATTATTACAAAGAAAATCTTGATCACATTCTAACAAACCATTTGTACGTGTATATTCCACACCAAATGTCAGGTTACCACGGCCATTATCAAAGTTTCCGCCGCCAACAGCACTAATTTGGAAATCACGAGCATTTCCAGCATCGTTTTCACCGTATTGTGCTGTTACTTCAAAACCTTCGTAATCATTTTTTAAGATAACGTTTACAGTACCACCGATGGCATCGGCACCATAAGTTGCTGCACCAGTAAGAGGAACAACTTCAATGCGATCAATTAAAGCAACAGGTATAGTGTTAATATCAACTTGTCCACCACCAATTGAAGCAGATTGTGAGCTAACCATTCGACGACCGTTTACTAACGTAAGTGTACGTTGAGTACCTAAATCAAATATATTTGCCTGATTTTGACCCGCATTGGCAGCATTTTGGTCACCTTCAGTTGTCAAAGAACCACCGAACAATGGCGATTGATTAAGCAAATCGGCAGCGTTAGTGAAACCTCTTACTTGAATATCTTCTTCGCCATAAGAAAAAATGGGAGCACTTTCACTAATTTCTGTACGCTGAATACGTGAGCCTGTAACTGTAATTTTTTCTACTTTTTCGAGTTTTTCTTCTTCTGCAGCAAATGAGCCTGCTGAGAAAGCAGCAGTAGAAACTGCGCCAAAAGCAATCGCTAAGCGAACAGCTTTAGAAACTTTATTATTTATCATTTTGATATCCCTGTTAAAATTTTTAGTTTTATTGTTTCAAAATAAGCAAAAAATTAACAAAATTGCCAACTTTGAGGTTACATACTAGTCATGAATGTACCTTTTTGGCAACACTC
This sequence comes from Pseudoalteromonas sp. CR1, assembly GCF_019392235.1. Lineage (NCBI taxonomy): Bacteria > Pseudomonadati > Pseudomonadota > Gammaproteobacteria > Alteromonadales > Pseudoalteromonadaceae > Pseudoalteromonas > Pseudoalteromonas sp. CR1. The sequence goes on along the minus strand of NZ_JAHXRM010000008.1, from coordinate 145,423 downwards.
AATGCGTTAAATCGTACCTTTAATGGGTTATAAACAATCCAAAGCGATGAGCGTAAAAAATGAATTATGACTATTGAAGTACTTTTTATTTAACTGATGACAGAGAAGAGCGGAGTCTGATAATAACTTCTTGCGACTATCACCCGGGTGATAAGGGATAAAATGGGCTAGTAAATCAACCGAATGAATCATCATATGGGTTAAATTAATAGAACATGTGTACTGAGTTCAGTATTGATTAGCGTAAAAATATGTAGATATGTTTGAAGATGTTTATTGTCTAAAGTCGAGTGTATACACCCAATTTTTTTGGATTAAAGATTTATCGATAAAAAATTATAATATGAAACAAAGCTATCAGTGATTTAATAAATATACCTAAGTAGGTATATTTATTAATTATCACTCGTGAGTATTATTAGTTATTTAGCTAAATACTTTTGAAGTTCAACGCCTTCAAACGCTTTTGGTCGACGACCTCGACCAGTCCACTCTATTACTTCACCATTTAGTTCCATTCGGTATTTAGGCGCAACTTTAGTACGCTTATCTGAAGTAATATCATGTAAGTCTTCTATTGTAAGTCCTTTTTCCTTTAAAAGATCCAAAACTTCCTGTTTTGCTTTTTGCTGTTGGGTATATTTTGAAATTGCATCAGTAACTAATTGTTGTGCTTTTTCAAGTTCAGTTAAGGATGCGGTCTTTATAAAAGCTCGAACTTCTTTCATTTATATCTCTTTAAATTTATAAACATATCAAGATTAGTATAGATATTTTAATTTAAAATAACTATGACAAAGAATAAAGATTTAAACAATAAGAAATTGCTATTACTAAAATTAATAAACGAAATAACTATATATGCTCAAGTTTAATAAAAGCAAAATTGAAATAAACTGTAAACTAAATACTAAATTACAGCTACATTTTCTCAGGAGAAATTTTTATTTGCCAACAAAACAACTCATTATTTACATTGAATGCCGCAATAGACATTTTCATATTTTTAAGCTTTGCAGCTTTAAATTTTTCGTAAATTTCATCTTTACTCAATGCAACGGAAGTTTGATCTGATAACCTTTCAACCTGCTGTTTTAGAGCGTTCTGTAATCCACTCAATTTTGCTTTACTCGTTTGATCGATATTCAGCATTATCTTTGATACTTTAGACATAATATCTGCAAACCAGAATTTTTCTTCATCATTAGATATAACTAAGCTCTGAATCTTTTGGATCGCGTCTTTATTTCGTGTCTGAAATAGCTCAATATTACCTTGAAGCTTCAAAGTTACTAAGTTTTCAAGTTCATTTAATATGTTGTTTTCTAACATCCAATTAAGTACTTTCAAACCGCTTTTACAGTCGTTCGTTATTGCCGAATCAGGGTGATGCATCATTAATATGATTTCACCATCATTCTTAAGTACTCTACATGCCTCATTTAAAGAGTGTGACCAATTAGAATACTCAAAACCAAATTGGCTAACTAATATATTAAAGTACTCATTTGGATAAGGTAGATTTTCTACTGAAGTATTAAACTGAAACTTAACTTTATTAATCGCACTATCAATTTCGTCAACATCACTGGTAATTTTTAACTCATTAATGTTTGCTAAGTCGCAGCCATATACCGAGCCAGATAAGTTTTTTCTTTCTAGAAGGCATTGTAGCCAAATTGCTAAAGCTCCCTTACCGGTAGCTAAATCAAGATAAACAACGCTTTCCCCTTTTTCTGATACAACTTCCCCCCAAAAGTTTAACACTTCTTCTGGGTAACCTAGGGCTGTATTTGCATCACCAAAACTAGATAAAGCTTTTGTAAGGTCCCAGTAATGATCCCAGTGCATTTTATTTTCTCCAAAAAAAAGAGTGACTCAAGAGTCACTCTTTATAATATCTAAACTAAAAACTTAGAAAGACTGTTTAAAGTTTAAGTACATTGTGCGACCAAAACCTGAGTAAAGATCGAAGTTGTAGTCACGACCGCCAGAAGCGAAAAGTGGTGGCTGTTTACCGAATGCATTTTGTGCACCGAAGCTCACTTTACCGTTCCAAGGTGTGTTGTACGCTACTTGTAAGTCATGAGTTACCCATGAAGGAATGTGACCTTCACACTCACCATCTGCAGTAATGTCTTCACACTGGCTATCAATAAGGTTTAGATTCCAAGTGAAGTCAAAATCAGAAATAGAGTAAACGTTAGACAGGTTTAAACGCATTTGCGGTACACCTGGATCATCAACGAAGTTACGACCACCATCTGTGCTGTAATCTACAATGTGAGATAGGTTGAAGTTAGTTCTTAAAGTACCAGCATCACCAAATTCAAACATTGAATTAGCTTTGAAATCGATACCTGAAGTTTCTAAACTACCATCGTTACCAAAACCACGAACAAGGCTAGTAATCGCACCGTTTGGTGAACGAGATACAGTGAATGCAGCTGGCACAGAGTCACCACGTAAACGTGCATCAATGATAGATTGAGCAGAGAACGCACGGATTCGGTTGGTAATTTCAATGTTGTAGTAATCAAGTTCTACAGAAATAGCATCTGTCACTTGGTAAACAACACCAAGTGAGTATTGGTCAGATTGCTCTGAACCTAGGTCAGGGTTAGCAATAACTGTAGCGTTGATTTGCGAAGAACAGTTTGCAGCTTCACCAATTGCCAAACATGTAGCTTCATCAGAAACTGAATCAGCTGATTCAGAAGGCTGTTGAGTTAGGTCTGGTAATGAAGGAGCGCGGAAACCTTTACCCCATGATGCACGAAGTACTAAGTCATCAATTGGGTTGTAACGTGCTGATACTTTAGGTGAGAAATCTGAACCATAGTCAGAGTAATCATCGTAACGACCTGCAAAGTTAAGCTCAAATTCTTCTGTTACTGGAACTAATGTTTCGAAGAATAAACCACGAACTGAACGTGCGCCGCCAGCACTGCTACCTGAAGAACCACCTACTTGGCCTGCTGCAGAAAGTGAATCGTATATGTCAGCATAATCTTCTGAACGGTATTCAAAACCTACGAATGCTTGAATTGCACCAGCGTCAGTTTCCATAAGGTCAAACGCAGCATTTGCATAAAACTCTTCTTGGTTAAACTTACCAGTACGTGAAGTAGTTACCGTCATTGCGCCTCTAACTTCTTCAGATGCACCGAACGGGTCATTTAGCATGTAAGTACCATCGTTAATGTATTGGCGAGCAATACTACGAAGGATGTAACCTGTACCTACGTTATGGCTTTCGTTGATTGTTTTACGAACACCTGTTTCAACAGAAACGTCACCAATCATACCTTTAGCGCCAAAACCGATATCTTTAAGCTCTGTAGATAATCTGTTGTCACGGTTACCTAACGCAGCAAAACGATGCCAGAAATCTAGACCTTGCTGTTCCATTTCTAGAGAAGCATCGTAGATTGGGCTGTTAGGGTTAGTTGGGTTGTTAGGGCTATCTGCACTGATAAATACTGTATCAGGTGATGCATCGTATGCTGTTGTATCCAAGCCTGGAGCATAGCGACCAAATGATTTAGTTTGTGCGATGTTGATGTCTGTGTAAATACTCCAGTCATCGTTCACATCGTAAGTAGCTTTAACGAAAGCTGAGCGGTTTTTGATTGACGCTTCATCAGCAGATACTGCTGCGAAGTTAAAACCACAACGTGCGCCAATACGGTAAAAGTTCTCGTTACCTACGCCTTCACATGTAGCTTCTGGAGAGAAGAAATCAAAATTACTTGCTCTTTCACCATCTGTAGTTGTGAATGTTGTGAAGTTATTTGAATAAACTGAACCACCTGGGCTGTACCATGGGAAGTCACGAGCGTAAACAATGTCACGACCACTCCAAGATGCACCAGCAAGTACACGAGAGTTGTCTGAAGAAGCACCGAAAAGTACAGAACCATTTTCACGGTCGCCGCCTTCATGTTCAATGCGGCCAGAACCTAAAGTAACTTCTGCACCATTAAAATCTTTACGTAAAATTACGTTAATTACACCACCGATAGCATCTGAACCGTAAAGTGCAGAAGCACCATCGGTAAGGATTTCAACACGCTCAACTGCGGCCATAGGGATTGAGTTCAAATCTTGGCTTGAACCAGTAAGAGTTGACTTAGGTAAACGACGACCATCAACTAAAACTAAAGAACGATCAGAACCTAAACCACGTAAGCTTACTGTAGTAGCACCTTGAGCAGAGCTACCAGACTGCGGACGGAACGAACCCAGACTGTTAAATGTAGTGTTACGTAATAAATCAGCTACTGAAGTTTCACCACTTAGCTCGATTGCAGTACGGTCGATAACTGTTACTGGTAAATCACCAGCCATGTCAACACGTTTGATACGTGAACCAGTTACTTCAATACGCTCAACTTTTTCTGCAGAATCTTCTTCTGCAGCAAAAGAACTTGCTGAAAATGCAGCTGTAGATGCTGCGCCAAAAGCGATCGCTAAGCGAACTGCTTTTGAAACTTTGTTATTTAACATTTGATTCTCCCAGGAATACATTTATTAATTATAATTTTTTCAGTCTAGCGGTACAAAACGTATCAAGTACCCCAATGACTGTGCCTTCAATGATAATACTAGTGAAAGAGCAAGGTCAACAAGGAATTAACGTTGCGTTAATAATTAATTACTAAAAATAGCTAAACGTTAATTCCACCAGAAAAAAATTAAATCTAACATACTGTTAAAAAACAAAAAAATATACAAATTAAATTAAATGCATTAACAGTATGTTGCTTTTTTTACTTCTAATTAAAATGTTAACTTTTGCTGGTTTTGTCGTTTAACGTAAATTTATTGAGCAAAAAGCTCAAAAATCAGGCAGCAAAAGTTGCCCCTGATTGTTATTTTTATCATCTATTGCTAAAGCATCAAATATTGCTGCCGATATCGGAACCAGCTGTCTCTGTTGATATAATGGGTAATTGAGTGTATTTTTTCCTGTACTTATCTCCGCGCTTTTAATTGCATAAACGTACTCTATAATTTGCCCGCGTCTAACTTCAAAGTCAGGATGCTCTGCCTTGTACTTTTTTACAGCTTGTACATGAGGCGGGATATTTTTTTCGTAATCGTTTAAATGTCGACCAAGGCGCTTTTTGTAAACAAGCTTTTGATCAAACTCTCCGCTATACAATCGTTTGGTATAATCTTTTACTATTTCGTCAAGTTGAGCAATTTCAAAGTGTGAATCAAATAAGGCTTCAAACAGCTCTTTTTGTAACTCTTGGGCAAATTCCGTCCAGTCGCTTCTAACAGTTTCCATTCCTTTGAAAACTATTTTAGATTCACCATCTATTGTTGTTTTACCGACGTAACGCTTTTTAGAACCCGTTTTTTTATCCCGAATAGTAGGCATAAAAAAGGGGCTGTAGTGGGTTTCGAATTCAATCTCTAAATAGCTTTTTAAATTAAAATGCGTTGCTATATATTGATCCCATTTATGGTTAATATGAGCCATTAATTCATTACCAATTTTATGGCAACACATTGCAGTTAAATTGTCGTCCACTTTTACAAAAATAGAATCCGTATCACCATAAATAACGCTGTACCCAAGCTCTTCCATCCATTTACGCGTAGTTTGCATAATTTCATGGCCACGCAATGTAATAGAGCTTGATAATCTAGGATCATAAAATCGACACCCCTTCGACCCAAGCACACCATATAAGCTATTCATAATTATTTTTATTGCTTGCGATAACATCGGTTGGTTGGTGTCTTTTGCGCTTTGCCGGGTTTTAGTTAGGTACTCTACTAGTTTTGGTAAATGGTGCTCAGTGCGAGAAAACATTGCATCATTAAAGCCTTGTATTGCATCATTTGGCGCATTTAAACCTTTTATTAACCCCAGAGGATCAATACAAAAAGTGCGCATAATAGAGGGATATAAACTTTTGAAATCTAAAACCAGAATATTTTTATAAAGCCCAGGCAATGAATCCATCACGTAACCACCTGGGCTATCAAAAGACAAACCGTGGTCGCCTAAATTAGGGGCTACATAACCACTGCGGTGCAACAAGGGTAAATACAAATTAGTAAAAGCAGCTACAGAGCCGCCCATCCGCTCAAGCTCAAGGCCTGTTAGCTGTGTGCGAACAATAGCAAATTCATATAAGTTTAATTTAGTGAAAATACGATTAACTAAAATACAATCTTGACGGTTATAAGCAGCTAAAGTCAGTTTATCTTCATTAAATTGACGGATAATTTCGCCTAACCGATTGTCTGATTGTATTAATTTAGCTTGACCTAATACTTTTTCGGCAATATTACTTAAAGAATAATTATCAAAGTGGTAAGTCGCATTTTTTAAGGTATCAATTCCATCAATAACACACCGCCCTGGTAACGTAAGGCGAGTATAATGCCCCGTATTGATATTGATTGATTGGTTATCTCTGCCCAATTTAAGTGGGATTCCAAGCGCTTCGGCACGGGTGTTAAGTACGGTAAAATCAAACTCTATGACATTCCACCCAATAATGACGTCGGGATCATTGCTGTTTAAATAGGTATGTAACTTTGTAAGTAACTCAAGTTCATCTAAACACCAATCAATGTTGATTTGTTCACTATGATTGCATGGCTCGCCAATCATTAAAACGCAATCAAGGTCATTACCAACAAGTCCAATTGAAAACAACACCCCTTCCCCATCGCATTCAATGTCTAATGACAGCGATTTAAGTTTGGGTGTGTAATCTGTATTTGCTTTTAACTTGGCATTTTGAATAAGCAAAAAACCTTTTTTTTGACTAACATCTCCAGTAACCCAAACACCCCCTTTAATAAAGCGTTCCATTAAAAAGCGATCGCTGTGGCGAATGTCACCTTCGTAAACGGTTATAGTGTTTTCGAATAATGTTCGAGCCTTATAAATACTGCTGGTATTATTAAAATAACAAGCAACACAAGCAGCACCACTAAAGTGACACATTTCAATTGATTTAAAATCAACAATAATGTTTGCGTTGTCTAATAGCTGCTGGGCATATTGCTGCTGTTCTTGTGGAATAAAAAACACTGCTTGCTGATTTTCAATAACTACCTTGATTGGACCATGATCAGATACCAGCCAGTAGCACAGTGTGATCCCCTGACCATTTTTAGACGAGTATTGTTGCCTTGATAAAATAAAGCCCTGATAGATTGCTTGTGTCAATGCACGATCCCACTTAATATACACACTGTAATTATATACATACTTTAGGCAAATCATTCCATGCTTTCTGACTCTCTAAAAAAAACTATTAGGCAAGTGCACCAGCATGTGGCTAAAAACCTGAATGATTATAGGCCGCGCAGCAGTCAAAATTATCTTGTTGCAGAAATCGCAAAAACATTGGCTGGCGAGTATCACAAAAAACAGCGCATTTGTGTCATTGAAGCTGGCACTGGTACCGGTAAATCACTTGCATATTGTTTAGGGGCTTTGCCTTTAGCATTGGCGCAAAAAAAGAAGCTGGTTATTTCAACCGCTACCGTGGCACTGCAAGAGCAATTAATTGCAAAGGAGCTGCCTTTTTTTAAAACACACTCTGGGCTCGACTTTAAATTTGATTTAGTCAAAGGACGCCACCGGTATATTTGCGCACATAAACTCCACAATGCAGTGAATGGCGATAGCCAAACTCAAATGGATTTTATGCCAACACTGACCTCTCCATTAAGTGATATGGAGAGCAAATGCCTCCAAGGGCTATACGATGCTTACGTCAATAAAAAATGGCAAGGCGATAGAGATAGCTGGGCAGATACTATTCCCGACAGAGTTTGGAATTTAATTGCTTGCGACAAGCATGCATGTCAGCGCCAAATGAAAGCGCATTTAACCTGCCCATTTCAACTAGCCCGCCAGCAACTCATGCAAATGGACGTGCTGGTTATTAATCACTCTTTGCTTTTAGCTGATTTAGACTTAGGCGGTGGTAAAATTTTACCCGAGCCCGACAACACTATTTATGTAATAGACGAAGCACACCATTTAGCCCATATAACACGCGATTTTTCATCAGCCGCAGCCACCATTAAAGGCACAATAGAGTGGCTGGATAAGCTTACAAAATTCAGTGGTAAAATGGCAAAAGTGCTAGTAGGACAAAGAGCCATAGGCCAGAACTTTAAACTGTGTGACAGTATAAACGATGCAAATAAAGACCTAAAAGTAGTGAGGGATATTCTAGATAACGCTGACTTTGAATATTCAAAAGACGACACATACCGTTTTGAACATGGTGAAATACCCAAGTCGCTACAGAGCAAAGCAAAAGATATAAGCGAAGCAACACAAGATGCACTGCGTTGCTTAAACAAAATGCACGACACTCTTACGCAAGATTTGAGCGACGGCGACATAAAACCATACGTTGCCGACCCAATTCTTGCTGAAAGCGGTCACTACATTAACCGTTTAGAACAACTCAATAAGTTGTGGTTTAGTTATGCTAACAAAGGAGAAGGCATCCCCCATGCTCGTTGGATAAAACGCCTAGAGTATAAAAGCCATCACGACCACCTTTTAAGCGATTGCCCTATTGAAGTTGGCTACTACCTAAAAGACAAACTTTGGAACGAGTGCGCCGGCGCTGTTTTATGTTCTGCCACATTAAGTGCCCTTGGTTCGTTTGACCATTTTGCTTACGAAAGCGGTTTAGCTAAAGAGGAAGGCGTTAAATTTATAAAGGTTCCCTCGCCCTTTGATTACCCAAAACAGGCAACATTACGCATTCCTGCGTCTAAAGTTGAACCTACCGATAAAGACTTTAGCGATCACTTAGCAACCACCTTGCCAGAGCATCTAAGCACTAAAAAGGCAAACTTAGTCTTGTTTGCCTCGTACTGGCAAATGGACCATGTAGCAAAGTTTCTTAGAACAAAAGGTTTTAACTTATTAGTACAAGGTGAGATGTCGCGAGAAGCCTTGCTTAAAAAACACAGCCAAAATATAGATGCAGGTAAGGGAAGTATTTTATTTGGTACGCAAAGCCTTTCGGAAGGTCTTGATTTACCAGGAAAATATTTAGAAAACTTAATTATCACTAAAATTCCTTTTGCTGTACCTACCTCTCCAATAGAAGAAGCGCAAGCAGAATTTGTACAAAGCAAAGGCGGTAATCCGTTTTTAACAATCACAGTCCCGGATGCTGCTAAGAAATTGGTACAAAGCTGTGGTAGACTGCTGCGAAAAGAGAGTGACGAAGGCTGTATTACTATTCTTGATAGGCGTTTAGTAACTAAACGCTACGGTAAAGCCATGCTCGACACCCTACCACCATTTAAAAGACAAATAGACTATTAATGTTTGAACTCGCACTCGATCCGACAACTTGGGCAATTTTATGTGCTGTTGCATTGGCAGCAGGCTTTATAGATGCAATTGCCGGTGGCGGAGGCATGTTAACCGTGCCCGCATTACTTACGGCTGGTTTACCACCGCACCTAACATTAGGTACTAATAAGCTAGCAGCAAGCTTTGGCTCGTTAACAGCAAGCTTTACCTATTACAAAAAAAACCTTTTTAGCCCCAAATTTTGGTTGGCATCAATTATAGCAACCGCAATTGGTGCGCTACTTGGTACGGTTATTGTTGATTATTTAAGTATCGACTTTTTAAATAAGCTATTGCCAATTATTATTATTGTTGTTGCCTGTTATAGTCTATTTGGTAATTTAAGCACTACACAAGGTGACCAACTGCCAAAGCTCAACAAAGCCATGAAAGTAAAGCAGTGGCTGCAAGGCTTAGCTCTTGGTTTTTTTGATGGGTTAGCCGGCCCAGGTACTGGCACATTTTGGACCGCGTCTAACGGCATGCTATATAAAATGAACTTGCTTCTAAACTGTGGTTTGGCCCGTTCTATGAACTTTGTATCTAACTTTATCTCGCTCATTACCTTTGTTGCTTTAGGGCACGTAAACTTTTTATTGGGTATTACAATGGGCTTTTTTATTATGTTAGGTGCATGGTTTGGTGCCCACTCGGCAATTAGATTTGGTAGTAAATTCATACGCCCTGTTTTTAATACCATGGTTATACTTTTAGCATTAAAACTCATTTATGAGGCTTACTTTTAACATGCAAGTAAATGCATTAGACAAGCTACGACAACAAGTGACTTCGCTTAAGCAACAAGCTGAGCAATTTGATAGAGCTAAATTATTTGCTAAAAATCGCTATATGCAAGCACAGCCTAGCCTATTTGACCGCGCTGTATTTCAAACTAAAAGTATGAGCTTAGTTGATTACGTTAACGAAATAGAAGAAGAAGTAGCAAGCTTACCACCAAGCGATCACCGCCATGCATACACCTATGCGTTAGAGCGTATTTCATCGCAGGTTCAGGCCGTGTTCAATGTTATTAAATCAACGCCAATTTGGGAAAAAGAAAATAAAAGTCGGTTTAAACCTCGCCCAAAACAAGCTGTTTATAAGCAAGCTGTAAAAAAAGTGATGCAGTCTTCCCACGAGCTTTACGATGAGTTAAAACAAAACCATGAATTTGAACGCCGCTTAATGCTGATGATAGAAGAGCGAAAAATGCAAATGGAAAAAGCATCGCCAGCAAAAGCCCAAAAGCTTAACCTTGAAATTTTAAGTACTCACGCACGCTTGGGTCGATGCCGAAAAGCCATTTCAGCCACCGAAGACAAAATACAACAAGTGGAAAAACAACAACTCCGTTAGGGCTTTTTCATGCAGTTATATTACCACCCTCTTTATTCAAATTTACCTTTACCCGAAAAGCACCGCTTTCCAATTCAAAAATATCAGCGACTTAAAACCGAAATAGAGCACTTAGGCTTTTTGCCAACCGCATTCATGCAGCCCACCAAGGCAAGCCTCTCGCAATTGGCCTTATGCCACAGTACGCAATATATAAATAATTTTTTAACCGGTAACTTATCTGATAAAGCGATTAAAAAGATGGGTTTCCCTTATTCGGCTCAACTAGTTGAGCGTACATTACTGTCTGTCGGTGGAAGTATTCAAGCAGCAGCGGAGGCTTTAAAAAGCGGACTAACCTGTAATTTAAGTGGTGGTTACCATCATGCCTATGGTGACTACGGCAGTGGCTTTTGTATATTTAACGATTTAGCCATAGCAGCCGCGCACCTATTAAACACCCATAAAGCCAAAACGGTGCTAATTTTTGATTGCGATGTGCACCAAGGCGATGGAACAGCACACATTATTAACCAGCAAAGCCATAAAAACATTATTACTTGCTCAATTCATTGCGAGCAAAATTTTCCCCGTTTAAAACAGCAATCTGATTACGACTTTTCTCTACCCGCTAAATCTGGCGACGATGAGTATCTCGACACATTACAACACGCGCTCGCGCTGTGTGTAAGCATTCATCAACCAGACATTATTTTATACAACGCGGGGGCAGATATTTATACGAAGGACGAGTTAGGTTTATTAAATGTATCTATAACAGGCGTTTATGAACGAGATTACTTTGTACTTAATTTTTGTAAGCAACATAACATTCCGCTTATGTGTGCTTTAGGCGGCGGTTATCAGCGTAATTTAGACAGCTTAATCAACGTCCACAAACAACTATTTAAAGCGGCTATCGATTTATAACAATCCTTAGTATAGACTTATCTAAATGGAACATAACAAAGCGGTAGGAACATGCGATTACACGACGATATACATAACTATTACGAAAAGATTGTTGTTGAAGAAATCATAAAACGAAAACTCGACGAAAAATATGATGACGACGTTATGGCTGACTTTTGCTGTACTGTATTAAACCAACTTCCACCTCGCTACATTCGTTACGACGTTGATATGGCGTTTTATTTACCACAAGCTGAGCGCATACATATGGAAGAACGTGTGCAAACAGCTATTGATGTGGCTATTAGTCAAATATCTAAAAAGAAAAATTTAAATGACCAAGCCTCTTGAGGAAGCCCCAACGCATATTAAACTTGCTGTTGATTTAATTATGATATTAGAGCAGCACGATGTAGAGCCCGAAGAAGTATTAAAAGCGCTCGATATAGTAAAAAGTGACTTTGAAAAGAAGCTAGTTAACAACTAGCTTCACTCAATTGTGTCTACTTCATACACAGTGACAGCAGCGTCACGTTTACTGCAATCAATTTTAATTTCGCCAAATGTACGCCTAGCTGTTGTTGACCTACGGCACGTCATTTTTTGAGCCTCAACACCAAATCGCTCAATGTACAATGCAACAGTTGCATCTATTTGCTGTTTCTCTTCTATTGTTGCAGCAGCATAAAAAGTATCATATTGTTGTGACCAATTTTCAACGCCAGCTTCTGCAGCTACACCTAACCAGCCCATACCAAGCTTGGTTGATTGCTCTAAATATTGGCCTTTTAAGAACATGAATGCTAGCGTGTACTGCGCACTTTTATAACCGAGCGATGCAGGCTCCTTTAAATCATAAAAAGCTTGCTCGTATAGCCCTTTTTTATACGCTTTAATCCCATTGTATTCTTTTTTCTTCATTGTATTGTCGCTGTATAAATTAACTGGGGTTGACCCACACCCACTTAATAAACTCAGTGCCAAAACTGCCGCAACTGACAGATGTCTAACCATAATTCGTCCTTTATTATTTTTAATATGCGAGTACCGGATCTGGCTTACACTCTTTGCAAAGCCTGTTATTCTATACCCCTAATCGTATAACTAAAATATTATCATGAGCTTAGCAAGTTTACTTAGATTATTTTTTCTGGCTTCAATTTGGGGCGCGTCATTTTTATTTATGCGAATGGCGGCTAACAGCTTAGGGCCTGCAGTATTAATTGAGTTTAGAGTTGGCTTTGCCGCAGTTACACTATTTATAGTTGCACTGTACTTAAAACGCCGCTTGGCGTTTACTGAACACACCAAGCACTTTTTTATCATTGGTGCGCTTAATTCTGCCCTTCCCTTTTTATTATTTGCGTACGCTGCGCAAACCATTAGCGCATCTACGTTATCTATTTTAAATTCTACAACCCCCATTTGGGGCGCGGTGGTGGGTATTATTTGGAGTAAAACCAAATCCACAAAAAGCATGGTTTTAGGTTTGCTACTGGGTTTAATAGGCGTGGCAATTTTAGTTGGGCAAAATCATTTTGTATTAAATAGCCAATCAATAATCGCCATAGTAGCAGCATTAAGCGCTTCGCTTTGTTATGCCATTGCATCCCATTACACTAAAAATGCGCCAAAGCTTGCACCGTTCGATAACGCACACGGCTCAATGTGGGCAGCGAGTTTTATGGTACTACCCCTTATTTTATTTATGCCAATGCGTGAAGTGCCAACCACCCACGTTATGCTCGGCGTTTTAGCCCTTGGCGTAGTGTGTACAGCGCTTGCTTATATTCTATTTTTTAAACTTATTGACGATATTGGCCCAACCTCTGCTTTAACGGTCACGTTTTTAATTCCTCTATTTGGCATTTTTTGGGGGCATTTAATTTTAGATGAGCAAATTGGGCCAAATACGTTACTAGGCGCATTATTTGTCATTGTGGGCACTATGCTGGTTACTGGATTTTTACCACGAAAAAAGCACTTAGCTAAAACACGCTAAGTGCTTTTACAAAGCGCTTACTTTTGTGCTTTTTTGCTTAAGTTTTCAATTAAGTCTTGGGCGCTAAAGCTGTTCTCGTTTGGCTTTATACCTTTGCCCATTTTAATATCAATAAGGGTGTGCACTTCTTTGCGTTTATCATGGTTGCTTACCTGTACGCCTACACTACTTGTTGGGCGTGCGCGTGTTTCGCAGGTTAATAAACCGCAGCTTCGCTCATATTGCTGGCTTTGTGATGCACTAATAGATGACGTGGAGGCTTGCGATTTAGACTCAACAAAGGTTTCTTTGTTAGTTACAACAAACCAGTCGTAGCCTTGCGCTTGGGTAAGCTCAGCTGCGCGTAATAATGCATAATCACCGGCATCGGCTACATTATTTGACACACTTTTAAACTCTACTCGGTATTGATCGTCGCTAATTTTTTGCTCGCTGTAACCTTGTGAGCCATTATTCGCGGCGCGGTAATCAGGTTTAGAAGCACAACCCGCCATAAGTAAAATGCTGATAATTAAAATAGATGTTTTCATAATTCACCTCGTTTTATACACATTATTATTTGTTTAACTGCCACTTTGCGCTAATTGCTTGCTGCTCTTGCGCTCTATCTAGTGGTGCGCCGCTGATCATGCTGTCTATAACAGTATCTAACTCACTGTTATTAGACGCCGTTTGATATTGCGCGCCATTATTACTTTGCTGCGCGGCTGTTTGCGCTTTAATTTGCCAACCGCTTTGTGTTTTACAAGCAATGCTTGTTTGCGTTGTATTGTTTGAACTTAGTACATACTGCCTACAAAGCTCACCTTGCTGATTTTTAAAACTAAGCTGCGCGCTAAATACTGAGCCATCACTTTGCTCAAACACACTACTACTAAGCTGTGTGTTAAGCGCTGAGGCTGTATTACTAGCCACGAATAAGTTTTGTGCGTTATGAGGCTGTAAATAGCTAGTCATTGCTATACCAAATACCACGGCAATGCTTGCAGCTATTGCTAAGCTTTTATTAGCCGATTGCTTAACCGTTTGCCAAGGCGTTAACGCCACTACATTGCTATTTGACGTGTTTTTAGTCGTTGGCGTATCGAGCTTTGCAACCGTTTTAGCTAATGAGTCACTAAGGGGTGCGTCGTCAATACGTGTTGCGTGCTCTTTTACTAGCATGTCTACTTCGCTTAGTTCTGCAAGTCGCATTACTAGTTCATCATTGGTTTCAAGGGCTTTACGCACTTGCTCCATTTCGTGCTCGCTGAGTTCTGAGTCTAAAAAGGCGCTAAGTGTTTCGTCGTTAATGTTCATATTTGCTCCTTTTTAAAGTCGGGTTTTATTAAGCTATAAAGTGTACTGCGTGCTCGCGATAATTTACTCATTACACTGCCTATAGGTATATCTAGCGTATGTGCTACTTCTTTATAGGCCATGCCCTGCACTGCCACAAGCGATACTATGGCGCGTTGCTCTTCGGGTAATTGCCCAAGTGCTGTATTTACATTTTTAAGCATTTGTTTGTTTTCGAGTGTTTGATGTTCATTGCTTGTAATTGGCTCTGGTAAAACATCGGCCTGGGCCGTATTTTGCCTTACCTTGCGTGAGCGGTATTCGTCTATCCACACATTGCGGCAAATTTTAAACGCCCATTTAGCAGGCTCAACGTCATCCGGAATGCCTTTTACTAATAGTTTTTCAATTGTTATTTGCACTACATCGTCTGCATCTGCTTTACTACCCGTTAGCGAATAGGCAAAACGCCTAAGCATGGGCAATAAGGTTTTTAATGTTTCGTTCATTGATTTTTACCCCTTTTATAAAGAAGACGATTCAAAAAAAAATTTATTCCCAAATAATCAAAATAATTTGAATAATGAAATATTTCTATGTGTTAAACGTTAACTAACAGTGTAATAAAAAATAAGTAACCCACTATGAACATGAAAAAAGTCCGCGTTAAACACATAATAGCCGCCTCGCTTTGCATATTTAGCGCAACGAGCTCAGCCAATATAGTAAAAGTCGATCAGGTGCTTGGGCAGCTAAACCCAATAGAGCAGCGTATTGAACAAACTATAGAGCGTGCACAACGCCTGCCGCTTCCGGTGCCTGTTCCACAAATATCGATTGATGAACTAAAAGCGCAAATAAGTGAGCCAATTACCAATTTACCTAATGTGCTTAACATCAATATAGATAGCCAAAACACCGCATTTGTTGAAGTAGAACTAGAAAACGGCTTTAGAGCAATAGAGCGCCAATGGTTATTAATGGCAAATAGCCAACAACTTAATACCCTAAAACAGCAAAATATAACGATTGTATCGGTAAAAAATTACAACGCACTTAATATGAGCTTAGTGCGCTTTACCGTCCCTCAAGGTGTTAATTCTAAAAGTGAGTTATTAAAAGCGCTTAACTTAGATGAGTCTGCAATACTTGACCGAAACCACATTTACCAAGCGCAAACAGGCGAGCCTACCATTAAAGTAACGCAAAATAAGCCTATTGCGCCCTACTGCACACAAAGCGTAAAAATCGGCATGATCGATAGCGCCATTAATACCAAACACAGTGCTTTTAAAGGCGCAAATATCATCACACAAAGCTTTTTACCACAAGGGTTAAGCTCGCCAAATTTACACGGCACCGCCATAGCGGGCTTAATTACGGGTAAAGGAGCAAAACTCAGCCCACTTTTAAGCAGTGCCAAGCTTTACAGTGCAGAGGTGTTTTATAGGCAATCTGAATATGCCCAAGGGGCTACTTTATTTGCCATAGTAGAGGCGCTTAACTGGTTAGTTAGTAATAAAATACCCGTAATAAATATGAGCCTAACAGGGCCAAATAACACAGTTTTAGAAGCAAGTATTACTGCTGCAATAAAACAAAACGTATTAATTGTAGCTGCTGCGGGTAACCAAGGGCCAGCGTCGCAGCCGTTATACCCAGGTGCGTATAAAAGCGTGATAGCGGTAAGTGCTATTGATTCAAAAAACCAAATTTATAGATGGTCAAATAAAGGTGATTACATAGACTTTACAGCCTTTGGTGTAAATGTTGTTACAAGCCAAGGCAATGGAAAATTTGGAAGGGAGTCGGGTACATCAATGGCGGCGCCGCATGTAAGCGCGGCATTAAGTTGTTTATTGTTAAAGCATGGTAATAATAAAACCAAAGCACTTAAAGAACTTACATCGCTTGCCAAAGATTTAGGCGAGCAAGGCAAAGACACCACCTTTGGTTATGGCGCCATTTACCCACCTAAAAGTGCACTTTAACTGACGCAGATAAAACCGACTGCGTATAGGTATTACTACTAAGCTTTGATTGGTAATCGCCATATTCAGCCTCGGCTATGAGTGTTACGTGCTCAAATACAGCTACGTTATAAAACGCATTAATTACATTGCGGTGCTCATCTCGCGATGGTATTTGCTCAAAAAAATCATCCGTTGTTTGCTCATCGTAATCTTTATTTTGATAACGCCAGCCGGCCCCCACTTTGTTAGCCACATTAAAGGCCGTAAATTTGTGCGTAACTTTAGTAGTAAAACCGTAGCCATTAAAGTCATATTGGTTGTCGTCGGCGTTTTCTTTATCAGCACTTAGCGCTGCCATTAGCATGGTTTGGCCATTATTTATAAAATGATAAAGCGCTACATCGGCACCTACACCATCGGCATTACGTGCTTTTGCAGTAGCAAAACGTTTAGCTTTGGTTTTTATGCTCATACGCAAATACGTATGCGGGTTTAAAAAATGGCCATAATAAGCACTGGCTTGATTAAAATGTAAAAATGTATCGCCATCTACATTTGCTTTTGCACCATCGTAACGAACCCCTACCTCATGGCTATTAAAGCTATAACTACCATCTAAACCATATTGATGCAGGTCTAAATCGTATTGATCAAACTCATCGTAGTCTTGTTGTTCAAACTTATAGCTTGAGGTTAATTTGGCGCTTTTTGTTAATTGCCATTTTGCATTAACACCTGCTGCGGTTTTTATGCCGCTGTCGCTTTGCGACGAAATATCGTCAAGCTCCTGAACAGAGAGCGCCGAGTTACTTAATACCCCAACTTCTGCATCGGCATTTAGCTCAAAACTACTTTTAAAGGGTTTAGTTTGTGCAAGGACCGCTTGGGCACTAAAAACACACAATGTGGCGGTTATAACTGCTTTCATATTTATTCTCCAACAGGCCGAATAGGTTTCCCTATTCGGCATTTGTGCAAACACACTTAGGGCGTATTAAAGGCCTAGGTCTAAATCGTTAGTAATGTTGGTTACTACTTCACTTGCGGTGCTAAGTGCTACATCGTTACTAATTTGATCAGTGACCGCTGCACTCACCTGCCCACTAACACTTTGCTGTACCGTGCTTTGTAAACTGCTAACCGTACTATCTTGCACACTGGCAATTAAAGATTGCTGAACACTGCTTACTACTTCATTACTGGTATTAATTGCATCACCCACTTGCAGTGCGGAACTCACTGAGTTTGCAGCCATATTAGTAATTGCTAACTGGTTTGTAAGCTCACCCGCATTAAGCGCATTCGTTGCATCAGCTTGTGTTACTGAATCGGTAGTGCTACTCACATTTGAAAGTAAAGAGGCATCTGTTGGTGTATCGGTTGTATCAGGCTGAGCGCCTTGATCAGACGTAACAGAAAGTAATGACGACTGACTCAGAGCCGTCGTTAAATTACCTGCCGATGAGGTTAACTGCGATGTTGCATCAAGCGCTGTATTAACTGTGGTATTGCCTGTGGCATTTAAAGACGATGCCGATGCATTTAATGCGTTATTTAAAGATCCGCTTGCAGATGCAACTAATGAATTTGCAGGCTCTGCGGCCTCGCTGCTTTCTTGCGCTGGAGTTTGTGTGTTATTTGCCGTTGAACCTGTGCTTTGCGAGTCATCAGCCGTTACTTGTGTATCGTTAGATACGTTTGTGTTATTGCTACCACTGGCTGCTAAACCGTTTTGTGAAAGCGCAATAGATGTAGATGTTTGTTGCTGCGCCGACGTTGACTGAGATATTTCAATATCAGCGGCGTGCACTGCACCTGTAAAAGTACACACACCGCTTAACATCATTACGCTTACAATTTTATTTAATTTAGTCATTGTTTAGTCCTCTAGTTTGTCGGATTGACATAAAGAAGACGATTTACAAAAACACTTTATTCCACAATAAATTAAAAATTTATAATAAAACTATTTATTATTTAAGTTTCATACACTTAAAAAAAGATAATACGCTACTGCGTTAGCGTTTCACTATTTTGTAACAGCAATAAAAGCTCAGCAGTGGCAGTTGCATCGGCCAATGCACGGTGATGACTGGTTAAATTTAAATTAAAATGCGCACTAAGGTTACCAAGCGAATACGACTTTAGCCCTTTAAACGCTCTGCGCGATTCAACCACGGTGCACATTTTTGGCATTTTAAAAAAGTGCCCTGCAACCTCGCACTCTTTTTTTATAAAGCCGTAATCAAAGTTTACATTATGAGCTACAAAAATACTGCCTGCGAGTTTATCTAATAATGGCTGTGCTATCTCGGCAAATACAGGCGCGTTATAAACCATGTTATCGCTTATGCCGGTTAGCTTAGTAATAAAGCCGGGTATATGGCGCTGCGGGTTAACAAGTGTCGTCCAGGTATCTATTACTTTACCGTGCTGTACTTTAACTATGCCAATTTCGGTAATGCGGTTACCCCCTTTTAAGCCGCCGGTGGTTTCTATATCAACGATGCTGAAAACACGGTTAGGGTCTACAAACCATTTAACTGCGGCAATATGTACCGTAAAGCCTACATTTTTTAAATTATCAATAGTGGTAAGTTGGTTGCGCCTAAGCTTGTCGCCCGGGGCTTTTACCTCTTCAAAATGTACTTGGCCATTATTAATGACCATTAAATCGGGGTAGCCATCTTTTAGCTGCAAATACTGTTTGCTCATGGCCGTTAAATGAGCAATTAAAGCTTCAAGCGGGCTGTTTAAAATAAGCGCCTCTAGTGGCTCTAATAAATTGCTGCGCCATCTAAATAAACCGTTGGGCTGCTCAAAGTATTGCGCTGCATGTTTACATACCAAATTGAGCAGCGCCTGATTAGTACTACAGCTTTTTAAACGTGCGTCAATTTGCGTGCTTTGTGCTTCATAAAAATTACCAAGCTGCAAAACTTGCGGGTAAATATCAAATTCATTACACGGCGGGTAAGGCGACTCTATAAACAACTCGTGCCAAAATACTAAACCAAATAAGCTTTGCCATAAGGTGTTTTCCGTATTAAAAACCGTTAACCCTTTTGCGGTATAATGCTCATTTACGCCTTGCTCTACATCGCCTCGGTAAATTTCGTCAATTTCAAGTACACATTGGGTGTCGGCTAGCATAGTGCTTAAGCGCGAACGCGTTTGTTTATTAAACTTACGCATTAAAAAGTCGTCAGCAAAGTACAGTAAATCGTCGGTAAGCGGGTTTTCTATAATTTGTTCTAGCTGCGCTTTTACCCATTCTTTATTACCTAAGCGGTATTGCTCTCTTATTTGAATTTCTTGGGCTTCGGCGTAATCGGTGCAGCCTTCAAGTAAGCTAAAGGCAAATTCGCTATCGGTATTTTTAAGTTGTTTATACAGCCTAACCAGCAGTTTATTTTTAATATCGTGCGCTTGTGCACCGTGCGCCGGTTGCACTAATACTAAATGCGCAAGTTCGGTGTAAGGCGTTATGTTATCCAAGGTTTCAGCTTTTGCATTACCACCCGTTTTGCCTATGTTTTTAAACGCTAAACGGTAAAGATTTAAAACATAATTAGATTGCGCCTCAGCCAATGTATTAAAGCGCGACAAGCTCTCGCTGTGCCCTTCGCGGGTAGCGGTTAACCCTAAATCTCGCATAACAAAGCGGTTTTGATGATTTACATCGCCACTACTTAAGCGCCCTGCAAATAAAAACTCAAAATACTCGTAATAATCTTCACGATTATTAATGACATACTGGCTGTATAAAGGGGCAAGATCATCTGCCCGCTCACTAAAAAATTGGCACGCAATAGTGACCAACTCCCCTTTAGCTGCGCTTTTTTTAAAGCTTACTTGCTCACTGTAATTACTTAGTAATTCCACCAGCATGGGCTTAGTTAAATGCGCTATAAGAAGCGTGTAATGCTGCGCGTTTGGCTCATATAAAATACCCGCTGTTTTTAGGGTATAAATAGCCTGATGCGGCGAGGTTATTTCTTCATAATTGAGCGATTGCGCCTGCACTAAATAAGGCTTGCGCGAATACACGCGTGCCAACATGCATTGGCTTTGCTCATCTAGTTGGTTAATTTTACTAATAAATTGGCTGTGCTTGGGCTCAAGTAAATGTATACATTTACTTGTTACAAACTCAATAAGTTCTCTAAAATGCGCTAAATAGTATTTTGCTGGTAATTCTTTTTTCATAACATCGCCACACCTGTATATAAAAACAGTATCTAGCATTTGTGCTTATTATTCAATCTTAAACTTGTAACTAAAACGCGCTATAGTGAGCATATAAAAGTAAATTTATTAAAAATAAAGGACTTACCATGAGCGCGCACCCGTACGATGTTTTATCACTCAATAACGGCGCAAATATTATTTTTACGCCTTGCCCTGGTACAAAAACGCAAAACCTAGCGGATTCAATCGCTACATTAAAAGCCGCTGGCACTCACATGCTGCTGTCGCTTATGCCGCAACAAGAACTTGAAAAAAACAACGTACAAACAATTAATACTGAGTGCAATAAGCATGATATAACCTGGTTTCATTTACCTATAAATGACGACGAAGCCCCAAAGCAGCCTTTTACATCAAGCTGGAACACCCACAAAATAGACATACTACAAGCCATACAGCAAAAACAAACCATTGCCATACATTGTAAAGGCGGCACTGGCCGCACAGGGTTGGTGGCTGCACTTATTTTAAATTCGGCAGGTTACACAAAAGAAGAGGTATACAGCCTAGTACAAGGCATTCGCCCTAAAGCACTGACTATAGAGCTACAAAAAGAGTACTTTGAAGAGTTTATGATTTAGGTATTTACGAGGCGTAACATTAACTTGGCATGCGCTTTTGATTTTAAATCTAGAACTAAAAGTGCGTTTATTCAACGTTTCTTAAATAATAGTTGACCTTAAAAGGTCAACTATTATTGTTATTAAATTCAACTTTGGATAGGATTTCCTATGCTTTCTAAATGCTCTGTTTGGCCAGCAGTAAGTGGGTAAATCGATTTTATAAAACATTTTTTTGTAGGTTGTTCAATGGTAGAAATTGAATCCCCTTCCTTATGTATAACAAAATTAGAAAATCGGTTTAACTCAATTCCATGAGATTCATTTAGGTCATGGCAAGTGCCCTGGGTTTCAATCAAATAATCTTTTTTATGTGCCGCTGAAATAATTAAGAATTTATCAGAAAGTGGTTTCCAACCTTTAAACCTAAAGCTATTGATTTTATCTTCACCTGCTAAGTTTTCTTCAGACAAGTACTTTGCATATGCTTGGTCTTTTTCTTTCAGTGAAATATTGCTTGTTGCTGAACAGCCTAAAAGCACTGTTGCTGCTAATGTAATAACTAAAATGTTTTTCATAAATTATCCCTTTTAATTAAAGTAACTAGGTAGATTACAAATGTATATTTATTGCGAAAACATACAACTTAGTAGATCTTAATTTTTACACCCACTCTAAGAAGAACAAAAAATATACAGTCAATTTTACAATAGAATATTATTTTATCTTTGTCATCTTTTGTTAACATTTTAGGTAAATTTAAAGTGTTTTATTTCATAAAAGAGGTGGCAATAAATCACCTTTTATAACTTTAAGATATATGAATTCTAAAAACCATTTATAAAAATCAATTTATAATCATATAAATTAGCGTCTAGCCGCTGCAAACAACACATTAATAGTCAGCACATGACCACAAAACTACTAATAGTTAAACGCCCATTAATTGGATCGCAGGCATAACCGTTAGCCGCATTTATATTACCTGAATGCAATAAGTTGCTTGGATATATAAGAACTCGATTTAGCTTTGCCTCTACACTGGAAATTTGCTCAAACAAAACTGTGCTGCCATTTATGTAATGTGGGTTTTTATGAAGCTTTTGCGCCATGGCTTGTTGCTTTATAGCTTGCCTATAAGGCATGAGTCGCTCTTTTGTTATGCGTTCATACCCTAGGGCTTTATGTTTATAAAATGAAGTACCCCCATGTGTTTCATCACATAAAAAATGCACCATAGCGAGTTGGTTCATATTGGATGTGTCAAAATGGGGAAGCATCTGTATTGGCCTGAGTTCATCAGGCTCAGTACATGCAATTGAAAAGGCAGAAAGTATTACATCAAACTCGCTTTTATCTGCCATATCAAAGTGTGAATTAATAATTGGAGCCAGTGCTTTTAACTGCTCTATATAATTAAGCGGTGCTGCTTTTCTTACTCCTGGGTAAAAATCACTTTCTTGTGCGCAAAATGTTTCCCTCGCTTTTTGAGAAAACACAGCAAAATTAATAAGTGCATCTACATTATTTACAAAATTATCAATAACAATAATTGGGGTTTTTTCCTCCCCTACAGTGTGTATCTGTAACACCATATTTTTGTTAAGTGTAAAATCAATCATCGGCTAAATTAAGCACCGCATTTTTACGCTCTATTAATGGGTATATCTGGCCAAGTGAGGTTATTACTGTATAAATGGCAGGTAATAAAGCACTTTGATGTAAAATCGTAATTTGCTCACTATTAAGTTGTGCGAGTTTGTCTTGATTAATAGTGTATAGGCCGTTTAACTTTGTTTTTTGGTTATTTTCAAACGTTACTTCAAGCGATAATGGCTGTAGTAGTTCATACTTTAACAACGCAGCGATTAACTTTTTATTGTCTAATTCGCCTTGTAGTAAATGCCCTAAACACTGCTTTATTTGTTTAAAATAGCCACTTTCTTCTGCGCTTTGGGTATAAATTGGTTCTAAATTATTTTCGCTTTGCGCAGAGTTATCAACTACTGCAGGGCTATTCAAATTAATACACACAGGGTATTGCGTTTGCTGCGCATGCGTATCACCAACAAAAAATGGCTGACGCTGTAACTGAAGCGGTAAATATACGCCCTGCCACTGTGATTGCTGATAAAACAAGTTCTCATGCTGCTCAAAGCCTAATAAAGCATTGAGTGTAAACTCGCCTGTTTCTGAGTTTTTTGCAAAAACTATAGGCTGCTGAACGGCAATTTGGCTAAGCTCCGCCATAACAACGGGGATCATATTAAGGTTTTTAGCGTGTGATTGTGCTTTTTGTGTGTCTATTTTTATATGCTGATGAGCACTTTGCTCTAATGCGACTAAATTTTCCATGCGTGTCTCTTTATTGTTTTTATGCGTAAATTTTTAAGCTAAATAGCACTAAAACCATGGTGCTTGATTTTATTAAGCAGCTCTCGGTTACTGGGTAAGTTAGTGACTGCTTGGTTTATCATGCTCTTATTTTTATCAAACTGACTTTTAGCGAAAACAGTGTCTTTAAGCATATAGGCAGTTGTGCTGTAATCACTTTTAAAGCCCATACCGTATAAAACATATTGATAACTCGCCGCTGGAAACACCTCATTATTACTTGTAAAGTCGTGGTCAGCAGGAGCGCGGTATTGCCATAACTTCATTAGATCTTGTAAGCTTTGAGGAATCGTTTTTGGGTCTCTGTTGTCGCGCCAAAATGCGTTATCGTCACGGTTTGATAAAATATAATGCAGTTTTAAAAAGTCGATTATTTTTTCCCACCTATAGGTAAACGTCTCGTTAAAGCGTTTGGCGGTAATATCCATAATATCTCGGGTATGGGGGAGCTGTTCGCTGATCATCTGTGCTGACATTTCTACTAATACCAATGCAGAAGCTTCGAGTGGTTCTAAAAAACCAGCCGAAAGCCCAACTGCAACACAGTTATTTTGCCAAAAGTGTGAGCGATGGCCACTTTTAATAGGGATTTTTCTAACTGTTAACGACTCTATTTTATCGCCCACATACGCTTTAAGCTTTTCTCGTGCTTGAGCTTCGCTACTGTATTTACTCGAATACACGTAACCTACACCACGGCGGTGCTGTAATCCTATATCCCATATCCAACCCGCTTCTTGCGCTGTTGAGATTGTGTGAGATGCAATACTCTCATCTTCATTATCATAAGGGACTTGCACTGCTAAGGCGGTATCAATAAATAGCACGTCATCGCACGGCTTAAAAGGAACCTTATAATGCTCACCTAATAACAATGAAGAAAAGCCGGTGCAATCAACAAATAAATCACCGCTAATTTCACCTTGTTGCTTTGTGGTAACACTTGCAATATCGCCATTATTAGCACTATTAACCTGCATCACATCGGCTAAAATATGTTTAACGCCAAGCTGCTGCGTACAATGCTTTTGTAAAAAAACGGCAAATTTTGCAGAGTCTAAATGGTAGGCATAATTGGCTATAGCTGCGTATTCTGGGGTGCGAATTGTTTTAGGAGCAAGCCCTTGCTCACAAATAGCTTCTTGGTAACACACTGCATTTGAAAAAGATGCTGGCTCAGCGGTGTTATTTAACCAATGGCCTGCCATATCTGTTTTTGAAAAGCCCTGTGGCAAAACTAATGGGTGATAATAAAAATCATCATTGCTGCCATCCACCCACTTGGCGAATTTTGCCCCCTGCTTAAAGCTTGCTTCGCACTCACGTATAAAGTCGGTTTCGCTAATGCCAAGCGCTATTAAAGTACTGCGCATTGTTGGCCAAGTGCCTTCGCCAACACCTATAATTGGTACGTTAGGAGATTCAACGAGTACAACATTAAGACCATCCGGGGTATTACTTTTATGGTGCGCCGCTAATCGACCGGCTGTTAGCCAGCCCGCTATACCCCCACCAACGACAACCACTGTTTTTATTTTTTTATCTTGCTGGTTCATACTTGTTACCTATAAAGGCATAGTTAAAAAGTGGCCATTACTAAATGTAAAAGCCACTTTATTAATTAAAGTTAAAAACTACCGCGAATACCTAACGCAAAACGTCGCCCGCTATCTTCAACCAACAATAATTGATTAGAAAAACGACCACGCTTGTGCACGTATTCTTCGGTTAAGTTAATACCTTCAAAAAATACCGATACATTTTCGGTAATGTCATAGCTTCCACTAGCATCAAGTTGTGCGTAATCTTCTACAATGGTTACACCATCACCATTTAGCTGTGTTAGCGACTGTACAAAGCTATCGCGCCAGTTATAGGCTAAACGCGCTTGAAATGGGCCATTCTCATAAAAGCCAACCACATTATAAGAGTCGCTTAAGCCTGTTAATGCAAAAACTTGAGTTATATCTGCAGAGTCTAACTCTGCATCGCTGTCTACAAATGTTGCATTAACCATAAAACCAAAGCCACTATCAAAACTATGTTGTAAGGCGACTTCCCAGCCATCAACAATCGCCGATTCACTATTGTTGGGTAATGTATTAGTAAATACAGCCGTCGAGTCGGCAGCGTCAGGGTTGTCTACATCATTACCTGTTGAGGGGTCAGTTAACAATCCGCCACCAGACAACTCAAAAGTTAAGTCTTCGGTCGTATTAATAATGAAGTTAGCAACGTTTTTTCTAAAGTAACCCGCAGATAAATAACTAGCATCCGCGTAATACCACTCTAATGATAAATCTAAATTATCAGAGGTAAATGGCTCAAGTGCAGGGTTACCAGAGCTTGATGTTAAATTGCCGCCTTGGCGAGTTGTTTCAATGACTGTTACAGGCGACATACTATCGAGTGTTGGCCGTGTAATTGTTTGCGATACAGCGGCACGTGCTATTAGCTCATCGCTTATTTCAAGCTTTACACTAAAGTTAGGTAAAATAGCTTCATAATCTGAACTGGCTGAAATATTTTCTACCGCGCCAAAGTTAGCAAGCATTTCTGTTTTATCTAGAATGGTTAAAGCACTAACTGGCTCATCGGTCCCCTTTACTTTTACATCAGTGCTTTCGTATCTAAAGCCCGCTGTTGCGTATAAAGGCATGCCTGCAAGCTCAGCTTCAAAATCAAACTCAGTATAAAACGAGAAAGTATCTTCAGTTATCTCAAACGACTTATTACGTTTAACTGCATCAAAACTAATAGGTTGACCATTCGCCGCAGCTATTTGCTCAAGGTACGCAAAGTTTGCTTCGCCATCGTGTGCAAGCCATGACGTTGGCATACGACCGCTGCCGCTTACATCGCCTAAAAAGTCATCCCCTGCATCAAATACAAATTGTGCTAAGCCATCCATGCTTGGGTTATCCGGGTAACCACAAAAAGTACAGTGAATACCAACACCTTCGTTATCCCAACGATCAAGGTTTTTAGTTTCAGTTGAATACATAGCACCAAACTTGACCGAAACTAAGCCTGAGCTACCATCGTTATGCCAAATGCTATCCCAACGAAACTGATCCACGGTATCTTCTACAGCCCAACCACGACGAAGCATTACGTGTGCTCGACTATTGGCGGTATCTAAATGATTAGATACACCATCAGGCGTAACTGCTGGGTTATAAGCAACCCCATCAAGTTCTTGCTGACCGCTATAAATATTAGGATTAGCAGAGGCAAACTCACTTGCGTAAGGTAGTATGCCACCATCTACTTCAAATCGAACTCGGTTAGCATAGCCAATCAACGATAACTGATCGCCACCGCCGTTATTAGCCTCACGCTCGGCTTTTGAATGGCTCAAATCAAATTTCATATTTAAGTTATCGTTTACATGCCAATCAAAGTTTAAGCCTAGTGCGCTAGAGCTTGTTAAGCGATCAAACTTTTTAGCGTGCATATCGGTAGCAAGGCCTACCTCTTGATATAAATCTACCACTGTGCCATTTTGGTCCACAGTTGGCCCTGCAGCCCCGCCAAAGCCTTCTAAGTTTGGCGCTGTAAACCAATGCCCGTAAGACGTGGTGTCAGCTTCAACATCAAAATCAGAATAAAGCCCATCGGCTGTTATAACTAAATCATCTGAAGGTGCATATTGTATAACTAAGTTTGCATTAGTACGTGTACGTGTTTCTGTAGTGACTTTATGATCGTAGTTACGCGGCGAAAAAATATTACCGGTATATGCTTGCCCGCTTTGAGTTTGCGGATTTGGGACACCCACGTTTTCTAACCAACCGTCTACCTGTGCCTGGTTTAAGCGTGTTTCGCGCTCCTGGCGAGAAACAGCAAACAACACACCTAGTGTGTCATCATTAAACGTATTGCTAATTAAGCCTGAAATTTCAGGCGTGGTTTCTTCACTATTTTCATCGTAAATACCTTTAACACTGCCCGCAACTTTAAAACCGCTAATTGCAAATGGTCGCGCTGTATTTACATTAACTGTTGAACCAATACCGCCTGACTGCTTTGTGGCTGTTGAGGTTTTAAATACATCCAAGCTTTTAACCAGCTCTGATGCAATAGTATCAAAGCTAAACGCACGGCTTTGGTTTTCAGATGCCATTTGGCGTCCGTTTACCAGGACTGTATTAAACTGCGGGCCAAAACCACGTACCGTAATGAGCTGCCCTTCGCCGCCTGAACGGTCTATTGAAACCCCGGTAATACGCTGTAAAGACTCAGCTAAATTTGTGTCAGGAAATTTACCAATATCTTCAGCTGAGATGGAGTCGACCACGCCACCCGCTTCTCTTTTTGCATCCATAGCTCGACCAAGCGAGCCTCTAATTCCACGTACTTCAATTATTTCTGGTTCTTGTGCTGCTGTCTCTGCTACTGCAGGAAGCGTTGTCATTGTGCTTAGTACGGCTAGTACAGCACTCGACACGCCATTTTTTTTATAGTTAGCCATGTTGTCAGTTCTCTCGAAACTTGGGTCTATTAAAATAGATATTTGCCCATCTTCGCTAACATGCGGTTGCAACCCTGTGCCATCGAGTAAAATATGTAACGCGTTTATTATTGAATACTCGCCAGCAATAGTATTTGTTTGTAACTGCTGAATTTTATCCAGCGGAAAAAGCAAAGTAATATCGGCTTGCTCGGCAAAATTTATTAGCGATAAATCGGCCCTTTGTCTGGGAATATTAAACACTGCTTTATCGTTTACAGTACTCGCTTTTACCTCGGTGGTGAGTAAGCTAAAAACCAGTACATAAATAGGTAAACAAAGCGGCAAATTTAAATATTCCTTGCGTATAGTTTTTGGCCATACACAGAACAAAGACGAGTGACTTTTTATTTTCCTCCATAAATATTTTTTATTTTTATTTAATAAATTATTTTTTTGACCAGCCATGCTAAATTTTTTATGCCTTTATTATTTTTATTGTTTGCGCTTTTAACAATATTTTTAAACAATTAAAAATACAGCCCACATTACAATTTTTTACTTATTAATTAAAAAGTTAAATTTTCAAAGCGAATAGTCATTACCTAGTAGGGTACTAGTAATGGCAAAAACTGTAGTACAATTCGCCTTTACATTACAAGCTTTATGCCTCGTTCGGTCAGTGAACATTAAATTAAAAAATAAAATACTGATTTATTTTTTAATTTAATGGCGGATTTTTTCTTACCATTCGTCTTAGTTTGTATTGGCAAATAAAATAACAATAATTGCCGTAAACACACACGAGACACACACTAAATGACGAAAGACACACTTTTTTATAAGGTCTATTTGGCCTCGCGCAAAAGTCTATCAAGTGTAGTTGCACGCATAGTGCCACCACATGAAATTGAAGATATAGTGCAAGAAACTTATGTGCGAATTTGTCAGATTAAAAACACTGAAAACATAAGCTCACCAAAATCTTTTATTTACAAAACGGCGCGAAATTTAGCGCTCGATTACCAAAAGCAAGCCAATATACGCCTAGTCGATGGCATCGACAACATGGAAGCGTTAGAGCAACTCTTAGCAGAGCACCAGCAAGACGAAATGTACGAAAAAGCACTAACCGATAGTGAATTTTCTAATTTTTGTGAGGCCATACGGCTTTTACCCGTGCAGTGCCGTAAAGTGTTTGTATTAAAAAAAGTGTATGGGTATTCGCAGCGAGAGATTGCTGCTCAATTAAACCTTAGTGAAAGTACCGTGGAAAAACATATAGCAACAGGCATGAAACGTTGTACGCAATTTATGCGTCAATCTACAAAAAGTGTTTATGGGCAACCAAATACTTCTTCGCAGCTAAATGCAGGAGGTGGAAATGACTAATATTCATCATATAAACGAGCGAAATTTAAGCGACGATGTGCGCCTTGATAAGGCAAGTGAATGGCTAGCTAAACTTGACCGTGGGCTGACTAAGCCCGAAGAACAAGCGCTAAAACAATGGTTAGCACAATCTTATAAAAATGTAGAGGTGTTACTTGAAGTAGCAAAGCTGTGGGACAAAATGGGCGATCTCAGCCGTTTGTCAGATCTGTTTCCACAAACACCGGTAAAACAAAAACGTCTCCCAGTGTGGTTAGGTGCGACAGCTGCCTCTATTTTATTAGCTGTTGCACTTAGCTTTTTTCAAGAAGCGTTTAACTTTTCATTTTTTTACCCAGTTAATCAGTCAGCTGTGGTTGCGAAACAACTTAATTTTCAAACCAACGTAGGTGAAAGTAAGGACATACTGCTTTCTGACAAAAGTAAAATTACCTTAAACACTAATAGCTTTGTTCAAGTTAGGTATACCGAGCACTCTCGTGTAATAAATCTACTGCGTGGCGAAATTCATATAGATGTAGCTCACGATAAAATGCGCCCTTTAAGCGTTACCGCGGGTGATAAAGTTATTCAAGCTGTTGGTACCGCATTCAATGTAGAGGTGGGTAAAAAACAAATAGAACTCATTGTGACAGATGGCAAAGTCCTTGTTGCAGAACAAAAAGCCAAATCGTTACCCAATCTTTCCCAAGGAACAAATAAGCAAGGTCAGTACTTATCAACTAGCTCAACTTCGGTGTCAAAGGGAGAAAAACTTGATTTAAGCTTTAAAGGTAAAATTGCTAAAGCGGTCGAAAAAGTTGATCCTATGGATGTAGCCGCTAGATTATCGTGGCGCAAAGGTAGCTTAATATTTAGAGGTGAATCACTTGCTGAAGCCATGGCTGAAATCAGCCGCTATACAAATATAGATTTTGAGCTTTCGGAAGATGACCGCCTCAAAACAGTGCAAGTTGCCGGCATGTTTAAAACAGGCGATATTAAAGGACTGTTGGAAGTATTAAACAATAACTTTAATATTGATTATGAAAGAGTCAGCCCAAATAAAATTCGTTTAAAATACGCAACACCACACGTTTCAATATAGCAAAGTACACCATAATAATAACTAGGACACACAATTATGACATCACCTCTTTCGCCGAGCACTAATAGCTCGGCGCACACATTGGGCACATGCTCTCTTTTTTACGTAATATTTATCTCGGCCGTTGCTGCTATTGGTGGCTTTTTATTTGGTTTTGACTCAGGCGTTATTAACGGCACGGTGTCGGCACTCGGTAATGCTTTTAATTCAAGCAGTGTGGCTACAGGGTTTAATGTAGCCTCGGTATTATTAGGCTGCGCATTAGGTGCACTTGCAGCGGGGCCGCTGGCTGATAAGTTTGGCCGCCGTGCAATTATGATCATCACCGCGATTATTTTTGCTATTAGCGCATTTGGTTCGGGCATTAGCGAAAGCTCGGCCGAATTTATTTTTTACCGCTTATTTGGTGGGTTAGGTATTGGAGCTGCATCGGTATTGGCGCCAGCTTATATTGCAGAGGTTGCGCCACCAGCCCTTCGTGGTCGTTTAGCTACACTTCAACAACTCGCTATTGTATTGGGTTTGTTTGCTGCGTTTTTAAGTAACTATTTAATTGCTGATGCAGCAGGCAGCGCGCAAAATATTTTAATGCTTGATATAGCCGCTTGGCGCTGGATGTTTTGGGCTGAGCTGGTGCCTGCAATACTGTTTTTAGTGGGGGTGTTGTTTATTCCTGAGTCGCCTCGTTATTTAGTGGCGCAAGGTAAAGTAACCGATGCAAAAACGGTATTTAGTAAAATTTCGAACGACAACGTTGATGCGCAAATAAGCGATGTTAAACGCTCCTTGCACAGTGATAAAAAGCCGAGTATTCGCGACTTATTTATCGGTGGCAGTAAAAAGGTACACCCTATTGTATGGGCGGGTGTTGCGCTTAGCGTATTTCAGCAATTTGTAGGTATTAACGTGGTGTTTTATTACGGCTCCGAGCTTTGGCAAGCCGCTGGGTTTGACGAGTCGCAATCGCTATTTATAAATGTATTAGCGGGCACCACGAATGTTGTATCGACCTTTATTGCTATTGCCCTAGTTGACAAAATTGGCCGTAAACCACTATTACTTGTAGGCAGTGTGGGCATGTTTATTAGCTTAAGTGCGCTTACTTATATATTTGGCAGCGCAGGCCTTGATGAAGCAGGCAAGCTTGCACTTAGCGATAACATGGGGACGTTTGCGCTTATAATGGCTAACTTATTTGTGGTATTTTTTGGCTTAAGTTGGGGCCCTGTTGTGTGGGTGTTATTAGGCGAAATGTTTAATAACCGAATTCGTGGCGCAGCACTCGCGGTTGCTGCAAGCGCACAGTGGATTGCTAACTTTGCCATTACCATGACCTTCCCTATTATGTTGGCTAATATTGGCCTTGCAGGTGCGTACGGCTTTTACGCTTTATCGGCACTTATTAGTATATTTTTTGTGGCTAAATACATTACAGAAACCCGTGGTAAAACACTTGAGTCTATGTAATTAATCTAGGGCGGTGAATCCTCTCACCGCTTTGTATTTTTTAGCTAAATGATTGATTTAATGGTTGTATAAAAGGCTTAAGCCATTACCTCGCTAAACTTTGGGTTAAACACACACGCTAAATATTTTTTTTACTATAAGTAATCGATTTGTATTTCTTTTTTGAATATAGAAAATTAGCTATTGTCCGCGTTTTCTCACTACGTATGTCTATCAAAATGAAAAATAAGTTAGTATCAGGCCTTGCATTAACATGCACATTAGGAACATTTAGCGCATTTGCTACCAATGGGTATTTTACTCATGGCTATGGCATGACCCACAAAGGCATGGCAGGTGCAGGGGTTGCGCTATCTGAAGAGTTAATGTCTGGTGCTAATAACCCAGCCAGTTTTACTGTAAATGGGACAGAAATGTCACTGGGATTAGAGCTATTTTCACCTGATAGAAAATACACAGCATCATCTGTAGATACGTTTTATCCTAATGCGCTTTATCTTGAAGCAAAAACCCAAAAAAGTGATAACACGTTATTTGCCATCCCTGAATTTGCTATTGGCCATCAGTTAAATGACAAAATAAATATTGGCCTATTGGTTTACGGCAATGGCGGTATGAACACCGACTACAGCGCCAATTCTGAGCCTGAAGGTACATTTTACGCTGGCACAACAGGCGTTGATTTAAAACAGTTATTTATTAGTCCAACTATTAACTACCAGTTAAATGAGCAAACAAAAGTGGGGGTTTCACCTATTTATGTTGTGCAACAGTTTAAAGCGACAGGCCTTGGAAACTTTGCGCCTTTTTCGCAATCGCCTGAAAATTTAACTAATAATGGCACCGACACCAGCACAGGCTTAGGTGTGCAAGTGGGCATAACTCAAACCGTAGGCACATCGTTTAGTTGGGGTGCCAGTTATCGCTCATCGGTGGCTATGGAAGAATTTGATAGCTATAAAGGTTTATTTGCAGAAGACGGTGGCTTTGACTTACCAAGCTCGATTCAAATTGGTGCCGCCTATAAAATTACACCAAATAACCAACTTGTATTCGATTGGCAAAAAATAAACTACAGTGAAGTTAAAAGCATTGCCAACCCAATAAGTAACTTAATGTCTGCACCGTTGGGTGCAACCACAGGTGCAGGGTTTGGCTGGCAAGATATGGATATATACAAATTAGGTTATCAGTGGCAGCCTGCTGCGAAACAAAAAATTCGCTTTGGTGTTTCTTACACTCAACAACCTATTCCGTCGTCTGAGGTGTTATTTAATATTTTAGCGCCGGGTGTACAAGAGTGGCATTTTACAACGGGTTTTAGCCATATAGTTAGCGACAATGTACAATTAAATGCTATGGCTTTTTACTCGCCAGCTAAAAAGGTATCAGGTGCTAACTTTTTAGCGCCAAACCAGCAACTAGCAACTAGCAATTGAAATGGACCAATCAGGTGTTGGTGTATCAATTGTTTGGGGAATATAAAATGGTAACAGAATTTACACCTTTATCCGCCGCTTTAGGCGGTGCTTTAATTGGTATGTCATGTGCATTATTACTTGTTTTATTTGGTAAAGTGGCCGGTATTTCAGGGTTAGTTAAATCTTTTTTTACTCCACTAAAACCCGATAATGTGTGGAAAGTGTGCTTTATTACAGGCTTATTAATTGCGGGCGTTGCCACTTCATTTATTGCGCCTGAGTTATTACAGGGCGAGTTAAGCCTACCACCGTGGTTAATTATTATAGCGGGGCTCTTAGTGGGTGTTGGCACGTCACTTGCCAATGGCTGCACAAGCGGCCACGGCGTGTGTGGTATGTCGCGCTTC
Source organism: Pseudoalteromonas sp. CR1 (assembly GCF_019392235.1). Classification (NCBI taxonomy): domain Bacteria; kingdom Pseudomonadati; phylum Pseudomonadota; class Gammaproteobacteria; order Alteromonadales; family Pseudoalteromonadaceae; genus Pseudoalteromonas; species Pseudoalteromonas sp. CR1. Next base: position 111,124 of record NZ_JAHXRM010000008.1, on the reverse strand, counting down.
TCTACACGTTCTTGGGTTTCAACATGTGTGTTTATGCTTGTTGCTGTAATAACTGCTAACTTAGTTGGATAAAACATGAAAGCAATTACATCGGTATTTTTAGGCTTTATTTTTGGCTTAGGCCTTATTATTAGCGGGATGACCAACCCTGATAAAGTACTTAATTTTTTGACCTTTGGCGAAAACTGGGATGGCAGTTTAATTATTGTAATGGCGGTAGCCATGGGAATAATGATGTTGGCGTGGTTTTGGGTTTCTAAAAAAAATAGCCCTTTATTTGGTGAAACATTTAGTCTAAGTAATCTAAAAAATGTAGATCGTAGATTAATTACGGGCTCTGTTTTGTTTGGTTTGGGGTGGGGATTGAGCGGAATTTGCCCTGGACCCGGCTTAGTTCAACTGGTGTCATTCAAAATGGAGTTTTGGCTGTTTTTTGCCTCTGTATTGGGTGGAATGTGGGTAGCTAAAAAAATATAAGTAACAATTGCCGAGCTCATCTCGGCAATACACTTCTCTTTACTTCAAACATAGGTACATAACTTGCTGTATTAAATATAATTATATTTAATAGGTTTAAGTTATGCTCAAAAATACGCTAGACGTTATTAATAACACCCCTTGGTTGAGTACGATAGCTTACCTTTTATTTGTAACTATACTGTTGTTTTTTATTCGTTTTTTTATAATGTACTGGCTAAAAAAATGGACATCAAAAACAACATTTACATTCGACACACTACTTCTAGACTCAATATCTAAGCCACTAACACTTTGCACAATTATTGTGCTAATCACCATTTTAGAGCACGATACATTCGTTATTGACCCCGAGTTAGCAAAGCGAATTCCATTCAACAGCATTAATATTGTATTAGCTTTACTTGCCCTTATATTGTTTTTAAATCACTTTGTTATTGGCGCCGTTAATCACTACGCTAAACAATCTGCAGTTATTTTTAATTCTCAAAGTATTATAAAGGGGGTTATTCGCGTTACTCTTTTTTCGGTGGGGTTGCTGGTTTTATTAGGCACCTTGGGTATTTCTATTACGCCTATCATTGCATCTCTTGGTATTACATCATTGGCGGTGGCGCTTGCTCTGCAACCCACCCTTGAAAACTTTTTTTCGGGCGTGCAGCTTGTTATAGATAAACCCATACGGGTGGGGGATTTTATTGAGCTTGAGTCTAAGGAGCAAGGCTTTGTAGAGAAAATTGGTTGGCGCTCTACGTGGGTTAAAATGCTGCCAAATAATATGATTATTATTCCTAATAGTCAGCTTTCCAAATCGCGTATTATTAATTACTTTTACCCCGAAAAAGAACTGAGTGTACCTGTTGATGTAAGCGTTCACTACAGCTCAGACCTAGAATTTGTAGAGCAAGTAACGCTAGAAGTTGCGCGCCAAGTACTAATTGACCATGAATGGGGGGTTGATGATTACAATACCTTTGTGGTGTATCACACCTTTGATAACTCAAGTATTAATTTTACCGTAATGCTGCGCGCAAAAGAGTACTTTAATCGATTTTGGGTTAAATCTGCTTTTATTAAAGCGCTGCATAAACGCTATAACCAAGAAGGTATTGTGATCCCCTTCCCTATTACAGCTATTAACACAGCGCAAGAAGCCGCTAATTTTAATAGCGATAAAAAATAAGCGCGAGATAAGCTCGCGCTTAAATTGCTTTAAAATTTATAGGTTACTTGGCCTACTATTTCTCGTGGGCTGCCCGGGAAATGACCGTTACGCTCACTAAAGCCACTTACTGCGTATTCTTTATCAAATATATTATTAATATTTACGCTTAATAAAACATCGTCAAAGCGCGTAGTCCAGCTCATATCAAATACAGTAAAGGGTTTAACTTTTTGGCCATCTTGGCTTATTTGCTCGCTTACGTAATTTGCGCCAAATGCTATAGACGAGTCGATGCTATCAAGCGCAAAACGCGACCATAAACCTGCTTGGTGGCGCGGCGCATTAGCAAAGCGAGAGCCATCACCGTAGGTGCTTGAAATTGTATCGCCCGTTGCACCTTCAACAACCAATGTATCGTTGTAGGCGTAGTTAGCGGTTAGCGTCCAGTGCTCGGTTAAATCGCCCACCAGCGTTGTTTCAAATCCGCGGCTTTCTACCTCACCAATATTTAAAAGTGCTGCAATGCCATCACCCGCGCCAGTGTCGTCGGGGTTACTCATTACTACGTTTTCTTTATTAATTTGGTAAATAGCAAAGGTGCTCATAATTTTGCCATCTAGCCATTGGTTTTTAATACCAATTTCGGTTTGTTTACCGGTTTCTGGGGTTAAGTTGCCCTCGCCCTCTACATCTTCTTGATCGCCCGATGATGCTGGGTTAAAGCTTTCTGAGTAGTTTATGTATAACGAGGTATTTTCAACAGGTTGGTATGTAACGGCCACGCGCGGTGTTACATCGTTATCTGAGTAACTGTAACCGGTTTCTTTATTTAGCTCTTTAAAATAGTCGTAACGCAGGCCGGCAATCACGGTCCATTGCTCGTTAATGCTTACAACATCTTGTACGTAAACGCCAAAACGGTCGGTTTCAACACCATCGCGGTTCATGTCGGTAAGGTTATAAGTACTTGGGTCGGTTTCGCCGTAATTTAAGTCAAATATGTTTAAGTTAGCCACGCCATCCGCTTCATAACGGGCGCGTAAGTAATCGTACTCGGTATCAACTATGTGGTAGTCGCCACCAAATAATACTTGGTGTGCTAATTGGCCTTGCTCAAAGCTATAAACAAAGTCGGTGGTTAAGCTTGTTTCTTCGTTGGCGCGGTATTGCTTTCGGTATTCGCGTTTAATGGTTTCGTCATCAATGTTTGCTTCACCATCGCCGTTTACATCTACCCAGCTTTGCGACTCATGGTAGGCTTGGTCGCGTTCGTTATCCATGTAACGCAGTGTGCTACTTACAGAAAAATCATCATTAAAGTAATGCTTTAGCTCGGCTTGCAGCACTAACGCTTCCATGTCTTGGTAGTCAAATGCTTCATTTGCGTTATAACTAGGGTCAACTAAAAAGTTGCCATTGTCATCTACCGGTACACCACGTAAACGGTTACCGCCTAAGTCTTGCTTAATGTAATCAACAGTGGTGGTTAGTGTGGTTGAATCGGTTAAATCAAATAATAAACCAGCGGTAAACTCACTGTTTTTTGAATCTGCGTTATTACGAAAGCTGTCTTGCTCTTCGTAATAACCACCTACTCTGTATGCCATGGTGTCGGTTAAACCGCCGGTCATATCAAGTGAGGCGCCATGTGTGTTGTAATTGCCAAGCGTTAGTTTTAGCTCTTTAGTTTGCGTATAACTTGGCTTTTTAGTCACGTAGTTGATCATACCGCCTGGCTCACCGCCACCATATAACGCAGAGGCTGGGCCTTTTAATACTTCTACACGTGCAACATTAAATAATTGGGGTACACCAAAGCCCGAGTACGGGTCGCCGCGTACGCCATCGTAAAATACATTGGCATCGTCTCTAAATCCACGAAAAGTAACGCCCGAATAACTGTACTCACTTACCCCGGCTATTGAGCGGTATAAATCGGTGATATCGCGCGCGGCTTGGTCAATAATAAGCTGCTCGGTTAATACCTGCGCAGATTGCGGTAATTTAATAAGATCTAAATCCGTTTTAGTCCCAATTTTACTTTCGGTTTCTAGGTAAAACTGCTGAGCGCGGCCTGTTACTTCTATTGTTTCAATTTCGTTATTTTGCTCGGCAAATGCCACATTAGAAAAAGCAGAAAAAGACGCAGCAATACTAAGCGCCAAGTATTTTTGGTTAAACATGTTGATCCTGAAAAGAGGTGTATAAAACGCCGCGAATGATAACGACTATCATTACCATATGCAATGTAAATAATTCCATATTCCCCCTTATTTTTCGAATGAAAAGTATTTGAGTAGCACATTAAATTTGCAGCTCAGCATTAAATAAAATAATTAGCATTACTGGAATACAAGATTGATATAATATAACATACCTTAAATTGCAATTTAGTAAGATTATTAAATGATAAATAAACTGCCCGTCACAGTGTTATCAGGTTTTTTGGGGGCCGGTAAAACCACTGTACTTAGCCATATTCTTAATAACAGGCAAGGTAAAAAAGTGGCTGTTATAGTTAACGATATAAGCGATATAAATATCGATGCAGCCACTATTAAAAACGATGTATCGCTCAATCACAGTAACGAAAAGCTCGTCGAAATGAGCAACGGTTGTATTTGCTGTACCCTACGAGAAGACTTACTTGTTGAAGTGGGCAAACTTGCCAAAGAGGGGCATTTTGATTACCTCGTTATTGAATCAACCGGTATTTCTGAGCCATTACCGGTAGCCGAAACCTTCACATTTGCCGATGAAAATGGCGTATCACTGGGTGATATTGCCACACTTGATACTATGGTAACGGTGGTTGATGCCGTTAACTTTTTAAACGACTACGAACAAGCAAATGATTTACAAGATACCGGCGAATCGTTAGGAGAAGATGACGAACGAAGCGTAGCCGACCTACTTGTTGACCAAGTTGAATTTGCCGATGTAATCTTAATCAGTAAAACGGATTTAATTACAAACGATGAATTAAATAAACTCACTGCCATTTTAAATACGCTTAACACTCACGCTAACATTATCCCTATTTCAAACGGCCATATTAATATTAACGAAGTGCTAAACACGGGTTTATTTAATTTTGAACGTGCCCAACAAGCGCCGGGTTGGCTTAAAGAAATGCATGGTGAACATATTCCCGAGACCGAAGAGTATGGTATTAGCAGCTTTAATTACACTGCGCGCCGCCCATTTGACCCTGAAAAGTTTTATCACTTTTTGCACAACACCGAGCAGTTTGGCAAGCTAATTCGTTCTAAAGGTTATTTTTGGTTAGCAACACGCCCTTTATTTTGCGGGCAATGGAGCCAAGCAGGCGGTATAGCTCATTACGGATTTGCTGGTATGTTTTTTAAAGCCATCCCTAAAAAAGACTGGCCCACAGAGCCCGAAATACTTGCTGATATAAACAGTAAATGGGTAGAACCCTTTGGTGACATGCGCCAAGAGCTAGTGTTTATTGGTCAATCTTTGAATCAACAAGCCATGATTAAAGCGCTTGATGACTGCCTACTCCCAGAAGATGCCGTACTTAAAGGTAAAGATTTTTGGAGAACCTATAACGACCCGTTTCCTATTTGGGAGGAAGAGTAATGAATGCCCTAGCCCCACTAACTGCGCAAATAAAACCGGATGAACCACTGTACCGAAAAGCAGCTAAAGAGTGTGACGCCAATGTATTGCCACAAATTTATAACCAAGACACTAACATTGTTATTTGGCAAAGAGACCTAGAGCAAGCATTAACAAATGCAGTTAATACACTCATTAGTGCAAATGCTTTAAAGCCACTTGAACTTGCGGTATCGCCCGATGATGCATTTGGTCAATTAATAAAAGCGCTTAAGCCAGAAGATACTAACCGCGATGAAGTTAAAGCGCTGTGTGAAGATATCGCACTGTTGGTTGAAATGTTTTGCTGCCTGTTTGATTTAAAACGCGCCGGTTTAAGGCTAAAAATATTAGATAAACCCATGTGCCCGCGTTTTCATGTAGACAAAATTCCGTGCCGGCTAGTCACTACTTACCAAGGTGTTGCTACGCAGTGGTTAAATCACAGCGATGTAGAGCGCTCAAAGCTAGGTACAGGTAATTTAGGTAAACCCGATGAAGAGTCTGGCTTATTTAAAAGCCTAAATAATATTAATCAACTCAAGCAAGGTGATGTTGCCCTGCTTAAAGGCGAGTACTGGGATGAAAACGAAGGCGCAGGGCTAGTGCACCGCTCGCCACCGGTAGCTGCAAACGAGCAACGGTTATTGCTCACCCTCGATTTTATATGAAATTAAAGCGCCATTAATAAAGGCCATATATTGTATGGCCTTTGTCAATTATACTTAATTTATCTTTATAAGATTATTAGCAATAACGCTTAATAACCCCTGAGAGTTAACCGGCTTTGAAATAAAGTCATCCATACCTACATCTAAACAACGCTGCTTATCTTCTTCGTATGCATTGGCTGTAATGGCGATAATTGGAACCCGTTTATCTGCACCTATTTCATTTTCGCGAATGCGTATAGTACATTCATAACCGTCCATATTAGGCATTTGACAGTCCATTAAAATTAAATCAAACACATTACTTTTTAATGCTTTAAGCGCTTCTAAACCGTCGTTTGCCATTGTAATAGTAACAGCTGTTGGCTCTAACATTTTTGCAATTACTTGGCGGTTTATAGGGTTATCTTCCACCAGCAAAATATCCTTATTTAGCAAGTCTGGTAGCGACTGTGCTTGGACCGGCTTTGCTAAATCGACATTTTGCGCTTTAGGGGCATTTATTGAAAACTTAATAGTGCTACCCAAACCTGGCACGCTATTTAAGGTTATTTCACCACTCATTTTTTTAATCAAACCTTGGCAAATAGCCAACCCAAGGCCTGTACCGCCATATTTACGTGCTACGCTAGCATCTGCTTGAGTAAATTCACTGAAAAGTAATAGCTGCTGCTCTTTTTCGATCCCAATACCGCTATCAGACACACTTACCGTGAGCTGCTGTTCACTGTAATCAAACGATAAACGCACAAACCCAGCCTGAGTAAACTTTTGCGCATTAGACAATAAGTTAATAATTACTTGATTTAAACGTAAGTCGTCTACATTTACGCAATCGGGTAAGTCTGGACTCTGTTGAATAATAAACTCAACATCGTTGGAGTGAATAATTGGCGAAAATAACGAATGAATATTTTCAATAAACGGAGCAAGCAAAGTTGCTCGCGGGCTAATTTGCATGGCGTTTGCTTCAATTTTAGAAAAGTCTAAAATATCATTTAATATTTGTAGTAGATTTTTGGAGCTTTTTTGCTGTGTTTCAAGCAGCTCGCGTTGATCATCTGTAAGGGTTGTATCTCGCAGTAATACCTCTCCCATACCTAAAATGCCATTCATAGGAGTACGCAGTTCATGACTCATGTTGGCCAAAAACTGTGACTTAGCTTTATTAGCTTCATTAGCTGATTTAACTGCTTTTGTTAGCTCATCTGTTTGCTCAGCCACTTTAACTTCCAACTGCTGGTTAAATTGGCTTAGCTGTTTATTTAAATCCTGATTTTTAATATTAGACGCCTGTAAACTTTCTATTGAGTCCCTTAAGGCATTCCCCAACATTTTAAACTGTTGTTGCAGCTGCAGCACTTCGTACCAGCTAGACTCTGTATTAAAGTGTTGTTTGTCTGATTTATTAAAACCATACATTAAATTAGTCAAACCAATAATTGGCTGAACTAATAAATTAGATAAATGATGAATAAACAACACCACTAAAAAAATCAACACTGCACTAAACAATATTGTTGGTAGCCAAGCTGTTGCTACCACCTTAGTTAAGTGTTTACGATTGTAAAACGTAATAACTTGCCATTGACTACTAGTATCAACATACTGATTGGTATGAAATACTTCATTATTAACAGAACGAAAAAGTTGATTATCGCCCAGGTTGCTAATTGTAAAATCTAACGTCTTAAAATCAGCCAGTATTTGAAATTGTGCCAAAGAGCTAAAAACAATTCTTTGCTCAGCATCGAGTATAATTAGCTCACCAGTTTGATTAAACAAATTTGGAATATACTGCTCTAAGCGCTCTAGCTTTAAAGAGCCCTCTACAACACCATAAAACTCGTTATTTTTGTATATTGGTGCAGAAAGAGCAACTATAGGCTCATTCCCAAGACCACGCCCCTGAAACACCCCACTACTGTAACCTTTGGGATACTGTTGAGCTTGTGAAAAATACGGTCGGTCGTTTACAAATCGCTTCTCCTCACTAAGCCCTGCAAGTAATGTTTCAGGAATACTTTTAGCGACATACCCATTTGGCATTGCATATAAACTCGTAGTAAAACCTGGGTATAAATCCATTAACTGTGTGAGCTGCTGTTTTATATCAATCCCACCCCCAATGGCATCACTACTCATTACCACCGCGTTTTTATGAAACTGCAAATAGTCATTCAACTGTGTGCTAATAGATTTTGCTTTTTCCTCAAGCTGCGCATTTACCTCATACTCTATACGCGAATGATGGTCGTTAACCAAAAAAACACTTGTAATAAGCACAACCAAAACAATAATAACACTGACCACATAACTAAGAATACGAGCCAGTGGACGTCCTTGATAAGCACGGCTAGCATAAGGAACAAATATACTAATCAAATCAACCAATGCTAAGCTGATTAATGCGTTAACCAGGTATTTAAACACTGCAACAATAAGCGTTAGCGACGCTAAATCCATTACAAACTGGCCTATCACCCAAATAATAGGTAGCCCCACTAAAAACCAAAATACGGCACCTAAAGGTAAAATGGGTTTTGAACGCCTCAAACAGAAAGTATAAAGCCATAAAAGCTCAAGCAAATACACTACACTGGGCCAACAGTGGCCCCACCTATAAAGTAAAAAACTCGAGACAATCGCAAGCGTAAGACAGGAGTAGCGCAACCCAGTGAATACTAAGCTGCATAAAACAAAAATTTGTCCAAATAAGAATTCAGAACTATCGAAAAAATACAGGGGTAAAAGGTTAACCAACCCGCCTATTAACCCTAATAAAATAGCTAGTGCCCACTTACTTCTTTGAGACATTACAACAACCCTTGGGCATCTGATTTAACATGTGTAGCGTTAACGTTAACGCTTTATTTCATTATTGCGCAATATCTAAGTGTTGTCTATAAGGTAGAAACAGAGGGAACAACAGAAAATAAACCACTGGTATTTAATTATAATTTTTTAAATGAGTTGAGAGGTTGTCACCCAAATGTTGTTTGAAGTGTAAGTTGGCATAACCACATTTGATTTTATTGAGCTACAACGGCACAAGTGAAGTGTAAGTTGACATAATATTGAAGCTTATAATGGCATAAAGTTACCATATACGAGCTCTTTAAAACCAACCCCACAAGAATACTGACTAGTTTCATTGGCTGCAATGTGCCATTTGCGGACACTCATAACCTTAGTCACTTGTTATACCCCGCTCTAGCCATTACACCTTTGGTCACCTTTAACCTGATTGCATATTTCACTAAAAATACTCTCACCAGCATCTTTATACCCATTGCTAGACAAATAGTCAGATATTTCAAACAATGAGTCTATGCCATCTGAAGATTGATTAATTGTGAAAGCTATGTACTTGTTAAGTTCTTCTTTAGCATTTTCAGAAATTGCATAATGAGCTGTTAGCCTTTGCAAGGTTTCGTTAGGAACAGAAACCTTAAACCCAAACTTTTCAGATAAATCTGTATAGTGTTTTTTTAAACCATCTAATCCTGAAGTTTTTACTTCGTAGGTTGGTTCCCAGCCCGTAAATGTTGATTGTAAAGCATATTGCATAGAAGAGTGTTTAGTGGTTCTGTGAGATTGCTCTGGGAATTTTTGGAATTCAAAAGAACCTTCAGATAAGCTACTTAACTTCTGAGTTAATTCAGTAAAAGGCTCTTGCATATGTTCACCTTCATTTGCGATGGTGATCGTAAGAGGAGCTTTCTTTTTTAAAGCCTTAATTTTTGATTTGGATACCATATCTAAGATGTAATTATCATCAAGAGAAGGACTGAAAGCGAAGTATTTTGAAAAAGCAGGATTATTATTTAACCAATAATCTAAGACGAAACGGCCTGAATTAGAGTGCCCAGATAAAATTGTATAAGGTGCAACTCGGTATTTATCATTAACAAAGGAAACGACTTCTTTCGCAAGGAAGTTAGCAAAGGGAGTTGTTTTTCCGCTTTCAGGGCTAAGTTCTTTTCCTCTACTTTCGATACCGACTACAATAAAGTTTGGAATTTGATCTTCTAATAAATCAATAGTCGATAAAGTTGAAAGCATATCCCATTGACCGTGCAGTACGTATAGTACTGGATATGAATTATCTTCATCATGATATTTCTTTGGCAGCTTTATTAATAAGTTTCTTTTTTCACCAAGTGAATTGGACTGCAACTTAATTTCTTCAGCTAACATCAAATCTGATGCATATGAAAACTGTGAACAAAGTAAAACAAAACTAAAAAACGATACTCTCATTTATAACTCTCCATGTTGATGAAACTCTAGGAATATAATTAATTTAATAGTGCGCTCATCGCGCATATTTCTGCTGACGCCACGCTCACTTATCTACTTTATATAGTTTTAACAAATAACCTAAGGTATTACTATCACTAAGTATTCTAAATTTTTTAGGTAAAGTTAAGCGAATCAATATGCGCGCAGCGCTCATTTTCATGAATATATGCGCAAAGAGCAGTTTAACGAATCAATTAACGACGATATTTAGCCAATCTCAATGACCGGTTATCGCTCGTTTCAGATATAAGACACACTTTGGCTGAGAGGCCGCTTGAGCCATAGGGTCTTGTATGTTGCATGCGTTTATATTTCAGCAAATTAAGGGATATTTAGCATAGAGACTAAGTAAATAATTTAATAAAAATTAAAGTGCTGGGGAGCTTAATAAAAAGTGATTAATTGGTATTATGTCGAGCTACCTTACTATAACTAACTGGTTGGAAATATGGATTATTTTGAATTGGACTTGGCTGAAGTTCAAAGTGTTTTAAAAAAGCGAAGAGATAAAAAGAGCCTGACGTATGACAGCACCTTTTTTATGGTTAGTCCATGCATGAGGTTTGCATTTGAAATATCAATCTACCACGATGACAATTTTTGCCATCCGCCAATAGTGCATATCGATTACTTAAAAGGTTTCAATGAAATTAAAATGATTGGTGGGGTTGAAAAGCCTTTTATAAATGAAATCAACTCTCAGATAAAAGAATACTTAAAGAGAAAAAGATTTGAAAAGAATAGCGTACTTACGAATATTATTACCTATTGCTCTGAGCTTATTCAAAATTACATTTTAAGCAGCCATGCTGTGCAATGGTTTGTTCTTCCGTCATTCGACTGGTCACCGATATACAAAACTGCTATTCATGCTCCTGACGCGAATGAACTTTATCATGATTTTAAAAAGCTTCTTGATTTTACATCTGAAAATAGCTTGTTTAGATATACACTTAAAGAGCTTGAGTTTTCGGCAGACCGAAAGGCTTTTAAAAAAGCTTGTGCTTCAATCCCAATAATCACAGCTATTCCAGAAACTACATCAGTCGAATTCTCTTGCCTAACTATAAGAAATAAAAAATTTGAACGATGTACATATTCTGAGCTTGTTTATCTACAAGAAGTACGAAGAGCTATTGGTATAGATGTTTCCGAAAAAAATAATGATTTAGATGTGGTCAAAAATAGAAAATACTTAATCAGTATACTTTAGTTGAGAATATATAAGTTTTTAAAAACACCATTTTTCAGGGGCAGCTTTTAGCCCTTTCGGGCATTTGAGGAGCAGTTTTACCAATGTCAGCTATCAGATCATCCAACGGTCGAGTGCGGTTCAACTCGCTTTGACCGCTTTCGGTCTAAAGTTACGGCTCTTTACAGTATTGATGAACGTCTGCTTTAAGGAAATGAGACTTAAGCGAAAAAGAAAGCGCGAATGACCGTAATTCGCTCAAATAGGACCCCGAAAAGTGGCTAATATAGCTATTTAGGTTAACGCTTTAAAAAAACAGAAGTATATTTCCGATAACTACCTTTGAATCCCTATAAACGGAAGTTTGATTCCGAAATCTAGCAATATAGGCTTAAAACCGGAAGTTTACTTCCGTTTTGTGCTTCAAGATTATAAGTAGGTATCTGGTGAAAGCTGGGAAGTCCAGTAGGATTAATACTCTCAGAGGGCCCCATAATACTTTAAGGTATTGATAGGTGTTTAATTACCTCTAGTTAAATAGAGTAGTAAGCGTACTGCTTTATTATAATGCTATAGCCTCGCATCTAAATAGCGCCTTACTTTACGCAAATTAACTATTTGTCCAGTAGCCATTAAATCTAGCGCTGAAAAGCCATTAAAACCCTCGTTTGGCTTAGTAAGCCACTCATCAGCCTGCGCTGTTTTAGGCAATAGTATTCTTAAGTTTTTATAAACACCAAAAACATAAGAGATGCGCTCCAACACATCATCGGTTAAGGTGGATACATTACCCTTTTTCCATTTCTCGAATGTAAACTTATCAGGCTCGCCGAGGAATATTCGCTGATTATCTTCACTTACACGCCATTCCTTCATGATGTTAAAGAATGTTTTTAAAGCGACGCAAGCCGATTCAGCTGATTTTAGATCCATATTTGAAAGGTTCATTTTAAATTGTGTATTGTCATTAATATAGCCTATTTATAGCTTGCTTTTGAGATGATTGTAAACAAGTCAGGCAACTAAAAAGCCAGAGTAATAACGGGCTATTCTTGAGTTCACTTATTAGCTTTTAGTGCAACTGAAAATTAGCTTTTAGTGTGGATTTGAGAGTATTTGCATTATCCTATTCAGTACCCTCGCTTACTTAAAAAAGCCCTTATTTAGCGCTCATTATCTGCTAAAGCAAACAACTCGACGTACAAGAATGCGCTGGGAACCTTATTTAACCTTTCATAATATCTCTCAGCAAAACACGCTTTAGCTGTGTACCATCAGGATACCCTTTTGCTAACAAATCCTCTAAAACCCCGCCTGTGTAAAAAGTGTAACCATTTTCTTCATCAACTGGGAGTTCATAGGTAGAGCCTGATATTTGAGGCCATATCCAGTAATTTTTACACGGTGATAGATGAGGTAACACCATTGAGCCTGAGCTCACTCTCCAGGCATCGTCATCTCGCCATGAACAAAATAAAACATTGCAGGCTTTATCATCTATTGTCTTAAATGTTAGAACAACCCACCCATCTGGTTTATACTTTCTGATCATTCTCTCTCCTCACTTAATCAAATAAATAATAGCCTAACTTTACTACCTTTTTTAAAAAAGTTTATTCTTTGAATCTAGAATTTTCGGCAGCTTCAGAATTGTTTAATTCCTTCAAGGTATGATACTTAAACTAAGATTTATTAATTAAAAATCTCAATTTAAGTAGGTTTAGATTTGGCTAAGCATCTAAAATTGAAAAATTAAAGCGAGAAAATCTGTATGCATCAATAATAAATTTATGGGAGTATTACGAATTTCGACCCGTACATACATTAGCAACAGGTAACGCTTTGCTAATGAGTAATTGACAGCAGTCTAAACTTGCGCAAAGCGCAAAGCCATTTTTCACAGTGTGTTTGAGAGCGAACTTGGGCAACTTGTATGGACTACTTTGAAGATATTTAATGATGCAATTAATGACTAAATGGATGATCCTCGCAATTTAGCCCTAAATCACCTTAAAGGTTGTTGAGTAACGTTGTTAACAGCCTTAAACATGGTTACAAAACTTGAAAAGATCCCAGCGTTAACTGGGCTCTCTACTTAGCCTCTGCCTTTTCGGCAGTTAAAAGTCACAATTTGTGGTTGTCTTCTTCCAGGCCTATTTCCAGCTGCCTACTCGGCAGTCCACGTCTTTGTCTGCGAGACGATTTATGCCTACTTATTTCCAGCTGCCTACTCGGCAGTCCACTAGATGAGACAGAAGAATGGGATTTTTTCATTATTTCCAGCTGCCTACTCGGCAGTCCACTATAAAAATAGTATATATTTCCATAAATACCAAACTGTTAAACGAATTTAAATCATTTACCCTTATTTTCAATCAATCAGATAACTCATTGAGAATCAAAAGAGTCTTTTATAACTATTAAAAAAGGGTATTCAAAGAGGGAACCGTACCTTGAAATGTTTGATTTGTAGCAAAGCCATAATTGTTAAAGTGATTATTTATGGGTTCAGCATTTTCAATTTTCTGTATATGCAGAACATAACTTTGACCATTGCCTTTGCTTGATACAGGTATTGAATGAAAATGGCCAATGTCTTTTGTCTCAAATTTATATTCAGGGTTGTAAACCTCGCCTCTAGCTTCAGCTCTTTTTTTAGCTCGCTTTAATCGCCTTCGTTTTTCACCAACAAATGCTTTGGCTACTGATTGGTTGCGAACAAACATGACTTCACTTTGGTTTAATGGTACTTCGAGTATTTCTGATAAGCCAAATAACTTATCATGAGCCATCACCTCAAAATAGCTTTGCTGAGATAGATTGGTTAATTGCTCTTTATCTGTCGATACAAACGCTATTTGATTGCCTATCGTTTGCTCGTTCCATTTAGGAAAGCACACACCAATATTACTTACTTTGCGTGAACTCATAAACCCATGCAAAATACCGATACAACGGCCAGCTAGAAGGCTTACATCACAATTTTTAGGTAAATAAGTAATGGTAAAATAATAGCGCTTCAACCTTTACTCCTTTGGAACAAGCCACCTTTTATCAGTACTGCCGCAATAAAGTGAACTGCGTCTGATTCTCGACTTTGCTCTAAACTATGCTTTTCCATGTGCTTAATATACAAAGCAATACGCGGGAGTAATGAATAAAAGTCTGAATGGGCCTTAGGTGTTCTGTGTGCAACTAATATTTGCTTATCTGCGCCATATTCATGAGTGCGTAAAGGTTTGTAGCCTCCCTCATACCAATCATCGATAGTTTGAATCGCAGCCCCTACTTTTTGTGAGTTTAAACTTGCTGCTTTTTTATCGCCCACTTGAGTGTATGCAAGTTGTTTAGATGACATGCCTTGTTCAACAGTATCTACAAACTTTTGACTAGGGTGAACCTCTTGGCTAAATGCATTTTTAATTTTTGCTGTTATATCTAAATAACAATAATTTTGAGGGTTGCTGAGCCCTTCTTGAATAGCTTCTGACAACGTTAATAATGCCGTTTGATTATTTTGCCAATTGCCTCGCCATTTTAGTTTTTGTGCACCTTCAACAATAATTGGAGCTGCGTGCTCAGTAAGTATTTCAATATCAACATTTGGTGATTGGCGGTTACGCCAAAGCCAGTTGCCCATCAGTATATTTTTAGCATAGCGAGTTGCAACTTCATTAAGGCCATTGTTCTTTTTATAGGTTTCAAAAAAACGTTTTAACCAATAAATAACTTTAGGGTCATCACAAACATGTGGCTCAGTGTTATTAGCCTCAACCCTGAGTGAAAAACGGCAAAATAGCTCATTTACTGTTGGAGGCACGTAGCACACATCAATTGTTTGTGGGTTCCCAAAAGCGAGATCTTGTGGCGCTAAATTTTTAGCCACATTTTGCTTTTGATACGCATCGCCAAACCCTGACTTTTGTCCAACTAATTTATTTTGCTCTATTTGTAGCGGTTCAAAATCTGACTCCGATGTTTTATAAAAAAACACCGCTTTACTGGGTGAGAGCGAACGCGTGTAACTTAAGTGCCGAGGTAATTGCATTATTCATACTCAAACTTAGACTTTTTCATAAGCATAGACTCTTTTTGAACATCCATAACCCAAAATGCATGATGAAAAAACAGCTTAGCCCCTGCGTACTTTACTGATGTATTACTAACACACTCTAACAGCCCAATTACGGGCTCTGCATAACAATGGTGTTCATGTAATGCTGCATCTCGCTTTACGGGTTCTTCAAGCGCAGCAAAGCCAATTGCAGCAGGTCTTAAATTAAAGTTACCGTTAAGGGCATCAATTAATTGTTCAAAACTTTTAACTACTTTTTTTGAAGGATATAACCAACTGCCATTTGACGATTTTACCTTTAGGTTTTTAAACAGCTCACTCGGTTTAGTATGTACATGACACCAGTCTATATTTTGATATAACGAAGGTGGATGCATAGTCCCGCCTGCAAACGTAGATGGTAGTGCGGGCTTTATAAGCTGACTATTTAATTTATCTAACAGCTCAGTATTTGGTACCAAAAGCCTAAATACTAAATCGAGTGTTATGTCACATTTAGGTTTATCGATAATTCCTGATCTTATCACATGACTACGGCCAGCAACTTGTTTTAACTTATTTG
The DNA here is from genome assembly GCF_019392235.1 of Pseudoalteromonas sp. CR1. Taxonomy (NCBI): domain Bacteria; kingdom Pseudomonadati; phylum Pseudomonadota; class Gammaproteobacteria; order Alteromonadales; family Pseudoalteromonadaceae; genus Pseudoalteromonas; species Pseudoalteromonas sp. CR1. The sequence continues at coordinate 95,053 of NZ_JAHXRM010000008.1, read as the reverse complement.
GTTCAGGTAATGGTTTACCCGTATGTAGTTGATAGTTTTCAATGTAAATGGCACTGCCAATACACTTAATTGAAGGGTCTATAAAGTTCTTTAGCTTACGCTCAAAATTATGAGCATGCCCATTTAAAGCAGTAAGTGACGGCATACCTTGAACATACGGGTTAGCCATTGCCTCAGCATCAAACACTCGCATATCTTGGCAATGTACATACACTATTTGCTCATCATTTAATATTTCTTGTTCAGCTGCACAGTGAGTAAATACATAGTTTAACTGCGCTTTAAACAGTCCCATTAAATTAGGGTGATACGCAAAGCGTTTGAGCTTACTTAAATTACCAAGGCTCTCGTTTAGTACGTTACTAAATTGGCTAATGCAGTTAGTAATACTCTGATCTAAGTAATGCTTTGCCCACTCAGGGTAAGCTTGGTTTTGCGCGTTATTTTTAGCTTCAAGAATATTATCAAGCCATAACTGCAAGCTAACACGTACTTGTCTAATAGCCGCTACTCGCGCTAATCGTTTTTGCCTTAACGTATTAAACTGTTTAATGCCTACCAACACCAAAATCGCCTGTTGAAATTGACTACTTAATAGCGCACGAATTTTAAATGCTTTCTCAATATCATTATTGGCTACTTTAGAGCGGTTAACAGCCTTTGAATATGTTTTAGGAAAATAACGCAGCACTCTTATATTACCGCCTACTGAGCTTGCTAAATCGCCAACATTGGTAGGTCTTGAGTGCTCAACTAAAGCAAAATTTAACTTACGATCTGTTGTTAATTGCTGAATTTTAGCCAGCATTGCGTGGCTTACTACAGGCGTAACCGCAAGGTAGCTTTGCTGAAATGGCATTTGTAATTGTGGTGAAAAAGAGCTTACTTCTAATGGGAACTCTGCCACTGGCAACTGCTGTTTTATTTTACCCGAGATTTCTAAAACCGCTTTTTTAGTAAACTCGTACTCTCTTATTAAATTAATCCAAACAGGCTCTTCAGCTATTAGTAACTTTGCTAAACAAGTTACTTCACTTTGCCAATTAAACGAGGTTAAAAATAACTTTGCATGATTAATTTCAGCGCTGTTGTGCGACCAGCCAAAACTTAAAGGTAATGACCGGCTACAAATACCCGCAATATCTTCACTTACAACTTCACTAATTAGACGTTGATGGCTTACGCGTATATCGGGGTATTTTAAATTATGAGTATGAAACCATTTAACTTCGTTAATGCACTTACTCAATAACAATTCATCGCGTAATACACTTTTAGCAGTTCTTGTACTTGTTAAATCATCAATTTCACTTCGTTTATAAACTAGGTTAATGAGCACAGTCAGGGCTTGTTCTTCAAAGCCATCTACCGCAACATGAGGCATATATGGGGCAAACAACTTTCTAAGTGTTGTGGTTTTATCTTTTAGTGATTCAATTGCAAGTGCATCTTGTAAGTTCATTAGTTACCACGGCGCTATAAATTGTTTTTTTGTTTGAGGTTTTTCAGCTGCGAATGCTTGATGTAGCTCAATCACTTGGCGTAAATAAAAAACATGGCTATCAGCTCTGAGTTGTTCGTGCTTTTTTTGTGGGTAAGCACAGTTTAAAAAGCCTTCTTGATGAAGCCTATAAACCTGCTCTGTGGTGGTGTTTAATAATACTGCGGTATCAAAAGTACAAAGCAGTAAGTCAGCAATATTTGGATGTTTAGCTTTAGGGTTACTATCAACTAATTCGACAAAGTAACTAATAATCTCATCTATTACTTTGTTTTTACGGTTACTTGTTGCAGCTATTTGACCGTCACGGATCACATTTCCATACACAAAGTTGAACTTAGTTTTATTAAAAGGGTTAAGTTGTTTGAGCCGCGCATTATTTGTGAGTAAATCTAATTCAGCTGTAAAGCCATCAGGCCAAGTACTAAAGTAATCAACAAAAGCGCAGTTAAAGTCTGCATCGCTTACATCAAGTTGTTTAGCCTTCGCAAACCACGATACCAACCCCACTATTTTTTGGCTGTTACTACTTGCAAGCGCAAATGCAATTTTAAAGTCTGCATCGTTTAACTGTTCACTACTGGTTATTTTTAAACCACAATTGCACTCTAAAAACGCCTCAGAAGCTCTGTAATCAATTAAGTTATGGCATTCTTTACAATGTATAGTTAATTGCATTTTATGCTTGTGGCATGCTTTATAGGACTTTAAATGCCAATAAAAAGGAATATATTGAGACTCAGACAAGCATTCAATGCAAACAGGTATGTTATCAGTATGAAGTAGCTCAAGGGGAATTGTCAGTTCATTACGGCTTACTGCGGCAAGGTTGCCAAATTTAAAATTACTGCGCCGCCACGCAAGCGCAAGAATATCACCAGCGTTAACATCAGCTAATTGGGCTACTAACTTAAGCGCTCTTATTCTAAAGCTGCTCGCTTGCCTAGCATGATAGACATCAACCATACACAGCTCTACCGGCAAAGCACCTTCAAGCTCATGATCTTGCTCTGCAAGCCATTGCCATAAAATATCAGCAAGCTCACTATAACCATCATATGAGTTATCCCTTGCAAGCCTTAGCAAATAACTTTCAAGCGCCTCTTCAGGATAAGGTTTTGTTTGAACTAAAAAATGCATCGCCAACCTAAACTAAGAAAATCTTAGTTTAGGTTTAGGCTAAATAAATTAGATAGTCAAAAAATAATTATCGTTAAATCATTCGTACTTCACAAAAGTACAATATCTGATACTGTAGAGAGCGTTACGGCATTTCTAAAGGATGTATTAATAGCCAGTAACACAATAAAAACTCAAATTTAAAAATACAAAGCTAACTTATAAGGAGATTCTTATGGCTTGTAACTGCTGTAATAAAGCACTCAATAGTGGAATGATCATAAAGGCTGACCAAATTACAGGACAAAGATTTAAATCTTGCCCTCATTGCTCTGATGCAAATGGTTCGGAACACGTATTTCATCATTACCCTAACTCATTTGGTAAAACTCCCGCACGTAAATCGTCACAAAACCCCGATGGTTTCCAAAGCTATTGTATAGATTGCCGCCATTTACCCAAGGGGACAGCATCAAAAAGCTCACACAATGGCCGATTATGCAGCACACTTTAACTAAAGAGATTTAATGCAAGTATTTAAAGATGATGCGGTAAATTGGTTATCAACACTTTCAACCGAAAGTGTTGATCTTTTAATTACTGATCCACCCTACGAATCATTAGAAAAACATCGAAAAATAGGAACTACCACTCGCCTAAAAGTAAGTAAATCGTCAAGCAATCAATGGTTCGACATATTTCCAAATAATCGCTTTGAAGATCTACTAATAGAAATATACAGAGTGCTGAAAAAAGGTTCGCATTTTTATCTATTCTGCGATCAGGAAACAATGTTTTATATTAAGCCAATAGCTGAAAATGTAGGTTTCAAGTTTTGGAAGCCAATAATTTGGGATAAAGTGACTATTGGAATGGGCTATCATTACAGAGCTAGACACGAATATATTCTTTTTTTCGAGAAAGGTAAGCGCAAGTTAAATGATCTAAGCGTTCCAGATATCCTCACATGTAAAAGAGTATACAGGGGCTACCCTACTGAAAAGCCAGTTAAGTTAATTGAAACACTCATCTCGCAAAGCAGTAATGAAAATGAACTCGTCGTTGATCCTTTTTTTGGCTCAGGAGCTACTTTAGTAGCAGCCAATAACTTAAATCGACAAGCTATCGGATGTGATATCTCTGAGTCCGCTCACTTACATCTAAAAGGTCGAATCACATAAGCAGTTATTGATTATGTGATTCAATAAAATCCCAGACCGTTTCACATAGCGAAGTTAGCTCTGGCGTTAACTTCCAATCATCAGACTCATTCATAAGTGAAATTGCAGTATGACAAAATTTAACTTTGTCTTTAATTGTACCTGATTTGTCAGAATAGAATTTCCGTTCAAGTCCATCAGCTTTGTCGACATAGCGCTCTAACACTTCACCAATACCATACCTATTAGATTTAAATAGCTCTTCCTTCATATTTTCAAATCTATCGATATTACTATCAGTTCTCTGTTTAAAAGTCTCCCATCTAGCTTTAGCTGTATCAATCAAAATATCAAAAGGTATAAAGTTTTCGATTTCCTTATATTCAAGTAAATAAAATGCCTCTTCCAAAGCTTCTCGTAAGCTTTCAACACGCTCACCTTTGCCCTCAATATCTGCATCAGCAATTAGTAAGATATTTCTGTTGAGTCTTTTAGCGGGGGTTTCACTACCATTATTTTCAACATCATCACTGAAATCCCAGTGAGTGATATTACTGCCTTGGTACTCTGTGAAAACAAAATGAAGATTTTCATGATAACTTCTCAGCTTACTTTTCTTATCTTCATCTTCGAGCTCTTCGATGTACTTATTTAGATAAGCTCGCAAATATAGCTTATCAGTAACGCCTTCCACCCAAATTGAACAATTAGCAAGAAGTACCGACGATGCACGTACACCAAGCTCATTAAGTAACTCACCATAATCTAATGAGGCTTGTACTTTACTTTCACCTCTTACCCTGGAAACTTGTTGAATTGAAATATCATCACGCTCTTGAGCCAAATCTAAAAAGTGGTTTGAATGAGTCGTCATAAAAAACATATGCTCTTTATGCTTTGCAAATGTTTCAATTAATGTTCTTTGAAGTCCAGCATGTAAAAAGTGTTCTGGCTCTTCAATAAAAAACATAGTCGGCTCTTCAGCCATAAAAACTTTATAGGTCAACAATATAATTGATTGAATACCGTCACCTAAATCATAAATAGGCCTGTCTTCATCATCACCTTCTTTAACATGTACAACATCTTTATCAACCATAGGCACTAATGAGATACCCCTGCCAAAAAAGAAGTTTTCAGAAAGATACTGTTCATAGTCGCGAACTTTTTGTCGCTTCTCATAGGAACCTAAAAGATGCGATATAAGATCTTTGTAAAGGCTATGACCAGTGAAAATTTCATATTCATCTATCTTTAAACTTGCAAAGTAATCTGACTTAGTCCTACTTTCAAAAATATCCTTCTCAGCAACATGGCGCAGCCCCCGAAGAGTTGGTACATAGATCTTACCCCATTCCTTAGTCACTGAATAACTACTTACCTTTTCTAATGCCTTTTCAGGGAAGTAGCCTTTTAGCATTGAATTAATAATCTCAAAAAATGTATGTTCCTCTGCTGGGGAAGTATAATTTGGAGCCTTAGAAATTGAATAGATTTCTGCCGCTAACTTGCTTAAACAAATAGGTTTATTTTGAATTGATAATACTTCATTGAGTAATTGCTGATAGTTTAACGACCTGAGTCTTCTAAGATCCCCCCTCCAACTACCTTGATTAAAGTCACTTGATAGTTTTTCGATTATTTCCTTTATTTCAAAACCCAAATACTCTAATGCCCAATTATTAATATTTCCATTAAATAATTTTCTTAATTCGCGACTCTTACCTGAATTATTAGGGCCAATAAAAAATGTTATTTGGCGAGTATCCTCTAAGAGCCAAGAATCATCTCCCGTCTTACCTATTTTTCTAATTGAATTAGCATTTACTTCCATGTTTTTTGATCCCTTATAGCTTTGCAGGTTTGAGTGTATTTAATAATTCAATTTGGTCTTCTTTTTTTAACTTACCCAAAGCACAAATTAGTTCAGATAGAATATCTTCTTCACAATAAAAATAAGCAACTGGCACATCTAGCTCTTTAGCAATGCGTTTCATGGTTAAAAAATCAGGGGCATGTTTGCCTTTTTCGTATTGGTTCATGCGAGCACTAGCCGTGTTTGGCTCCATGCCTAACGCCATACCTAGCTGTTGCTGAGTAAGGCCTGCTGCTTTTCTTGCAGATTTTAGGCGTGAAGGTGTTGGAGTTTCCATGAGAACCTAAGCGATAAATTATATTATGCTAAGATTCTCTTAGTATCTAACCTATAAGTGTACTAAGGATATTTTAGTTTTTAAATGTACACCTAATTAGTAATGTCTTAAACTATACATTTATGAATTAAAAGGGGTTTTATGCTTGTTTTTGCTAGAGATGCTTCGGGTAAGATTGTTTCAATAAATAATGTCAAAAATGGTAAAGCATGTAACTGTTTTTGCATCGCATGTAATGACCCTTTAATTGCACGCAATGGCGGCAAAATAAAAGCGCACTCATTTGCTCATACTACAAAAGAAGAGTCTAGAACATGCTTAATGACCGCTTTGCATCGGTACGCTCAAGAATATTTTTTAACGGCTAAAACAATAAACCTTCCAGAAATTACTATTTATCATCGAGGTTACAGTAAAACTGAATCTAGTAGAAAAGCCTTTATTAACTCTGCAAAACTTGAATATAGCATTCATAACAAATACATCGCCGATGTGAAGTTAGAAACTAATATCGGTGATTTATTAGTTGAAATCAAGGTAACATCGCCTTGCTCCGCAGAAAAAATTAACTTTTACCGTGACGAAAAAATCGCTTCCTTAGAGTATGATTTATCTGCTTATATTGATTCTGATTATACCGATGTAAATTGTGCTCTTAAGCATAATGATGATACGTCTAATTGGTTATTTGGTTGGTGTGAGGATCAATTAAGAGAAGAGATTAATCAAAAAGTTGAACTCAACCAAATTGAAATGAATAAAAAAATTCGACAACAAATTGAAGAGTCTAAAAAACAAGCCCTACGTAAATTTGATAACTTAAAAAAGCGACAACGACTAAAAATACCCAGCCACAACATTGGATTTAACCATAATATCAGTGGTAAAAATTACGATTTATCTGCCCAAGTAGTAAAAAGTAAAAGTATACATTTTAAAGAAGTTTTTCTTGAAGCAGAGCATGAACATTTTTTACTATTGAAGTGCGTAGCTCTTAATAACTCTAACCAAGAACGAGTGTTAAATGTTGTCCTTTTATTTCAACATGATATCCCCGATATCCTCAAAAAAGATTCAGGCCAAATCATCGTAGGTCGAATAAAAAAATCAAAACGATTTAAGTTCGAATGGCTTAACTTTACACCTCCAGGTTCGGCTTTAGAAAGAGCAAAATTTATAGCTATTACTGAAAAAGAAAAGCAACTAGAAAAATATAAGTTTATAGAGCACGTAACAAACTATGCTGACGTTTATGCATTAGAACAAGATAGATATTTTTCAAATGATTACCCAAAATGGAAAATCTGGCTTGCTTCACAAAGCGATATAGCTTCCAACAAAAATTTTAATGTTAAAAACCCCAAGTATCCGGCTTTATTAAAAACAAATAATACACACCCTCAACTTTGGATGTTTGATCGCTGGTATATATTAATATTTAGTAAGTTAGCAGAGTTTATTGACAGCTATCCAATCAATACCCCCATAGATACAAAATACATATTTGAACTATTAAAAAACGAGTTTCCACTTTCCCGTAATTACAACTTTTTTGTCGAGCAAGCAGATAAAATGAATGTTTCATATAAATTAGAGCACTTACTAAAGCCTGAAAGCATTATAAATACTTGCTTATCATTTTTTGAGGAGACACTTGCTGTTGAAAAAATCTCTGGTGTTTTTTTTAGAAATTACAACTTGAGATTGCAAATGTCCCCTGCAATTAAATAAATTAAGTATCGGAAGGTTGCAGCCCTAATACTTCGAATGTATTTTTAAGCTCTAGAATGGCGTAGCCAGGGTCTATACCGTAATTAAAAAAGCCACCATTTATTATTTTGTCCCAACTATCTTGATCTTCTTTAGGAATAAATTCAGCGGCATTAACATCACAATCTTTAGCTAAAATGACCATTAGAACTTCATGAACCGAAGGTCTATTATGACCTTCAGGATATGGGTTAACTTTCTTTATTCCTAAGATATTAGCAATCTCTTTAGCATCATACTTAGAGTTGCTTATTTCATTAGCTAAATCGGGCTTGAAACAATAGATTACAACAGCTAGTGTATTTAACAATAAATACCCCAAATAATTGTTTTCTAAAAATGCCTTTCCCTCGGTTAAGACTTGCAACACTTCCAGATATCTAACAAGCGTTTCGACTTCTCGTAAAGATAGTTCTAGATTGATAATTATCGACTCAATAAATTTTTTAGGTAATGAAGGTGAGTAAAGGTTTTTTGGTAAATGTTGATTTTCCCGAACCAACTTTTCAAATAAGGTCATGGAAGCAAAAATTGGTTCAAGTCTATTTGGTATAGTTTTATTACTGAGTTTAATAGTGAATTTTAAAAACTTATCCAAATACTTTTGAGAGTTAACATCAGTACCATAACAATGATTTATTGATGCTCTCAATTGTTGGGAGTTAGTAACCAATACAAATTGAACATTGCCGATATCAAATACGTGTTTAATAAGCTCTAGAACATCTACAGCAAAGCTAGGCTTACACCTATCTAGCTCATCAACAAAAAACACTATAGCTTTTTCTTCTGCTACTTTGGATATCGCATCTTTAAGGGAGGTTAGATTTTTTTCAGCTTGTACCTGATCTTTTATAATTGACTCAACAGTAGCATCAATGGCTTTATCTGCGGCTTTTTGGATATCTTTGTCATAATCATCGGCGACACTAGCAAAATCTTGCCTAAGAATATGTCCAACAAAAGCTTTTCCTCCTGTTTTAAGTCCAAACTTTGTAGCTGGTATAATTTTTTTAATAAAGCCTGGCTGCTCTTTTTCTGGCAGTAACTTAATTATCTCTGATAGAAGCGTGACAAGTGGTTCACCTACATGATCAGCTTTAAATGCGTCTACATAGATTAAATGGTGAGTATCCTTTAATTTGAATAAATTAATTGTTTTTTGACAAAATTCAGATTTCCCCGTTCCCCAACTGCCATCAAGCATCATAGGAGATACATCCAAAGATGAACTCAAAAGTTTAATCATGTTTTCTGCTACAGGCTTACGATGAAACTCATCACGACTTTCAAATGTGTTATTCATATTTTCCCTAATAATTTAATTTTTAAATATTCGAATAATAGTAATCTAGATTCATGATTCCGTATAACCTATTTCCTCAACAACTGACTAATAGGCATTCTGTCAGTAAACTTAGTCGCTATAAACGGATCTTCATCTTGGGCGCTTTCAGGTTTATAAAGTGAATAGCGCTCGACTTCACTTGCTGTAATTTCTGCAACGGGCAAGGTAAATAAGTTTGATACATCAGGGAAGAGTACGTCAAATGCTTTAACTAAGTGCTTGGTCGTGAGGGTTTTCGCGTTATCCATTAATGCATAAAGTACGGCATCATCTAAAAAGTATTTGAGCGTTCTAAAGCAACCTTTTGATAATGAGAACAAAGCAAATACTGTAGCTTGATCACTTAAGTTTGGTTTTACGGTAAATGGCATACGGTTGGCTAGGCCAATTATTAGTTGTACAAAATGCTTTGGGTTTTCTGATAACTTAAAATAAGGCAGCTGCCGCCTCACTAATAAACGCGATGACCACTGTGGTTCATCTGCTATTTTTTCTGCCCACGGCATACCTACCAATACAATTGATACACCCGCTTCATCGTTAATGTATTTTAATCGGTTGGCAATCTCGCGGCGTTTTTTACCTTGGTTATGCTCAATTAACTCTTGAAACTCATCAATAATTATAAGCTCTGTGCCACACGTTTTTAGACATTTTATTAATGATGTGGTTAAGCGAGTGCCGTTTATTCGTAGCTTACGCTCTGTGCTGCCTACTTGCCCTAAGTCTTTAAGAAGCTCCGCTAAAGTAGATTCTAATGTCGGATTGCTAGGTATGCGGCTTACTAATACAGGGTGATTCATCACTCCATTAATGAATTGCGGTAAATGTCGTTCTTTATATTGCTTGATCAGTGCTGTTTTACCTGTGCCTGTATCGCCATTTAGCAGCATGCAAGGCTTTTCACCTGTTAACCCTTTACCAAGTCTTAATCTGTCGAAGTCGTTAAATACAGTGGTTATTATTGGGTATTCAATAAATACATCGCGAAATTCATTAAGCTTTTCTTTTTGTTTGTCGGTCAGCATAATTAAAATCCATCTAGATCTGAGATAAAGTCATCCCAACTATCAGCTGCCTGCTCTTTAGGTGTCACCTTTTTGGGCTCTACTGGCTCACTCTGAGCTATTGATTTTTGTGAGTCACTATTTACATTTTGATGCTTAGCTAACGCTTTCCCCCCTTTTACTTTTGAGTTTTTTGGCGCATTTTTTAACTCTTCAAACTCATTTTGAATTTTATTATGAATAAACATACGCGCTTTTGCTAAGCCTACATTATCGATAGAGCCCGAAATAAAATCGCGATGAATACGTATATTTATTTTATGCTGATTCAAACTTAAATTTTGGGTGTAACCGTTTGGGTCTATGCATGGCACTTTTATGTAATGCTCTAGCTTATCGAGGTAAACATATATATAAGAAATATCATCGGGGTTTAATTTAATTAAAACTTCTTGAGATACTTTGTGGCTGAACTGTTTTCTATAGTTGGCTAGTTCAGTACTGTCGTAGCTAAGGTTTTCTAGCCGTATCCCACCTTTACGAAGCACCCTATGGTTTGAAATACTGAGTACAACATCTAGTTGTTGAAGATCAGTATCACTTAGCATTGTTGGTGGTAACGTACTAAAGCCTTGCTCCCATAGTTGGCTAGGTATGTACTTAAAGCGGCTGTCAGCATCTTGATGGTAAACGTCTACTACCCATTTATGAAATAACTGCATAAAAGTTGTAAATCGCATGATTGCATCTTTTTTGGGATTGTATTCATGCTTTTGTAAAATGTTGGAAAAGGTTTTACCTGGAATAGGGTCTAATAATTCAGTGTTAATTGTACCGAACATGCGTTCTACAAAGGGTTTTAACCAAGGCTTTGCAACAGGGTTATACTGAGTATTAATGCCTATTTCTTCACAAGCAAGTTCAAGGCTGTTACTCCAAAATTCAGCGCCATTATCAACAACGAGTGTTTCAATTTTGCCAGCACACTTCCACTCATTAATCGTATCGGGGTATAGTTTTGCCACTTCATTTTTAGGTTTCATGGCATTTAGCATTGCTCGCCTCACTGCATCATAGCTAGGCTCACTGAAGCTAAAGTAATAGCCAACAATGCAATGGCTATACACATCTACTAACATGGTGAGTGTTGGCCGACCAAGTGGAATATGCAGCTCATCATCTAATAAGATAAGATCAAGTGGCGTATGGTCAATTTCAACTTTTTCGAGTACTCGGGTAGGCCGTGTGTGCCCTTGCACTTTATTAAAAGCAATATCAGCAAGGCGCTTACCATAACGAGCAATCATTACTTCGTATTGCGGTAAGTTATCTATTCTGTTTTTAAACGCTTTGTATGTTAAAGGCTTTAAAACACTGCCCACAACACTGTCGTTTTCAATAATAACTAAATCTGCATAATACTTATAAGCAGAAGCCACTGATGGTTTTTCTTTTACTAAGTAACGCTCAAGTGCTTTTTCAAAAAACTTATCGGTGGCTGTATCGCGCTCCCTGTTACCCTTTTTTTGGTGGCTTGGTATTAGCGCCATGATATTTTTATCTGCATTGGTATAAGCGCTATACCATCGTGCAGCTGTTCTCCAGCTGGGCTTTTTTTCTCCCTCAACTTCGGGCATTACTTTTAATAAAGGCTCAAGGTTTTTTTGTGTCCAACCGCCATGAATATTAGCCTCAAGCCATTGAATATATTTAAGCTTAGCAAATGTTGTTGTTTTAATTTTTTCAGGAAGGGCTTGTAAATCTTTGGCGTAATTTTGAGGTAGTTTGGTCTCTACTTTTGGTAATGGCTGGTTAAATTCATCATTAAACATTGTTAGACCAAATTGCTGTTTCTATTGATATTTCACTTGAAGTTAAGTCGGCAAATAACTTCCCTAACGATAATAAGCGTAGCACCGTAGCAAGGAGCTCACCGGCAGTTACTTTTAAAAAGCTAACTAACTGGCCCACTTTAATAGAGCCGTATTGCTTAACAAGTTCTATCACCGATGCTTGCAACTCTGTTAAGGACTGAAAACCAGAGTAGCGATGTAAAAGCTTTAAGTTATTGAGTGTTGGGTATACACGGATTTGCTTATCAGTAACCAGTATTAAATCACGTCCATCTTGCTTAGCTATGGCTTGCTTTTCAATAAAACGTGCACGAAAGTCTTCGTCGGCAATTTTGCTTTGTGGTTTTACTTCTATAAATTTTTGCGTGCCGTCTGTGTGGGTAAGTAAAAAGTCAGGTGTGTAACGGCAAATACGGTTATCAAACTCATATTCGTAACCGATTGGTTGTGCCTCAAATGCGGCTATTGATGGTGAAAATTCAAAATGGAAACACGCATCAAACTCTAAAGAGGATTCGACTAAACAGGTAGATTTATTTTTTTGACTAGCAAATTTATGGAGGTTTTTAACACGGGAGTGTTTGAGTTTTCTTCTGTACATGTGAGTCAACCATCTAACCATTTGGTTAAATACTAGACTATGCCACCTTATACTTCCAATTTATGCCATCTTTTAGTACAAATATGTCAACTTATACTTCAAACAACACCAAATGAGGAATTTGGGTGGCAGTCTTACCAGCCACATCTCGGCACACACGTCACAAACTGTGGCTGCTCCCTTCCGGGCCTGACCAGGTTCGCCTGCTAGTGTTGCGAGAGGACCAATAAGACTACCATTGAGGGCCTTGGTTGGCGCGGGAGGGATTATCTCTACTTTTACTGTGTTATTCAAGGGATAATCAAAAAAGAAAGTGCGATTGCATACTTCATATACAATCGCCGTATTAAAATTTAATTTGTGGCTGTTAATTGCTCTCTAATTGCGCTTTTATATTACGTAATGCGCCTTTCACTTTTTTCATGTTTTCTGGACCCATACGTAATAACTGCTTTTGAGCTGCGGGTAGTTGCTCCCATTCAGAAAACGCATACTGATAAGTCACTGAGTCACGAAGAAGTGGTAAGGCGCCTTCTGGTTCTGGTGTATCAAGCAGTAAATCAATTGCGTCGTTCAATGTTTGTTTAAACTCATCATCGCCGTAACCAATTTCTGTGTATGCATCATTAATAAGTGGCTTGTACTCTTCATACAATCGGACCACTTGCGCTGCACTCATACTCGTAAATACTTTTACATAAGGTGTATAACGCTCATAACTATTCGGATCAATGGTTAAAATGTCCCCTTCGCTGACACTAAAGCTTTCTTGGGGTTTGATAACAGGGTTATGTTTTTTAGCAACTTTACCTTGGGCTAAGTTATCAATAAAAACAACACCTCGGCGAATAACATCATCAGTGACCAATAGGCTCATAACAGAGTCACTCAAGTACTCGTCAATTTTAGCAACAACCACAGTATCACTATCATTTAAGGCAGGTAGCGTAGCTACTTCTGGTTCTGGTTCAACTATTCGCTGCGCTGGCACTTCGAGCTCTGCGGGTTGCTCAATGACTGTTGGCTCTTCTGGCTCAATTATATCTGGTTCAATTATATCTGGTTCATTTAATGGCTTAAGTTCCATTATTGGCTGCTCTTTTATCGGCTTTGTTACCTCTGTTCTCGACTCTGGCTCGTCACTTGGTTTGAGTAATACGAAAGCAACAACACAGGCAACAACAATTAGCGTAATAATAGCAAGAAGTAGATTACTGTTTGGTGAGCGTTTTTGAACATCTGATGAGTCTGACATACTAACTCCATAAAAAATTAAAATGCGATATCACTTAGAGTAGACTAAGTGGATTAAATTCATTCTGTTCGAGCTTTTATTAAATTAATACCTTAGATTATTCGGCCTGAATTGCGCATTAAATTGCGCTATAAAAAAGCAAGCACTTTTTCAAGAACAGTTATCCTTTGATTCTTCTAGCTTAAAGAATTACAGTTGATAAATAAAGTAAAGACGTTGAACAGTTTAACCACCAATATGAAAATTAAGCAAATAGATCCAAAAAAGCCTAAAACAGCCTTATTACTTACCGGTGGTGGTGCTAGAGCTGCGTATCAAGTAGGTGTTTTAAAAGCATTAGCTCATAGTATGCCACGTACCGCACCTCTTCCTTTTAGAATAATTAATGGTACATCTGCCGGAGCTATAAATTCTGCGGCCTTAGCGTGTTATGCCTCTTGCGCTCATTTAGCCGTGCGTAAATTAGAATCTGTATGGAAAAACTTTTCGACCTCTATGGTCTACAAAAGTGATTTTTTGAGTGTGTTTGGTCACATTGCGCGTAATATTTTAACCAGTTTTCAATCCGAACATATTAACCACCCACCTGCGAGCTTGCTGAATAATCGTCCTTTGCGTGGCTTACTTAACGAGATTTTAGACCTTCACCGCATAGAGCGTAATTTACACCGTAACTATTTAGAGGCTCTTTCTATTACCGCCTCAAGTTACACAACGGGTGACTCGGTTGCTTTTTTTCAATCAAATACCCAAACACCTTGGCAAAGAGCTAAGCGTGAAGGACGCTCTACACGCATCAATGTTGATCATTTAATGGCATCAAGTGCTATTCCAATGGTGTTTCCAAGCGTTAATATTCATAATCATTACTTTGGTGACGGCTCTATTCATCAATTGTCACCGCTCAGCCCATCAATACATCTAGGCGCCGAAAAAATATTTATTATTGGTGTCGATGAACCTAAAGAGCCGCATCCACCGGGGTATTCTGCGCATTACCCTGGGCTTTCGGCTGTTGCAGGGCACTTGCTTGATAGTGTATTTACCGACACCATGCAGTCAGATTTAGAACGTTTAGGCAGAATAAACCGCACTTTGGGGCTTTTACCTGCACGAGATAAACACCAAGAGCTAAAACAAATAGATAGCTTTATTATTAATCCCTCACAAAATTTTAATGTCATTGCGGCGCAATATTACAACGATATGCCATGGGCGATAAAAGTATTGTTGCGAATTATTGGTGTTAAAAAGCACTCTCAATCAAGTTTAACTAGTTACTTATTATTTGAGAAACGCTACACCCAACATTTAATGGAAATAGGGTATCAAGACGGTATAGCTAAGCTCCCCGAAATAAGGGCGTTTTTAGGGCTTGATTAACTTATTCAATGCCATCTAATAAAAAGTGCTCTACCCGTTCTACCCGTCGTGGTTTACCTTGTAAAACGAGTATATCGTTTGCTAGCAGGACAATTTGATCTGAAGGGGCGTCTATTTCTCGGTCTTGGCGTCGCAATGCTTTTATAGACACCCTGCGCTTTACTAAATTAAGCTCGTGTATGCTTTTATTAACCGCATGTGCTTTATCGGGAAGAGCAACCACATGTAAATATTCTAACTTATCTGAATTCCCCTCATCATTGTTTATATGCTCGCCCGTAAAAAAACGTTGTAGAAACTGATAGCGATTTCTTCGCTCATCGCTAACACGCCTAATAATTCGGCTCATGGGGACACCCGACATAGATAAAACATGCGAGACTATCATTAAACTTGCTTCAAGTGATTCTGGTACTACTTCCGTTACACCAAGCTCACGAAGCTTTTCAAGTTGACTGTCGTCTCGTGTACGTATCAGTATTTTCACCTCGGGTGCGATTTGCTTTATTGCGTCTATCACTATTTGTGTTTGGTCAAATTCAGTAAATGTAATAATCACCAAGCGTGCACGCTCTACACCGGCACACTTTAAAATATCTTTTTGTTTAACGTGGCCAAATATTACAGGCTCACCCGCTGCCTTTCCTTCTTGCACAAGTATGGGGTTACTTTCTACAGCAACATATTCAATTGCCTCTGGTTTTAAAAAACGCGCTATTGTTTGCCCTACCCTCGAAAAACCACAAATGACTACATGATTTGTGTAAAGCATACTTACTTGTGGCTCGCTATCCCATGCTACGCTTGGGCTATTTAATAACCCCAAACGCCTTAAAATGGTGGGTGTTTTTTCAATTAAAAATGGGGTTAACGCCATTGATAACACGCCAAGCGCAATTAAAAATGAAATGTGTTCGCTTGTTAATAGTTGGTGCTGTCTCCCTAAAGCAATTAACACAAAACCAAACTCCCCCATTTGCCACAGCATAATCCCACACGCTAATGAGTCATGCTTTCGCTCACCCATTAGTTGTGCACTAATAGCAACCACGGCTATTTTTAAAACCAACAACCCTAATAAGGCAGCAACGATAATAACGCCATTACTTAATACATAAAGTAAATCGAGCTGCATACCTACGGTTACAAAAAATAGCCCCATTAAAATATCGCGAAATGGTCGTATATCTGCTTCAAGCTGATGTCTGTAATGACTTTCCCCTAGCATCATACCGGCCAGGAATGCACCTAACGCCATTGATAAACCAAACATATAAGTGAGTAGCCCTGCAAATAAAGCAACGAGTAGCGTAGTCAATACAAATAGCTCATCGGTTCGTACTAAAGCTATTTCGTTAAATACTTTAGGCAGTACCCACTTACCAATAGCCCAAAGCAGTACGCAAACAAAAGCCCCTTTAGTTAAAGAAAAAGCCAACGCCCATCCAATTGTTTGTGAATCGCTTGCGGCAAATAAGGGAAGAATAATAAGTAGAGGTACGACCGCAATATCTTGAAACAACAATATACCTATTGCTAATTGCCCTCTGCGCTGATTAAGTTCTCCACTTTCTTTTAGTAATTTAACAACGACTGCCGTTGAAGACAGCGCCATAATAGAGCCAATAGTAAAGCTGGTAAGCAAGCTAAAGTTTAAACAATACAAAATTATAATGAGCACTAAACTGGTTACAATCACTTGCAGTGACCCTAATCCAAATACAATATTGCGCATTGCCATTAATCGGGAAATTGAAAACTCAAGCCCTAAACTAAAAAGCAAAAATACAATGCCTAGCTCTGCAACAAAGTCTATTTCGTGCGTATGTTCCAACCAACCAACGCCATGGCTGCCTGCTAAAACACCTGTTGCCAGGTACGCCAAAATTGGCGGCAAACCGATACGCTTAAAAAACCACACAAAAATTACGGCAGCCACAAGCAAGCCAAAAAACTGAGCATTAATACTTTGCAAATTTGGCCTCCGGCGTCAATTAAACTAAGGGATGTAGTTTAAATATAGCAAGCAATTGTTTTTAAGCTAGTTTTAAAATATGGCATAGAAATCGCTTAATAATGGCAAAGCAACACCCTCGGGGGAGAATTTAATGGAAAATGTCCATATTTTGACGCAACGTGTCTCTGGTCGCGGCGATTTTTTGCCGTTTTCGGCTGAGCACACACCAAATCACGAAACAACGGCAACACACGAGTTAGTCGCTGAGCTACAAACTAGCTTAGTTATTGAAGATGTATTAGCCATATATGCAAAGTTTACAAAAAAGCTTTTAAACTTTACGGGGTTGCAGTTTCAATCAACGCTTGGTACCGCACAAACGTCTGAAAGTGATACAAACAGTACACCCTATATTTTTGATTTAGCAATTGGAAGAGAGCATTTAGGGCAACTTATTTACTTTAGTAAATACCCTTTAGGCAAAGCAATTGAAAGCAAGCTACGGGCGCTTCACTCAGCGCTGGTTTACCCGCTACGTAATGCGATGATGTATAGCCGCGTTCTTAAATTGGCAACAAAAGACTCTCTAACGGGTCTAAATAACCGTAGTCAATTTAATGACATTTTATCTCAAAAACTAGAAAACTGTCGTCGTTATCAACGCCCTTTCAGTTTAATGTTATTAGACCTTGATAACTTTAAGCAGGTCAATGATCAGTTTGGTCATAAAGTTGGTGACGATACACTTAAAGAATTTGCCACAGTATTAAATTCAAGTATACGTGCGACAGATACTGTATTTAGATTTGGTGGTGATGAATTTGCAATATTAATTGAAGACCCTGAGTTTACAACTAACAAAGTGATTTCTGAACGCATTATGCAATTTGTAAAACACTCAAGTTTAATGTCTAAATACAGCGTAACGGTAAGTATTGGTTACACATTAGCGACAAGTAAAGACTGCGATATAGAATTATTCTCACGAGCAGATAAAGGATTGTACAAAGCTAAAGCGTCTGGTAGAAATTGCGCTAAAGCATATTAACTTAACGATTTAATTAATAAAGGCCTCGCTTCCCCCGCGGGGCCTTTTTTATGCAAACCGCGACCCTATTGCTTAATAGGCTTTGCGGGTAAAAACTTATAAATAGTAAGCGCTACACAAAAACCAAAAAAGTAACCACTCACTAAATTAATTAAGGCAGTGGCGGTGCCAAGAGGCGTAAATAACACTAAAACTAATGGTAAACTCACCCCTAGTATAAAAAACATGCCGCCTTTACCTAACCAGTAAGCCATTAAAATAACCGCTGATACAGCACCACCCGAAATAGCATAGGCTAAAGTAACAATGTTCAAATCGAGTAATACATTAGCAACTAACGCTATTAGGGCTGTAAATAGCATGCCTAATGGGGCTTTATTAACCAGCGATAACCCAACATGTGGCTGTTTACTCATTTATTTACACTCCCAATAAATACCATTTTCATCATAATGTTTTTCACTTATAAAATAGCCAACCACTTGGACTAATTCGTCGTTGTAGAAAATAAGCGGCACATGACTTCGAAGCCAAGGCGCTATTTTTGCATCTTTAAACCAGTGCTTAACGGTGTTGCTTCCTGGCTTTTTTAGTGGTGTTATACGAGCGCTATTGCAATTAAACCTTACTGAAACCTGCTCATTAGCATACGGCGCTCTTATTCCTGCACCGCTTTGCTTTGTTAATATGCGGCCATCATTGAGGGTGAGTTCATGAGTGATTAACTTATCATCATTCACAATGTTATTTTGAATTACAAAATACAAACTCCCTTGATGGCGTCTAACTTGTCCATCAACTAAGTCAATTTGAATTTGTGCGTCGGCCTGAGCATTTATTGCCTGGTTGATAATTTGTGACAACTGCTTTTGAGATGGCATTACTTCAGTAAACAAACCAAGCCACGCTCTTACCACATTCGCTAAACGCGGCTCACTGTATGACTTTATGTTGTTAATACATAACGCTTGTTGCGCATTTAAGCTTTGATTTAAATCAGTGAAAATATATTCATCAAGTAGAGCTTGTTGTTGCTGAAGTAACTCAATACTGCGAGCTGCACACAGCTCAAAACCATCAAACCGCTCTGCAAGTACGGGTACAACACTGGCGCGCAAAAAGTTACGATCGAAGCGCTCATCAGTATTGGAGTCATCTGTAATATGATCAATACCATATTGTGCAGCAAAGCTTTCAATTTCACTTCGTTTCACATCTAAAAGTGGCCTAAAACACACTCTGCCACTTTTTAATACGCGCTTTTGATGCATAGCGCCGAGACCTTTTAAACCAGAACCTCGTTTTAAACGCAGTAAAAAAGTTTCTATTTGGTCGTTTAAGTGTTGCCCTAGCAATATAATACTGTTTTTTGGGCTTTGCTCGTCGAGCGCTTTATAGCGAGCATCACGTGCTTGAGCTTCTAAGCTTGTTCGTGATTGAACCTCTATATTGACACTCACTGCCTGAAATGACACGCCAAGGTCTATACATAAGCGTTTACAAAACTGTTGCCAATCATGAGCATGTTTACTCAACCCATGATTAACATACACAGCACTGAGCGTAATCGTATCAACTTCACTTTTTAGCTTACTCATTAAATGCAGCAACACAACCGAATCTACCCCACCTGAAAGCGCAACAGTAAATGCGCTATTAGGTTGTTTAATATAGCTACTTAATGTTTTCTTTAATTGCTGGTAAATGGCTGATGACTGCATACAACACGCTATAAAATTATAATTTAATGTATTTTAAAACAAAAAAGCCGCATAGGCGGCTTTTTTTAACATTTAATATCAGTAATTACTGTTAGCAGTAACCAAACGACATTAAACGCTTGTAACGTTGATCAAGCATGTCTTCAAGCGAAAGCGCTTGTAAGTCTGCTAAATCACGCTTTAAACGCGTTTTTAAGTTACGCGCCATTGCATCGTAATTGCGGTGCGCGCCACCTAAAGGCTCATCAACTAAGTTATTGATTAAGTCTAACTCTTTAACGCGCTCTGCCGTTACACCCATGGCTTCTGCTGCAAGTGGCGCTTTATCTGCGCTTTTCCATAAAATGGATGCACAGCCTTCTGGCGAAATCACCGAGTACGTGCTGTATTGCAACATGTTAACTCTGTCGCCAACACCAATGGCTAATGCACCACCTGAACCGCCTTCACCTATAACCGTACAAATAGTGGGCACTTTAAGCGCGGCCATTACTTTAAGGTTACGAGCGATTGCTTCAGACTGTCCACGCTCTTCAGCGCCCACACCTGGGTAGGCACCTGGTGTGTCAATAAAGGTCATTATTGGCATTTTAAAACGCTCAGCCATTTCCATTAAGCGTAGTGCTTTACGGTAGCCTTCTGGTTTTGGCATACCAAAGTTGCGTTTAATTTTTTCAGCTGTGTCACGCCCTTTTTGTTGGCCAATAACCATCACTGGTTCGCCATCTAAACGTGCAACACCGCCTAAAATAGCCGGATCATTAGCAAATGTACGATCGCCTGCAAACTCGTCAAATTCCGTAAAAATGCGCTCGATATAGTCTCGAGTGTAAGGACGCAACGGATGACGTGCTAACTGTGATACTTGCCAAGCGCCTAAATTTGAGAATATTTCCTCTTTTTGTTTAGCACTTTTTTCTTTTAATTTGCTGACTTCCTCTTCTAACTCAAGGTCTAACTCGCCAGCGCGGCTTATGCTTTGTAATTCTTCAATTTTTGCTTCTAATTCTGCAATTGGAAGCTCAAAATCAAGATAATTGAGGCTCATGCTCTAAACTACCTAATCAGTTAAATTCTAGTTCTACATTTTGTGCCGCCATAAGTGATAACTTATGAATTAAGTCGTCGCTCGGCGTGACACACCATTCGATCCCTAGGGTTAATTGCGCCAACGCATCGGGGCGTTGGTAATAAACCTTGATCGGACACGTTCCCATTTTATAAGGTTCGAGTACTTTTTGTAATTTATCGAAGAAACCTGCCTCGATTTGCACCATGTTCAGCGTCATTTTAATCGCTTTAATGCGTTTTTCACGCGCTTGAGCAATGGTGTTTATTTCTCTGGCGGTCATTGTAATGCCACCAGAGAAGTTATCAAAGCTGACCTGTCCAGATATTACCAAGATATTATTAACTTGCAGCATTTCTTGGTACATTTCAAACTGTTCTGGGAACAAGCGTACATCAATACGGGCGCTCTTGTCATCTAAAGTTATTAAGCCCCAGCGGTTCCCTTTTTTATTAATTAAGGTGCGAGCAGAAATAACCAAACCAGCAGCGGTTGAGAGTACATCACGATTAGTTGGTTGTAAATCCACCAGCTTTCCGCTGGTGTAATACCTAAGTTCTTTTCGGTACTGATTTATCGGATGCCCTGTTAAATAAAGGCCTAACGTGTCTTTTTCACCCTCTAACCATTCATTGTCGGTCAGCCCCGTCGCCTTAATAAAGGCTTGCTCAACTTCATCAGGCTCGGTGGCTAATAAACCAAATAAATCGCTTTGCCCTAGTTGCTCTGCCTTGTTGTGCTGATCGGCTGCGCGCATGGCATCTTTTAAACTTGCCAGTAACGTTGCACGCCCTGCTTGGGTTTTATCTGGCCCTAATTGATCAAGTGCACCGGCATAAATTAATTTTTCAGTAACCCGTTTATTTAAGCGTTTTAAGTCAACGCGAGCACAAAAATCAAATAAATCCTTAAACGGCCCGCCTTTTGCGCGCGCTTCTAAAATTGCGTCTACTGGCGCTTCGCCCACGCCTTTAATAGCGCCGATACCGTAAACAATTTCACCTTGCAGATTTACCGTAAACTTAAACTCACCCGCGTTTACATCGGGCGGTAATAAGGTGAGTTTCATGTTTTCACATTCATCCACCAAAATAACTATTTTATCGGTGTTATCCATATCAGCCGACATTACTGCAGCCATAAACTCTGCCGGATGGTGCGTTTTCATCCACAGTGTTTGGTACGACACCAATGCATAGGCCGCTGAGTGAGATTTATTAAAACCATAACCTGCGAACTTCTCTACCAAGTCGAAGATTTTAATGGCGAGTTCGCCGTCAATACCATTATTACGCGCGCCATCTTCAAACGTTGAACGCTGCTTTGCCATTTCTTCGGGTTTTTTCTTACCCATTGCACGGCGTAACATATCGGCGCCACCCAACGTATAACCTGCGAGCACCTGCGCTATTTGCATTACTTGTTCTTGATACAAAATAATGCCGTACGTCGGATCAAGTATTGGTTTTAAGCTTTCGTGTTGGTATTGCGCATCTGGGTATGAGATTTCTTCTCGGCCGAGTTTTCGGTCAATAAAGTTATCTACCATGCCTGATTGCAGTGGCCCTGGGCGAAACAAGGCCACGAGTGCAATCATATCCTCAAAACAATCGGGCTTAAGGCGGCGTACTAGGTCTTTCATACCACGCGATTCTAGCTGAAACACTGCCGTTGTTTCGGCGCGTAGTAATAGCTCTATGCTTTTTTTATCATCCAGTGGAATGGTGTTGATATCAACAGGATCTTTGCCTTCGCGCTGCATGCGCACGTTGGTCATATCCACAGCCCACTGCAAAATGGTCAAGGTACGTAAGCCCAAGAAATCGAACTTAACAAGGCCTGCGGTTTCTACGTCGTTTTTATCAAACTGGGTAACCGGAAACTTACCTTCATCGTCACAATAAAGTGCAGCAAAATCGGTAATGGTCGTCGGCGATATTACAACACCACCGGCATGCTTACCGGCATTACGCGTACACCCTTCTAGGATGCGACACATGTCTATTAAGTCTTTTACTTCAGAGTCGCCGTCGTAGGCTTCTTGCAAGCGCGGCTCTACTTCAAAAGCTTTGGCAAGGGTCATCCCTGGATCGCCTGGGATCAGCTTAGAAATACGATCAACAAAGCCATAAGGGTGGCCAAGTACACGGCCTACATCGCGTATTACCGCTTTTGCCGCCATGGTACCAAAGGTGATAATTTGTGATACCGCATCACGGCCATACAATGCCGATACGTGATCAATTACTTCATCGCGCCTATCCATACAAAAATCGACGTCGAAATCGGGCATTGATACACGTTCAGGGTTAAGGAATCGCTCAAAGAGTAAGTCAAATTCAAGCGGATCGAGGTCTGTAATTTTAAGCGCATATGCTACTAATGAACCCGCACCCGAACCACGCCCAGGACCTACCGGAATATTGTTATCCTTACTCCACTGAATAAACTCCATTACGATTAAGAAGTAACCCGGAAAACCCATTTGGTTAATTACGCCAAGCTCTATTGCTAAACGCTCATCGTATTCAACGCGTTTTACTTTACGGTCTTCTTCGTCTGGGAATAAAAACTGGAGACGTTCTTCAAGGCCGTCTTCTGAAACTTTAACCAAAAACTCATCTATATTAAGAGAGCCTGTTGGGTAATCTGGCAAAAAGTATTCGCCTAACTTTACAGTCACATTACAGCGTTTGGCTATTTCTACAGTATTTTGCAGTGCTTCGGGTATATCGCTAAATAGCTCAGCCATTTGCTCAGGCGTTTTTAGGTACTGCTCTTCTGAGAAACGTTTTGGGCGGCGCTTATCATCAAGGGTGTAACCATCAAAAATAGCAACTCGAATCTCATGCGCTTCAAAATTTTCTGGCTTTAAAAATACCACTTCGTTGGTTGCTACAACGGGTAACTGCTCTTTAGCGGCAAGCTCTACCGCCATGTGTAAGTAGTCTTCCTCAAGTGGACGATTTGTGCGAACCAATTCTAAATAGTAATGATCGCTAAAGTGCTGCTTGTAAAAGCTAATAACCGATTCAATAACACCAGGGTTATTTTTTAAAAGCGCCTTACCTAAATCACCATCTTTCGCGCCAGATAGGATAATTAACCCTTCTTTGTGGTTAGCTAACCATTCTCTGTCGATGACTGGGCGATGAAAAACATGACCTCGCTGATACGCTTCAGAAATTAATAGCGTTATATTTTTATAACCTACATTGTCTTTAGCTAAAATTGTAATACGGCATGGTTCACCGGGGAATTCAGGGCTGCGCAGCCAAAAATCAGCGCCAACAATCGGCTTTATACCCGCATTGTGCGTGGCGCCATAAAAGCGCACTAAACCACAAAAGTTCATTTGATCGGTAATAGCAAGCGCAGGCATTTCAAGCTCTTGCGCTTTAGCGACTATTGGCTTGGTTTTGGCTAAGCCATCAACCATCGAAAAGTCTGAGTGAACCCTTAAATGTACAAACTCTGGTGCAGCCATGGTTTATGCCTCCCCCTTAACTAACATTAATACGCGCTGCACAGGTTTAAAGCTTTTCCGGTGCTCGTCAATTGCGCCGTATTGCTCAAGCGCTGCAAAGTGCGCTTTAGTTGGGTAACCTTTATGCCCTGCAAACCCATATTGTGGGTAGCGTGCATCGAGTTCAATCATTTCATCATCACGCGCTACTTTAGCTAAAATAGACGCTGCTGATATTTCAGCCACTAGACTATCGCCTTTAACAACCGCTTGTGCCGGCATTGTTAATTTCGGTAAACGATTACCATCTATAAATACAAATTCAGGCTGTGTGCTTAACCCTTCAACTGCGCGGCTCATAGCAAGCATGGTGGCGTGTAAAATATTTAACTCGTCAATTTCTATTGGGCTGCAACGCCCATAGGCAAAGCACAGTGCTTTTTCTTTTATTTCTAAAGCCAATGCTTGGCGTTTTTTATCTGTTAACTTTTTAGAGTCGGCTAAACCTGCAATAGGTTTAGTTGGGTCGAGTATTACCGCAGCGGTAACAACATCACCTACAAGCGGACCGCGCCCTACTTCATCTACACCGGCAATTAAGGTTACATTAGGTCGTTCAATTTGCATGTATTAACTCCGCGACAGCTTGCGCTGCTTGTTTGCTGGCGTTTAATCTAATTTTTTCATGAATTGCTAAAAACCGTGCTTTTAATTGTTTGTTATCTGTCTCTAGCATAGGTGTAAGTGCGCCTGTTAAATTGGCTACGTTACATTCGCTTTGTAAAAATTCAGGTACTAACTCTTCATCGGCCAATAAGTTAGGCAGTGAAAAATACTTAATATTAAAGGTGAATAAAGTTTTAAAAATCCAATAACTCATTGGCTTTATTTTATAACCCACTACCATGGGCTTTTTATAGAGCATGCCTTCAAGCGTGGCGGTGCCTGATGCAAGTAATATGGCATCTGCCGCTTGCATCGCTAATTTTGATTGCCCATCTAACAAACTAATATTAAGGCTAGGTGCTGTGGCATTTAAAATATCAGTAAACTGCGCTTTGCGCTTTTCGTTTACCAGCGGCACTACAATTTTAAGGTTGGGGTTTTGCGCTTGTAACTGCGCAGCTGTCTTTATATAGGTTTCGCTTAGTAAGCCTACTTCAGAGCCTCGGCTACCTGGTAGTAACGCAAGTACTTTGTCATCAAGACTTAACCCTAGTTCTGCACGTGCTTGGCTGTCGTTGTGCTCAAGCGCTATATCGTCAGCTAATGTGTGTCCTACAAACGTACACGGTACTTGGTGCTTATCGTAAAATTCTTTTTCAAACGGTAATAATGCAAGCACTAAGTTAGTAGCAGCGCTTATTGTATGTATGCGTTTTTCGCGCCATGCCCAAACAGACGGACTCACGTATTGAACGGTTTTAATACCTGTATCTTTTAACGTTTTTTCAACGCGTAGGTTAAAATCAGGGGCGTCTATTCCAATAAATACATCGGGTGGATTATCTACAAAATGTTGAACCAATTGCTTACGTATTTTAAGTAATCGAGGCAAACGCCCCAGCACTTCAACCAACCCCATTACAGATAGCTCATCCATATCGTAAAGCGTTTTACAGCCTTGCGCCTGCATTTTTGGCCCTGCAATCCCTTCAAAGGTGGCGCCTGGAAAATGTATTTTTAATGCTTTTATCAGGCCTTCGCCTAAAATATCGCCCGACAGCTCACCTGCCACTATACCTATTCGTAGTTGTTTTTTTTCTTTAGTCATTTGCTTTTTGGTTCATATTTAAATCGGGCGTCATAAGTTTAGTTTACCGCGTTTTGGTATGTGATTAAACGCTTTAAACAACTCGTTTTTTATCTATAAATATAATCTCTATTGTTGTTTATTTTTAATACTGATGTAGCATACAAATAATATATTAAGTTTTACTAATATATATTGACAAGTATTGAACAAATGTGAATAATATTAAAAACTTTCAGTAATTACTGAAAGTTCATTTAATAATTAACTCTGCCAATACCTCATTGTCCAGTTAATCCGTCACATTCAAGGAGCATAAAATGATAGATGAAACCTTTGTGGATCTATCGCGACTGCAGTTTGCCATTACTGCACTCTTTCACTTCATATTTGTACCGTTAACAATAGGTATGACTTGGATCTTAGTTATTATGGAATCAGTTTACGTTATGACTGGTCGCGAAATTTATCGTGATATGACTAAGTTTTGGGGTAAGTTATTTGGCATTAACTTTGCCATTGGTGTTGCCACAGGCCTCACGATGGAATTTGAATTTGGCACTAACTGGTCTTATTACTCCCATTATGTGGGCGATGTATTTGGTGCTCCTCTGGCTATTGAAGGGTTAATGGCATTCTTTTTAGAATCAACCTTTGTGGGAATGTTCTTCTTAGGGTGGGATAGGCTTTCCAAACGTCAACATTTAGGTGCTACCTTTTTAATGGCGCTAGGCACAAACTTATCGGCTTTATGGATATTAATTGCGAATGGTTGGATGCAAAATCCAGTAGGGGTTGAGTTTAACTACCAGACAATGCGTATGGAAATGACCAGTTTTGCAGAACTGGTATTTAACCCCGTAGCGCAGGTTAAGTTTATTCATACCGTGTCGGCGGGCTATGTTGCCGCATCTATGTTTGTTTTGGGCATAAGCAGCTGGTACATACTCAAAGGCCGCGATTTAGCGTTTGCTAAACGGTCATTTTCGGTGGCATCGGGGTTTGGCTTAGCCTCAATTTTATGTGTTATTTTACTCGGTGATGAATCAGGCTACGAAGTCGGTGAAATTCAAAAAGTAAAATTAGCGACAATTGAAGCTGAGTGGCATACAGAAGAAGCGCCCGCTGCATTCACTGCATTTGGTTTTCCCGACTCAGAAGAGCAAGTAACGCATGCAGCCGTAAAAATACCCTATGCATTGGGCATTATTGCTACGCGCTCACTTGACGAAAAAGTAATGGGTATCTCTGATCTAGAGAAAAAACATGAAGTACGTATTCGTAACGGTATGATTGCTTATGGCTACCTCACTAAACTCAGAAATGGCGAAGATACTCCTGAAAACATTGCTAAATTTGACGCAGTAAAAGACGATTTAGGCTATGGCTTATTGCTTAAGCGATATACATCAGATGTTGTTGATGCAACAGATGAGCAAATTCAAAAAGCAGTAAAAGATTCGTTTCCAAAAGTAGGCCCTATGTTTTGGTCGTTTAGGATCATGGTTGCCTGTGGCGTGGCTATGCTTGCGGTGTTTGTATTAGCATTCTATTACAACGCACACCGTATAATTGAACAAAAACGCTGGCTGCTTTGGGCCACTGTATTAAGTATTCCATTGCCATGGATTGCGATTGAATTTGGCTGGATTGTTGCAGAATATGGCCGCCAACCTTGGGCTATTTCTGAAATACTACCGACTTTTTTAGCAACGTCATCACTGACGGTAAACGATATTTTAATTAGCTTAACAGGTTTCATTATTTTCTATACAGGCCTTGCCATTGTTGAAGGCTGGTTAATGATTCACTTTATTAAAAAAGGCCCTAGCTCATTACACACTGGTAAATACCATTTTGAGCTGCCAAACAACACACAAGCAAAAGGAGAATAATCATGATTTTTGATTATGAAACATTAAAAATGTTGTGGTGGTTGATCATTGGGGTGCTTTTAATCGGCTTTGCAATTACCGACGGTATGGATATGGGGGTTGCTATGCTCCTTCGTCTAGTAGGTAAAACAGATTTAGAACGACGTACTGTCATTAACACAATTGGTGCGCACTGGGATGGTAACCAAGTATGGTTTATTACCGCCGGTGGCGCGTTATTTGCCGCTTGGCCTATGGTGTATGCCGCCGCTTTTTCGGGCTTTTACTTTGCAATGATGCTTGTACTATTTGCCCTCTTTTTTAGACCGCTTGGGTTTGATTATCGTTCTAAAATTGACTCTAAACGCTGGCGTAATAACTGGGATTGGGGCCTGTTTGCAGGTAGCGCTATTCCAGCACTCGTGTTTGGTGTGGCATTTGGTAATTTATTTTTAGGTGTCCCATTTAATATCGATAACCTGTTACGTGTGAGTTACCAAGGTTCATTTTTTGGCTTGTTAAACCCATTCGCACTGCTTGCAGGTTTAATTAGTGTGGCTATGTTAATTGCCCATGCTGGTATGTGGTTACAACTTAGAACGGCTGATGCAGTTGCACAGCGTTCTGGCCAGTATGGACGTTATGCATTAATTGCATTTATTATTTTATTTGCAGCTGCGGGGGCATGGGTTGCTAATTTGAATGGCTACCAAATTGTGTCTATGGGCGATACTCAAGGCCATGCTGATCCGCTAGCTAAAGTGGTTACAACAGCAAAAGGGGCTTGGCTAAATAATTATGCAGAACGCTCATGGACAATGACCTTTCCTATTTTGGCGTTTGCAATGGCGCTGAGCGCGCTAATTTTTTCTAAGCTCAATAAACCAGCGTTAGGGCTTATTTCAACAGCACTTATGCTAGTGGGTGTCATTATGACTGCGGGCGTTTCATTATTCCCGTTTATTATGCCATCAATTAACAACCCTAATATTAGCTTAACAATTTGGGACGCCGTTTCGAGCCATAAAACACTTAACATTATGCTTGTAGCCGTGGCCATTTTTGTACCATTAATTTTAACTTACACAACATGGTGTTACGTAAAAATGTGGCGCAGAGTAACGGTAGATGAAATTGAAACTAACACTCATGGCAGCTACTAAGGAGACTAAACTATGTGGTATTTTGCTTGGATTTTAGGTGTACTTTTAGCCTGTACCTTAGGCGTAATAAATGTAATGTGGTATGAATTTCATCAAAATAAAAACAGCATTGCTGATGATGAACAACCGATGCATGATTTATTGAACGAGGCTAACTCGACCAACAATGACGACTAAACCCCGACCAAATCGCGCGCAGCAGCAAACACTGCGCGCTTTTTTAAAAACACAAAGTAAACCCGCCTCATTATGGTTAAAGCTCAGTATTGCGCTAGGTACTTTTAACGCCATTTTAATGATTACAGGTGCTTATTTACTTGCTCAAACTATTCATAATGTAATGTTTGAAGGTGAAAGCCTTGCTCAAGTAGCCCATTTACTTTGGCCACTTGCAGGCATTATTTTATTACGAGCAATTTTTTTAGCACTAAGTGAAAGGCTAAGCGCATTGGCTGCACTTAAAATAAAATCAGCTATGCGCCAAACACTTTTAACTAAATTAAGTTTACTGGGCCCTAGTTACATTGAGCAACACGGTCAAGGCGCAACCTTAAATACATTACACAATGGTGTAGAAGAACTTCACGACTATTACGCAAAGTATCTACCTGGTGTTGCTTACAGTGCCCTTATTCCACTGGCAATATTGGTTGTTATTTTTCCAACCGATTATAAAGCGGGATTAATATTTTTATTAACGGCCCCACTTATTCCCTTTTTTATGATTTTAGTCGGCTCTAAAGCAGAAGCTCTAAATCAAAAACGTTGGCAACAACTCGCAGTGCTTGGTAATTACTTTTTTGATCGAGTTCAGGGATTAACACAATTAAAACTGTTTAACGCAACGCAAACCGAATTAAAACAAATCGCTAAAATTTCTGATGACTTTAGACATACAACACTAGGCGTATTAAAAATTGCGTTTTTATCGTCTTTTGCTTTGGAGTTTTTAGCTACCATTAGTGTAGCCTTGGTGGCTGTTATTATTGGCTTTAGACTGTTTTTCGGCACCCTCGACTTTTCTACAGGCTTTGTAGTACTGCTTTTAGCCCCCGAATTTTACCTACCTTTACGCCAATTAGGGAGCCATTACCATGCCCGCTTGCAAGGTATTAGTGCTGCTGCGGACATGGTGACTATTTTAAATGCGCCTCTACCAAATAATGAGGCTGATTCTGTTGTAAATACAATCACAGGCTCTAGGCTAGATAAACTTAATTCTATAGATATTAAAAAGCTTAGTTATACGTACCCAAACAGTAATGAAGGAATACACGATATAACCCTAACATTACCAAAAAAAGGGTTAGTTGCAGTTGTGGGTAACAGTGGCTCTGGGAAAAGCACTTTATTTGACTGCCTATTAGGCTTTCATGCCCAAGTAATGCCCTGCATTTATATTAACGGATTGCCATTAACAGCAAACAATATTACCCAACTTCAGAGTCAGGTTGCGTGGATACCTCAAAATCCGACCTTATTTTACGATAGCATTAGTGCGAACATTTTATTAGCTAAACCTGATGCGACACAGCCCGAACTTGAGCAAGCGGCACACCAAGCAGGTGCGCTTGAATTTATAAACTCACTTCCACGTGGGTTCGATACGTTAATAGGTGAGCAAGGTGAAGGCCTCTCTGGCGGTCAAAAACAACGCATAGCACTAGCCCGTGCGTTTTTAAAAAATGCCCCTATTTTAATGCTTGATGAGCCAACAGCACACCTTGATAGCCAAACAGAGCAACACATTCAACACGCCATTAATATGTACGCTAAAAACAATTTAGTACTGGTAATCGCACACAGATTAAATACTGTAAAACACGCCGACAATATTATTGTAATGGACCAGGGTAAGATCACTGAGCAAGGTAGCTTTGAAAAACTACGCACTCAACATGGCGTGTTTTATAATTTGCTAAATGCCACTAAGCAAGGAGTGGCCCATGAATAACTTTATTAGATTGATAAAGCTCTGCCGCCCTCATTATAAAGCCATGTTGCTCGGTACACTGTTAGCAACAATTACAGTACTTGCTAACGTTGGCCTTTTAGCCATTTCGGGTTGGTTTTTGGCATCTATGGCAGCTGCAGGTATTGCTGGCGTGCAAATGAACTACTTTACACCCGCTGGCACAATACGTTTTTTAGCTATTGTAAGAACGGCTTCTCGTTATGCTGAGCGTTTAGTTACTCATAATGCGACTTTTTTATTGTTGAGTGAAATTCGCGTAAATATGTTTGCAACACTAAGTAAGCTAAACAATGTTGATTTAGCAATGAGCCGCAGCGCCGATTTACTAAACCGCTTACAAAACGATGTTGATGCCCTAGATAAATTTTACTTAAACATCTTACTCCCTATGCTAGTAGCGCTATTAAGCGTACCAATTATTATGGTGTTTATGGCGGCCTACAATGCAAACGTTGCACTTATTTGTTTTACTGGCATTTTATTAATTGGTGTTGTTTTACCGGCTTTATTAAGTATTAAGTTAAACAAAAATAGCCATAAAGAAACGCAGCTAAGTGCTCAACTTAGAGCCGAACTTTCTGACACGCTAACAGGCCTTAGAGAACTGAGTATTTACCAAGCAGGTGACGATCAAATTTCAAAATGTAATAAATTGAATCAGCAGTACAATCAGCAACTTTATAATCGCCATAAAGCACTGGCAAATAGCGATGGCCTAAGCTTGCTCGTAGTGCAACTAGCCATGCTAGGCGCCATCGTTACTATTGTGCCATTGGTATACAGCGGTGCCATGGTAAATGTAGAACTTGCCATGCTAAGCCTATTTGTATTGGCAAGTTTTGAAAGCGTATTACTCCTGCCTAATGCATTTATTGAGTTACCTAATGTACTAAAAGCCGCAGAGCGACTATTTACACTTCAAGATAAAGTATCTACTCAGAGTAACAATCAAGTCGCTTTAATTGATACCCAATATGATAAAAATAATACCTCACTAACCCTTAATAACATTAGCTATAAATACGATGAGCATACTGCATTAACTAACGTTAGCTTTATCCTTAAAGCTCAGCAAAAAGTGGCTATTGTAGGTCGTAGTGGGAGTGGTAAAACCACGTTGGTTAATTTGCTAACTGGGTTATGGCCACTTCAGCAAGGCAGCATTACGTTGGGTGATCAAAATACCCCCCAAGAGCTGCACTCACTAAGCAATGACACCCGCGCAAGCGTTATAAATATATTAGCGCAGCAGCACCATATTTTTGACGGCACTCTGAGTGAAAATTTACGCTATGCTGCGCCAAATGCTACAAAAGATGAAATGCTAGAAGCAATTA
The DNA here is from genome assembly GCF_019392235.1 of Pseudoalteromonas sp. CR1. Classification (NCBI taxonomy): domain Bacteria; kingdom Pseudomonadati; phylum Pseudomonadota; class Gammaproteobacteria; order Alteromonadales; family Pseudoalteromonadaceae; genus Pseudoalteromonas; species Pseudoalteromonas sp. CR1. The sequence continues at coordinate 62,540 of NZ_JAHXRM010000008.1, read as the reverse complement.
AACTTGCAGAGTTAAAACCTTGGTTTGATGGTTTAAAAGCGGGTTTAAAAACACGTTTAGGTACTGGCGGGCGTAATGTATCTCAAGGGCAATCAAGGCGTATAGCGATAGCTCAGGCTTTATTACAAAACCCCGCTATTTTAGTACTTGATGAACCTACAGAAGGGCTAGATAACCAATCTAAGCAAACCGTAATGAACGCCATTATGCAGGTAATGAGTAACGTAAGCGTACTTACAATTACCCACGACCCTGCTCTTCTAAATCAAATGAATAATGTTATATGGTTAGAGGATGGTAAAGTGATTGCACAAGGCTCTCATAAAGAGCTCAGTAGCGCTTATCCAGATTATGTAGCACTAACTACCCGGTTTTAATACACTGATTGATACATCGATAACGCCGACCTTAGGGTCGGCTATTTTTTTAAACATAGCTAATGATAAATCAATCACTCGCCCTCTTACGTAAGGCCCTCTGTCGTTTATTCTTACAATTACGGATTTGTTATTTGCCAAGTTAGTTACCTTTACTTTAGTACCAAAGGGTAAATCTAAATGCGCAGCTGTTTCTGCATTTTGGCTAAAAACCTCACCGTTTGCGGTTGTACGGCCATGATATTTATTAGCGTAATAGGAAGCTTTACCTAACTGGCTGCGCTCGCCATCAGCGGAGGTAGCTACACGCTGACTGCTACACGCAGCTAAAATTGACAAAAAACTGAGGATAAAAATTAACTTAGTAAGAGACATAACTGCGCTTTAATTATAAAAATTCGCGTAAAGGTTAACCTTGCTTAGCTGAGTGTGTACTGAATTGCTATAAGAGAGCCATTTTGTAGGCAATAAAAAACCACCTGCGATTACTCTTAGGTGGTTTTTAGTGCTCAAAGCAAAGCTTGTAATTATCTTACAATGCCGCGCTCAGAGCCTTTAACAAAATCTATCATGGTTTGCACTGCAGGGTACTTTTCAGCGTCTTCACTTAGTGATGCAATTGCTTCGTCAACACCTAAACTCTTTCGATAAAACGCTTTATAAGCACGGCGTACTGCCATTATTTCATCGCTTTCAAAGCCACGGCGTTTCATACCTTCTTTATTGATTGCAGCAGGACCTGCTGGCATACCAATCGTGGTCACGAATGGCGGTACATCTTTATTTACGCCAGAGTACATGCCAATAAACGCATGCGCGCCAATTTTACAAAATTGATGAACACCTGAATTACCACCTAATATAACCCAATCAGCAACATGAACGTGGCCTGCAACGCTGGCATTATTAGCAAAGATCACGTTATCGCCAATCACTGCGTCATGTGCTACGTGTGTGTAAGCCATAAACAAATTGTTGCTACCAATTTTTGTTACACCTTGGTCCTGGATGGTTCCACGGTGAATAGTCGCACATTCACGAATAACATTATTGTCGCCAATGATTAATGTCGTTGGTTCGTTGTTGTATTTTTTGTCTTGGCAAGCTTCGCCTACAGACGCAAATTGAAAAATATGATTTCCAGAACCAATGGTCGAAGGTCCTTTGACAACAACGTGAGACTCAATAACACAGTTATCACCGATAACAACATCATTGCCTATATAACTATACGGACCAACTGAGACATTGTTGCCTAGTTTAGCGCCAGGTTCGATTATTGCTGTAGAATGGATCACTATTAAAACTCTCTTCTCGCACACATAATTTCGGCACTACATACTACTTTGCCGTCAACTTTAGCTTCAGCAGCAAACTTCCATATATTGCGGCGCTCTTTTAAAAACTCTACATGCAAATGCAATGTATCACCAGGGACAACCGGTTGTTTAAAACGTGCGTTGTCTACTGCAGCAAATAAGTAAAGCTCATCTTCACTGCGATTTTCAACTGTTTTAAAACCGAGAAGACCAGTGGCTTGTGCCATAGCTTCTAATATTAGCACACCTGGGAAAATAGGCTGGTTTGGAAAATGCCCAGTAAAAATAGGCTCGTTTATAGATACATTTTTAATAGCATGCAATGACTTACCCGGGGTAAAGTCAATAACACGATCAATTAAAAGCATCGGATAACGGTGCGGTAATAAAGCTAAGATTTCTTGAATATCAAGGCTATTTAATTCGTTTGCCAAAATAGCATCCTTTTATGTGTTCAACGTTTATGACTTAGCCAGTGCTTCAAGCGCTTTCAAACGAGACTTCATGTCTGACAGATTGCGCAAGTGAGCAATTGATTTACGCCATTCTTTGTTAGTTGTATGGGGCATACCTGATGAATAAATACCGGGTTCGGTGATTGATTTTGTCACCATGCTCATACCGGTAATTATAACACCATCACATACTGACATGTGACCATTAATTGCAGTCATACCACCAATTTGGCAGTTTTTACCTATGGTGACACTACCTGCAAGGACAGAGCAGCCAGCAATTGCTGTGCCTGAGTTAACTTCAACGTTGTGTGCTATTTGACACTGGTTATCAATAATCACATTGCTATGGATAATTGTGTCATCGAGTGCGCCACGGTCAATAGTGGTACTTGCGCCCACTTCAACTTTGTCACCAATAATCACAGCGCCTAGCTGAGGAATTTTAACCCACTGCCCACGCTCATTTGCATAACCAAATCCGTCACTGCCAATAACACTATTTGCCTGGAACAAACAATCTGCACCAATTTCAACATCGTGATAAATAGTCACACTCGGCCAAAGCTTTGTACCGGCACCTATTTTAACACGTTCTCCGATAAAACTGTTCGGACCAATTTGCGCCTTGTCACCAATGACTGCATCAGCTTCTATAACAGCATTTGCGCCTATAGCCGCACTTTTACTTATATTTGCACTTGGATGAATCGTTGCGCTTGGGTGAATGCCCGTAGAGGCTGAACGCGGTGTTGTATCCATAAATTGCGCAAGCTTTGCGTAACTGACATACGGATTTGAAACAATCACTTTATTACCATCAAAGTGCGCTGCATCGGCTTGGTTAACAATGACAGCACTGGCTTGAGTCGTTTCAAGTTGAACACGGTATTTTGAGTTCGCTAAAAATGCAATATGCCCAGTACGGGCATTTGCAAGTGTCGCTATTTTTGTTATCTCTAAAGCGCCATCACCCTGAAGTTCGGCGCCTAGAAGTTCCGCAATTTGCGAAAGCGTATAATTTTGCATAGAGTGATTATTTCTTGCTAACAGCGGTTACTACTTTAGATGAAAGGTCTGTTACTTCTTTAGGGTTAAAGTAAATTGTTGTGTCTTTTACTTTAACTTCATCAAAGTCACCGTCTTTAGCAATCTCTTCAATTGTTTTAATAATTAAGCCCTGAACTTTTGCAAGCTCTTGGTTTTGACGTGCTTTGATTTCTTGCTCTAAAGGACGACCTACTTCAGCAAGGTTTTTTTGCATACCTTGAATTTTATCACGTAGTGCATCTTTTTGAGCTTGGCTCATCGTTGTGCTCTCACGCTTAAATTTTTCTGCTTCAAAGCGAATATCACCTTGTAACTTTTCAAGCTCTTGACGACGCTCAGCAAACTCACTTTGTAGTGACTGCTCAATTTTAGCCATTTGAGGAATTTGCTTGTAGATTTCTTGCATATCTACTACACCTACTTTATGTGCAAGTGCACTAGCAGAAGTACCCATCATTAACGTTGCTAAAACAGCTACTGCCGTTGATTTAAATAATTTAGTCATAAAAAACTCCTTTAGAAAGTGTTACTAATATTAAAACTGATGGTCTTCGTATCGTCATCTTCTTCTTTTTGCAATGGATACGCAAAACTAATCAGCATAGGACCCATTGGAGAGATCCACTGTAATGATAAACCGGTCGATACTCTAAAGCGCATAGGATCTGAATAATCATCCAGCTTATTGCGTTGGTCTACGAGTAAGTTTTGATAGCGGTCTACGCTAAACTCTGTGTCCCATACGTTTGCAGCATCAACAAAGAAGCTGGTACGCACTGAGCTTGTATTTTCTTCATCTAAAAACGGTGTAGGAACAATTAGCTCCATGCCTGCCACCGCTTTGGCGTTACCACCAATTCGACCTTGTGGTATTAACTGATCAAACTCCGACGCACTATTGATAGGACCTGAAGTAGAACCATCTGGATTTAGTGTCCCAGGAATAGTTGTTGCAATACGTGATACTGCTTGTGGCAATATCGTATTACGGTCAAAACCACGTAGTTCCATTTCAGTTATACGGAAGAACTCTTGGAACGGAAGCGTTTGATCGTATCCATTCGTTGACCCATAACCGTTACCGTAACCGAGCGCAGCACGTGCCGAGAATACCCAGCGATGGTCGTTAGATATTGGCCAGTAAAAACGTGAGTCGTAATTAAGCTTGAAATAGGTCAAATCTGAGTTTGGTGTCGTCCCCGTTAAGTTTAACGTTTGGCGCGAACCTGCTGTTGGGAATAAACCACGGTTAACCGTAATACGTGACCAACCAACACTTAACTCATATTTAGTAAAATCGAAGCCTGCATCTGGGTTTTCAGGGTCAAAAAACGTTTCACGTAGTACGCGCGTTTGCTCGTACTCAGCAATATCTGACAACTCTTCTTTTATCCAGCGCACACCAAAATTAACTCGGTTTATTGCATCAATCGGAAAACCAATATTTGTACCTAAACCATAACTTTTTGATTTGTAATCTACAAGACTAAACTTACTTGCGTCGTAGTTTCGGTAAAAAATACTGCTGCCTTGCGATACGCCATCGGGCGTAAAGTAAGGGTCTGTGTACGATAAACTGATACTTTCAGAGCCAGTAGACGTATTTAAATTTAAACCAATTTGGTTACCTGTACCTAAAAAGTTAGATTCAGTTACACCAATATTAAATTGCAGACCTAGGTATGAACCATAAGCAAGGCCTGCATTAAAACTACCGGCTGACTGTTCTTTTACAGTGAAATCTACGTCAACTTGGTCGTCTACACCTGGCACGGGCACTACATTAAAATCAACAGTTTCCATGTACGGTAAACGTTGAATCTGTAGTTTTGAACGCTCAAGATTTTGGTTTGATAACCATGCACCTTCTAGTTGCGTCATTTCACGGCGCAATACTTCATCTGCGGTGTTTTGGTTACCACCAACAATTATACGGCGAACGTAAACACGCTTACCTGGGTTAACAGATAAAGTTAACTGAACTTCTTGCTTTTCGTCGTCAATTTCAGGAATTGTACGCACTTCAGCATTTGCATAACCAAAACGTGCTAAATAACTTTTAATGAACTCTTCTGACGATGTAACAACAGAGCCATTGTAAAGCTCACCAGCTCTCAGTGGGATAACGCTTTTGATTAAATCTTCTCGACCGAGTAAGTCACCAATAAAATCAAAGCCTTTAACCTTATACTTCACGCCTTCGGTAAGGTTAGCCGTTACATATACAGACTCACGCTCTGGACTTACCGATACCTGAGTCGAATCGATATTAAAACGTAAATAACCACGGTCTAAATAAAAGCTGCGAATTTTTTCTAAATCGCCTTCAATAGTTTGTTTTTGGTAGCGATCGCTGCCCATAAACTGCCACCAAGGTAAATCTTGCTGAGACTCGGCAAGTTTTAGTAATTCTTCATTAGAAAAAAGCTCATTACCCACTAAGTTAATTTGACGGATAGACGCAGCATCACCTTCGTCAAACTCCAATTTAAGTTTAACGCGGTTACGTGGCAATTTAGTAACACTAATATCAACCGTTGCATTGTATTTACCAATACTATGAAAAAACTCTACTAAGCCTTTTTCAATGTTGTCTATTACGGTTTTATCAAGTGGTTCACCTTGGCGGATATCTTGCTGATCAAGCGACTCATTAAGTTGCTCATCTTTAATATCTTTATTACCTTCAAACTCAATAAAGCTAATGGTTGGACGCTCGGTTACTTTAAAAATAACGTTGTTTCCATCACGCAATGCTTTGATGTTGTCGAAGTGGCCAGAACGATAAAGTGACTTTATTGTTTTTGAAATTGTGTAGTCATCTACATTATCGCCTACGTTAATAGGAATATGAGTTAATGCAGCACCCAGTGCTACGCGTTGTAAGCCTTCAACTTTCAAGTCTTCAACAATAAAGGAAGTTTGGCCTAGGGCGGCAAAGCTTGCACCCAATAAACTTGAAACTGCCAAATGTTTTTTTATAGCCATTTTATTATCTTTATCCTTTACAACTGTATTACCGCTCAACACCTAAATTACTAGTGCTTTACAATCGTGTTCTAATTAATAAATGTTACGCGTTAACTACAAACGCGATACATCATTGAACAAAGCGAAACATGTTAGAAAAATGAGTAGTAACGCCCCCACTTTAAAACCAAATTCTTGTGTCTTTTCAGAGACCGGCTTTTTACGAAAAAGTTCAATTATGTAATACATTAAGTGTCCACCATCAAGCACTGGCAGGGGTAATAAATTAAATACACCCAAGTTAACGCTTATTAGGGCTAAAAAGCTTAAAAAGGCAACTAAACCATAGCTTACGCTAGTCCCTGCTCCCACTGCAATACCAACAGGACCACTTAAATTTTTAACCGAAACCTGACCCGTAATTAAATTACCAATCATGTCAAAGCTCAGCGTAATTAATCGCCACGTTTCTTTTGTACCGCGAACAATACTATCAAGCGGTCCAAAACTTCGGGATTGTACATACCCCTCAGGCCATTGCTGCACAACAGGCGCTACACCTAAAAAGCCTTGTTCAATACCATTGTTGCCAACACGCCCTTGAGGCGTCACTGTTATGGTTTTTATACTATCTTGTCTTTTTACACTAAATTGTAAAGATTTGTTAGCCGATTGCGTAATTACATTAACTAATTGCGGCCAATTGCTTATAGTTTCACCGTTTACAGCCAAAATAGTATCGTTAACTTGCAAATTGGCTTGTTCCGCTGCCGAATCTTTAGTCACTGCGGCAACCGTTAATGTGGCTTGCGGGCGAAATGGTACAATGCCCAAAGAGGTTAGTGGAGGAACATCTTGTTGATCAAGCTTCCAACCATCAATGTTGAGTGTTTTAACGCGTGTTTGTAAGTTTTCATCGCGAACTGTAACTTCTACGCGTTGTTCACCTAATCGCGACATAAAAGCAAACGTCGCATCTTGCCAAGTGGTTATATTGTCATCACCAATTTTAATAATATGTTGGCTTGGCATAAGGCCTGCTTGCTCTGCCCGGCTTCCCTCAGTAATGCTGCCAACTACCGGTTTAACCGATTGCACCCCCACCATGTACATCACCGCTAACGCAAAAATAGCAAACAAAAAATTTGCCATAGGCCCAGCTGCAACAATAGCAATTCGTGCTTGTACCGACTTTGAGTTAAAAGATAGATGCCGCTGATTTGGTGGAACATCGTCCACACGCTCATCAAGCATTTTTACATAACCACCAAGTGGAATAGCAGCTATGACATATTCAGTGTTGTATTTGTCGTGCCATTTGATTAAGGGCTTACCAAAACCAATAGAAAAGCGAAGTACTTTAACCCCCGCTTTTCGTGCTACCCAAAAATGACCATACTCATGAACAGTAACTAAAATACCCAAAGCTAAAATAAATGATCCAAGATTCCAAATAAAATCAAACATATTAATGAGCCACTTTATTTATAAACTGAGCAGCGCTAGCACGCGCAAGCTTATCGCATTGTAATATTTCATCTAAACTCTGCACGTTAATGCATTGAGCCGATTCTAGAGTTTGTGCATTTATTTTGTAGATATCTGTAAAACCAATTTCACCTTTTAAAAATGCAGCGACAGCCATTTCATTTGCGGCATTAACGGTCGTCGTAGCGCCCTGTCCCGCCGAGCAAGCATCAATAGCAAGCTGCAAGTTAGGGTAACGGGTAAAATCAGGTTTAGTGAACGAAAAATCACAAATATCTGAAAAGTTAAGCGGTTTAACACCTGCGTCAATTCGTTTTGGGAACGCTAATGCATGGGCAATAGGCGTGCGCATGTCGGGATTACCCATTTGCGCTAAAATTGAGCCATCATGGTACTGAACCATTGAGTGAATAATGCTTTGAGGATGAATAACAACGTCAATGTCATCGCTGTTACAGTTAAATAGCCACTTGGCTTCAATAAACTCCAACCCTTTATTCATCATAGTTGCAGAATCTACTGAGATTTTTTGCCCCATAGACCAATTAGGGTGCGCGACGGCCTCGCTAACGGTTACCTCTTTTAAGGTATTGATATCACGCGTTAAAAACGGCCCACCTGAACCGGTAAGTAAAATTTTACTAACACCATTATCTTGCAGGTTCTTATCGCTTTGCGCATTCTGTATTGAGTGAGGCAAACATTGAAAAATAGCGTTATGTTCGCTATCAATTGGCAGTAAAGTGGCTTTGTGCTTTATAACTTTATCAATAAACAATTGACCCGACATAACCAGCGACTCTTTGTTCGCGAGCAGAACTTTCTTGCCGGCTTCTACTGCACTAAGTGTGGGTAACAATCCTGCGGCTCCAACAATGGCAGACATAACAATGTCTACTTCAGGATGCGCACATAAATCACTCATTGCCTGTTGTGAGTGCATAATCAGCGTTTGACACGCTGTGCCTTTTAAATGCAGTGATAGCTCTTCTGCGGTGGTTTGCGTTGCCATAACTGCATAAAGGGGCGAATGCTTTATGCAAAGCTCAGCCATTTTTTTTGCATTTTGCCCCGCTGTTAAAGCAAATACACCAAATAAGTCACTGTTTTTTGCTACAACATCAAGTGTACTTAAACCAATTGACCCCGTAGCACCTAAAATAACTAGCTGCTGCTTACGACTCATAAACTTAAGGTCCATGCATAACACATTACAAACATTGGCGCTGCCGCTGTTAAGCTATCAATACGGTCTAAAATACCGCCATGTCCAGGTAAACATTTTCCACTGTCTTTAAGGCCAGCTTCACGTTTAAACATACTTTCTAATAAATCGCCAACTGCCGAAAATAACGCTATGAATGCAGTCATAATGGCATAAATTGGCCACACAGCTAAATCAACATCGGTAAAATGGCAAAACGCCATAACAAATAAAATTGACGCAACGATGCCACCAGCAAGGCCTTCAATCGTTTTATTTGGGCTTACTTTTGGCATTAACTTGTGTTTGCCAAAGCTTTTACCAGTGAAATAGGCACCAATATCTGCGCTCCACACAATACCAAGTACCACAAGTATCAGCATAGAACCAAAATGTGTAGACTCAGCATATTGAGCACTTCGAAGCGTATTGAGCGCAAGCCACAGTGGCACTAAAGTTAGTAGCCCGGCAATACCACGCATTACCAGCCCTTCATTCCACGCTTTGGCCATAGCCGGATAACGCCAAATTAAATAACTAGCAACAATCCACCATGCAAACGCTAGGGTGAATAAATAATTAGCGTCACCCACTAACTGGCCGTTTTGCCAAAGCGATTCTATCGGCCAATGTAAATTAAGCACCGCCAGTAATGCAGCAATTAGCGCAACAAAGGCGCCTCTTTTGATTTTGTCGCAAAGCCCCATAAAAGCCGACCATTCCCAAGCGCCCATTAAAACAATGGCGCCTGCAAAGTAACTAAATAACGTTAGTGGTGTATAAAAAACCAAAGCTAGCGCTGCAGGTGCTAACACTAGCGAGGTTAAAATGCGTTGTTTTAACAAAATTGTGACCCTTAATCTATTTAGGTTTGAGCGAGTAATTGTTTTATTTGTTCGCCCGTACAACCAAATCGTCGCTCTCTGGCAACGTAACACGCAATGGCCTCAGCAAATGCTGCTTCATTAAAATCAGGCCAAAGTGTTTCGGTAAAATAAAGTTCTGCGTAAGCTGCCTGCCATAGTAAAAAGTTACTAATGCGAACATCACCCCCCGTTCGAATAAGTAAATCGGGTTCAGGTTGATCGGCCATGCTCATATGCTGCGCAATACGCTCTTCAGTAATATCTTGTGCGTCAATGTCACCACTTGCAACTTGCACTGCAAGTTGTTTAGCTGCGTTTACCATATCCCAACGGCCGCCATAATTGGCTGCCACATTTAAACACAACCCTGTGTTATTTTCTGTCAGTTGCTGTGCACTATGTACTTTGTTTTGCAACCCTTCAGAAAATCGAGATAAGTCTCCAATGATGGTTAGTTTTACATTGTTTTTATGAAGCTTTTTAACCTCTTTTGTTAATACAAACAAAAATAGCTCCATTAACGTGTTTACTTCGTCTTCAGGACGGCGCCAGTTTTCACTACTAAATGCAAATAAGGTTAACGACTGAACGCCTAACTTAGTACAAAACTGAACAGATTGACGAACTGCGTCCACGCCTTTTTTATGCCCGTACACACGAGGCCTATTTCTAGCTTGCGCCCAACGTCCGTTCCCGTCCATGATGATAGCAACATGCTTAGGTAAACATTGTTGTGAAATTGTATCAGCGTTTAAAGCCATAAATATCGAGTATTCCATAAAAAAACGCCGCCTAGTATAACCCAGACGGCGTTTCAAAACTAATAAAATTAGCTGTTTAGATTTCCATCAATTCAGCTTCTTTCGCTGTTAATTGCGTATCCATTTCTTTGATAAATTTATCTGTTAACTTTTGAATTGCATCTTCACCTTGGCGCGCTTCGTCTTCAGAAATATCTTTATCTTTTAATAGTGTTTTAATGTCACCATTAGCATCACGACGAATATTACGAACGGCAACACGGCCGCCTTCTACTTCGCCACGTACAATTTTAATTAAATCTTTACGACGCTCTTCTGTAAGAGGAGGAAGTGGCACACGGATAACTGTACCCGCTGACATAGGGTTTAAACCTAAGTCAGAAGCCATAATCGCTTTTTCCACGGCTTGTGCTAATGACTTATCAAAAACACCAATAGCAAGCGTACGTGAATCTTCAATTGTTACATTTGCAACTTGATTTAACGGTGTAGGAGCACCGTAGTAAGACACCATAATACCATCTAAAATTGCAGGGTGAGCACGGCCAGTACGAATTTTAGAAAGTTGGCTACCTAGTGCTGCTACACTCTTTTGCATGCGCGCTTGCGCATCTTTTTGAATATCGTTAATCACGGTTCAATCCTAATTATTTGATTACTTCATCTGAGGCTTGTGAAGAGATAAGTGTTCCTTCTTCTTCACCCATAATTACGCGTTTTAACGCGCCTGATTTATTCATGTTAAATACGCTCAATGGCATATTATGATCGCGGGCTAAAGTAAAGGCCGCTAAATCCATAACTTTTAATTCTTTATCAATAATTTCATTGTAGCTTAAATGACGGTAAAGCGTCGCCTCTGGGTTTTTCACAGGATCGTCACTAAATACACCATCAACCTTCGTTGCTTTAATTACTGTATCAGCTTCAATTTCAATACCACGTAAACACGCAGCAGAATCTGTAGTGAAAAACGGGTTACCCGTACCCGCTGCAAAAATAACAACGCGGCCAGTTTTTAATAAGCTGATTGCTTCAGCCCAGTTGTACGCATCACATACACCATTAAGTGGAATAGCTGACATTAATCGGCAATTTACAAATGCACGATGCAGCGCATCACGCATTGCAAGGCCATTCATTACCGTTGCCAGCATACCCATGTGGTCACCAACAACTCGGTTCATACCAGCCTCAGCTAATGACCCGCCGCGTAAAAAATTACCGCCGCCAATAACTAAACCCACTTCTACGTCGAGCTCTACTAACTCTTTAATTTCTTGTGCCATACGGTCTAAAACTTTAGGGTCGATGCCGAAGCCTTCGTCTCCCATTAAAGCTTCACCGCTTAATTTGAGAAGAACACGTCTAAAAATAGGTTTGCGATTGATAGTCATAGTTTTGGGGCCAACTTTTATTGAATTATGGATAAAAAATAACCGCGCTTATGTTAAACATAAAAGCGCGGTTATTTTAAAGAATTTCTAAGCGTGAAGCAAAAGCAAATAGTACTTTAATTGCATCTAATTTCCTTATCCTTCACGTTAGTCAATCTTACTCACCTTTAGCAGCAGCAATTTGAGCAGCAACTTCAGCAGCAAAATCTTCTTCTTTCTTCTCGATACCTTCACCAACTTCTACACGTACAAAGCCAGTAACTGTTGCGTTTTTCTCTTTAAGAACATCGCCAACAGATTTTTTAGGTTCCATGATGAAAGCTTGACCAGTAAGAGAAACCTCACCAGTAAACTTCTTCATGCGACCAACAACCATTTTTTCAGCGATTTCAGCAGGCTTGCCTTCGTTCATCGCGATATCGATTTGAACTTGCTTCTCTTTTTCTACAACATCAGCAGGAACATCAGCAGGTGTTAAGTACTCAGGGCTTGAAGCAGCAACGTGCATTGCAACGTGCTTAAGTGTTTCTTCATCAGCAACACCCGCAACAACAACACCAATACGCTCACCGTGACGGTACTCAACTAGGTTTTCACCAGCGATGTACTGTAGGCGACGTACGTTGATGTTTTCGCCAATTTTAGTTACTAGCTCAACACGGTCTTCTTCAAACTTAGCTTGTAAGTCTTCGATAGAGATTGTTTCAGCAATTGCAGCGTCAGCAACTTTGTTAGCAAATGCTAAGAAGCTTACGTCTTTTGCAACGAAGTCTGTTTGACAGTTAACTTCAACAAGTACAGCTACACCCGCATTTTGCTTGATGATGATAGTACCTTCAGCAGCAATGTTACCTGCTTTTTTAGCAGCCTTTGCAGCACCGCTCTTACGCATATTTTCAATCGCTAACTCGATGTCACCATCAGTCTCAGTTAACGCTTTTTTACAATCCATCATGCCAGCGCCTGTACGCTCGCGTAATTCTTTAACTAGGGCAGTAGTTACAGCCATTAGTAAATCCTCAAATCTGAAATCTGGTTTAGATAAGCGGGTTACCCGCTCTACAAGAATAGCAAGTCTTCACCCTAATAAGATGAAGACTTGATGACAGCTAATTACTCAGCTTCAACGAAATCGTCATTCTCAGCTTGAGCAACGATGTTATTCTCGCGACCTTCAGTGATAGCAGCTGCAACAGCGCTAGTGTAAAGGGTTACAGCACGGATAGCATCATCGTTACCAGGAACGATGAAATCAACGCCGTCTGGATTAGAGTTAGTATCTACGATTGCAACAACAGGAATACCTAGGTTGTTAGCTTCACGGATAGCAATGTGCTCGTGGTCAGCATCGATAACAAAGATCGCGTCTGGAAGACCGCCCATGTTTTTGATACCACCAAGGCTCTTTTCAAGCTTTTCCATTTCGCGGTTAAGCATTAACGTTTCTTTCTTAGTTAATTTCTCGAAAGTACCGTCTTGGCTTTGGATTTCAAGGTCTTTAAGACGCTTGATTGATTGACGTACTGTTTTCCAGTTAGTCAACATGCCACCTAACCAGCGGTGGTTAACGTAAAACTGATCGCTCGCGATAGCAGCTTCTTTTACTGCGTCGCTTGCTGCGCGCTTAGTACCAACGAAAAGAACTTTACCTTTGTTTGCAGCAGCGCCAGTTAAAAACTTAAGTGCGTTGTTGAACATTGGTACAGTTTGCTCAAGGTTGATGATATGTACACGGTTACGAGTGCCGAAGATGAAAGGCTTCATCTTAGGGTTCCAGTAACGTGCTTGGTGACCAAAGTGAACACCAGCTTGAAGCATGTCGCGCATTGAAACGTTTGCCATTTTATAGATCCTCTATAGTTGTTTAGGGTTAGGCCTCCACATATCCCATAGCACCAACACCGAAGTATTTAAACTTCTAATGCACCCAAGTGTATGTGACGATACGTGTGTGTGTTAAAATCAAGTTGTGTTTGCCTTAAATACAAAAAATCATTTAAGAATTTATTTGTAAAAAGACGGCGCGCTTTATACCATATTAAAATTAAATACTCAACATCGCGTGCAAAAATTATGCAGCGATAAAATGTTAAAAACGCAACTTTGGAGCCTCAATGAGCGCTATTATCAAGACCCCTGAAGAAATAGAGAAAATGCGCGTAGCTGGTCGCTTAGCAGCAGAAGTACTTGAAATGATCGGCCCACATGTCGTGCCGGGGATCACCACTGATGAGCTAAATACACTTTGTCATGATTATATTGTTAACGAGCAAAAAGCAGTTCCTGCCCCGTTAAATTATCACGGTTTTCCAAAATCAATTTGCACCTCTGTTAACCATGTAATTTGTCATGGTATTCCTAACGACAAACCGTTAAAAGAAGGTGACAGCGTAAATATAGACATCACCGTTATTAAAGATGGCTATCACGGTGATACATCTAAAATGTTTCACGTAGGTAAACCTAATATTCAAGGTAAACGTCTCGCAGAAGTCACCCAAGAGAGCTTATACCTTGCCATTAAAATGGTAAAACCGGGTGTACGTTTAGGTGACATTGGCGAAGCAATTCAAAAATACGCAGAGAGCTTTAACTACTCAATCGTACGTGAATACTGTGGCCACGGTATTGGTAGCGAATTTCACGAAGAACCACAAGTAATGCATTACGGTAAAGCCGGTACAGGTGAAACATTAAAAGCCGGTATGTGTTTGACCATTGAGCCAATGGTTAATGCGGGTAAACGTCAATGTAAACTACTTAAAGACGATTGGACTGTTGTTACACGTGACCGCAGCTTGTCTGCACAGTGGGAACACACGTTATTAGTGACTGAAAATGGTGTTGAAATTTTAACGCTACGATCAGATGATACTATCGACAGGATTATCGAACACTAATAAACCGACGCAGTTGATAGTACGTTTATCAATGTGGAAGGTTCAATGAGGAGCCAGCCCACGTGGCATTACCCAACAAAGTAAAAAAGTTGCTTAGCGATGCTGAGCAACTGAGTGACTATCGCGATTGTTCTAGCTATTTTTATAAATGGTTACATAACGAGTTTTCAAAGCAACCGGTTGGTAATTTAATTAATGCCCGGGCTGAGTTTATCGACCGCCTGTTGATCAAGTTATTTCATGTTTATGACTTATCTCATGAACCTGATCTAGCATTGATTGCCGTGGGCGGTTATGGACGCGGTGAGCTCCATCCTTATTCAGATATCGACTTTTTGTTGCTTGTTACTGAGCAACCAAGTGAAAGTGTATGTGAAAAAATAGGTCAATTTGTGACTATGCTGTGGGATCTCAACTTAGAAATTGGCCACAGCGTGCGCACTATTGATCAAGCAATAGAGCAAAAACGTGAAGACGTAACCTTTGCCACCAGCCTACTGGAAAGCCGTCTTATTTTTGGTAACCATATTGAGTTCGAAAAGCTTAAAAACTTTATACTCGAAACGCCAGTGTGGGGCTCTAATGACTTTTTTGAAGCCAAGGTACAAGAGCAAAACCTGCGTCACCGTAAATGCCATGGTACAGCTTACAACCTAGAACCAAACATAAAAGAAAACCCAGGTGGTCTTCGCGATTTACAAACTATTATTTGGGTAGCCAAAAAACACTTTAGAGCCGAAACACTTCAAGAGCTTATAAATCATGGCTACTTAACCCATGAAGAGTTTCAAGAGCTATCAGAGTGCCTAGAAAACCTGTGGAATATTCGTTTTGCATTACACTTGGCTGCCGGACGCTCAGAAAACCGTTTACTGTTTGATCATCAACCCCTGGCCGCAGAAATACTTGGCTTTGGTAGCGATGGTAAAGCGTCGGTTGAGCGAATGATGAAGCGCTTATTTCGTATCATGAGCCGTGTACGCGAACTCAATCAAATGCTGCTTTCGTATTTTGAGCAAAGCATTTCACCACTGAGCAGCGAAGCAGTCGTTGAAGTACTCGACAGAAACTTTGAGCGAGTTGGTCATCAAATTCGTGTAAAAGACCCATCTGTCTTTTTTAGACGCGACCAGCTTTTTGTTCTGTTTGAGCACATTGCAGAAAATCCAGAAATAACCCACATTTACCCAAGCACCATTCGAACTATTCGCCAAGTGCGCCGTCGTTTACTAGGTGACCTGCAAGATTACGCAGCCTGTCGTGAAGCCTTTTTACGTCTGGTAAAACACCCTAACGGTATGGGCCGTGCATTTACTCTCATGCACAAACACGGCATGCTTGCAGCTTACTTACCGCAATGGCGTAATATATTTGGACAAATGCAGTTTGACTTATTTCATGCCTACACGGTCGATGAGCACACCCACAAATTAATCAATAATATTTACCAATATTTTGATAAAACGGGCGTGAGTGAGTTTCCAATTTGTAGTGAAATAGTTACCCGTATGGATAAACCTGAGCTTTTATATTTAGCCGGTATTTTTCATGATATTGCAAAAGGCCGTGGAGGCGATCATTCAGAGCTTGGCTCTGTTGATGCCATTGCATTTGCTAAATTACATGGCTTCCCATCATCCGATGGCAAGCTTATAGCATGGCTTGTTGGTAATCACTTACTTATGTCTGTAACTGCACAGCGTAAAGATATAAACGACCCGGGTGTAATTAAAGACTTTGCAACACGTGTAAAAACAGAGCGTCAACTCGACTACCTTTATTGTTTGACCGTGGCAGATATTCGTGCCACTAACGACAACCTATGGAACGATTGGAAAAACACCCTACTACGCGAACTTTATTTGCACACACAACGTGCATTGCGTCTAGGCCTTGAAAACCCAATGGACCAACGCGACCAAATCCGTGATAAAAAGCACCAAGCAAAACAGCGCTTACTTAACTTAGGGTACCTTGAAGAAAAAATTGACCTAATTTGGAGCCGCTTTAAAGCAAACTACTTTACTGCATTTAGCGAGCAACAAATATCGTGGCAAACCGAGCATTTATTAAATAGCACCGATTTAAGTCAACCGAGTGTAATTGTGTCGAATGCGCCGATGCACGGTGGCACACAAGTTTTTGTTTATAGTCCCTACTCAGGTGCGCTATTCGCTCGCTTAGTAAATATTATTGGTACTAAAAAAGCACAAATCCAACATGCACAAGTACTCACCACTAAAGATGGTTACGTACTATTTAGTTTTGTAATTCTTGAAGTGAGTGGCGACCCTATCGCAAGCAGCCGTTCGCAATCGATTAAACGCGGCCTTGAGCAAGCACTTAACGACCCACGTAAAAAAATTCGCTTTAAAAAGAGCCGCTCGCAACGTTTTAAAGACTTTAACATTAAGCCTAAAATAGTGCTTCGCCCTCATGCTCGTAAAGATCGCAGCTTAATTGAAATACAAGCTGTTGATATACCGGGCCTACTAACCAAAATAGCCGAAGTTTTCCAAGCACATTTACTACACATTCACGCAGCCCGAATCACAACGGTAGGTGAACGTGCAGAGGATTTCTTTGTTGTATCTAATAACGAATATCAAGCGCTAACCGATGAAGAGCAAGCAAAAATTCATCAGGCATTGCGTAAAAAATTCAACGCCGAAACAGAATAAGAGGACATACATGTCAGATTTAAAAACAATGATCGAAAATGCATGGGATAACCGTGACAGCATTAGCCCAAGCACAGTATCTAGCGACGTAAAACAAGCTATTATCGACGCATTAGAGCTGCTCGACAGCGGTGCAGCCCGTGTAGCTGAAAAAATATCAGGCGAATGGGTTGTACACCAATGGCTTAAAAAAGCCGTATTACTGTCGTTTCGTATTCGCGACAATCAACCAATGAACGATGGCGTAAACCAATTTTATGACAAAGTGCCGCTTAAATTTAGCGACTACACGCCGGAGCAATTTCAGCAAGGCGGCATGCGCGTAGTACCAAACGCAGTAGCCCGTAAAGGCAGCTTTGTAGGTAAAAATGTCGTGCTTATGCCATCGTACGTAAACATTGGTGCCTACGTTGACGAAGGCACCATGGTAGATACATGGGCAACTGTAGGCTCATGTGCACAAATTGGTAAGAACGTACACTTATCTGGCGGCGTTGGCATTGGCGGCGTTTTAGAGCCACTACAAGCTAACCCAACCATTATTGAAGACAACTGTTTTATTGGCGCACGTTCTGAAATTGTTGAAGGCGTAGTAGTAGAAGAAGGCGCTGTGATTTCAATGGGCGTTTATATCAGCCAAAGCACCCGTATTTATGACCGTGAAACCGGCGAAATTCACTACGGCCGCGTACCAGCAGGCGCAGTAGTTGTGCCAGGTGCATTACCATCAAAAGATGGCACTCACAGCCTATACGCTGCAATTATTGTGAAAAAAGTAGATCAACAAACACGTGAAAAAGTAGGCATTAACGCCCTACTTCGCTCGATTGATGATTAATAAGAAACTAATAACATTAGAATAAATTATTGATGAAAAAATAAGGCTCTGAACTTCTTTAATTTAGAGCCTTATCTTTTTCATTCGTAGTTATGATTAACTTTACGTTAATACCCAAAAAAGTACATCTACCATTTTGAATAATGATCTTCCACTAAGCCCCACTGCCCGTTAAGTATTATCACTTCATTTGGAAGTGTTATTTCACCGAAGTAACGACCAATTTTTTGTGTGAAATTCGTCGCCACAATGAGTAAGTTCGTTTTATCAAAGCGGTGACTTACAGGTTCAAAAATAAGATTAATCATGCCGTCGTTTGAGTGGAGTTCCCACTTAGCACAATCAGTTTTATCGCCATAACGGTTAAATTTAAAATCAACCATATCAATTTTGTATAGCTTGCCGTCAAGCCAAATGGCATTTTCAGTAAATCCTGTTTCAATTACACCTGCTGAAAGGTTTAATCCTAAATTGCGTCCACCTGGTAATTTACAGGCAAGGCTTGCCCAATTCCAAAACGTTTCACGACGCATATAGCCTGCACTCCAATCTACACAGGCAAGTGCGTTCATACTGCTAAAATCGTAGCGGGTATTATTTAACATAAGCGTACCATGGCAATTTAGCCCTGCTGACTTTTGGGTAAAATGAAAACCTGCATAACCAGCCCGTGCACATACACTCAGAGGAATATAATTATCTGACTCGTTAATTATTGCATCAAGAGACAGTGTGGTGCTTATTTTAACTGTTACCTTTCGCTCTCCGGGCCTGTCTGTTGTATTAATGTAAACGCTATTATTACCCTTTTTAAAATAACTATTGCCTGAATTTGGCTGAGGCTCAATGAGTGTGTCTTTAGAAAATAGATTTACAAAGCTGTACTCGTTTAGCTGATTTGTTTTTAAATTATAAACATAAACAAAGCAGTTACTGGCAATTTTCAGATCAACGATCGCAAGCCCAACGACTAATTCTTCGCAAGTAATGCTTATAAATTGGAACTGGTTAAACTTAAGTTTTTTTGCAAGCATACCGCATGGTTTATCCATTGAGTTTCTTAAGTCAAAATCCAAGTAATTAATATGTTTAATCCCTTGCGGGAATAAACCAAAGTTAGCCTGTCCATCAGGGTTAATAAGCTGCAGTTTTGTTGCCATGTAACCATCCTTTTTTATACAGCCTATATTATTCTCGGACACAAAATAATCAACCTAGAATATAACTACATGGCATATATTTGTTTTGTTATCCATATGCTTTTTGTTGTAACAATTTTAATTGTAGAAGGTGATAATTTACCAAAGCCAATAAAAAAGCACTTATAAAAATAAGTGCTTTTAGTTTGCTCAATTAATTTTTTATTACAGTGCGTTAAACACGTCGTCTGTTTTAGCTGCGCAAATAAAGTCGTTTTTGTGCAGGCCTTTAATTGAATGGCTCCACCATGTAACGGTTACTTTGCCCCACTCGGTCAATAAACCTGGGTGGTGGCCTTCATCTTCTGCCATGTCGCCAACTTTATTGGTAAACGCGATAGCTTGCTTAAAGTTTTTAAATTTATAAACACGTTCAAGCTGCATAATGCCGTCGCGTACTTCAGGTACCCAGTCTGGGATTTTAGTAATTAATTGTGCAAGCTCTTCGTCAGACACTTTTGGAGCATCTACGTGGCAAGCTTCGCATTTTTGTTCACTTAATGAAGACATCTTAAATCCTTACTTTAGCGTTTCTTTTTAAATTAAAGTTAACTAGCTAATTTTTCTTTTGGTGGAAATTTTGGGTCGTGCAAACCAAGCGCTTTAGCTTGCTCTACCAAAGTCATAATATCCATTTGCGATATATCAAATAGATCATGAATAGAATTAATGGTGTAGTACTGTGGCTGCATAATATCAATACGGTACGGCGTACGCAGCACATCAATGACGCTCATTGGCGTTATTTCTGGTGTATCTGAATACACGTATTGCGTTTCACCCGGGCTTGATAAAATACCGCCGCCATAAATCCGCAGTCCGTTTTCGGTTTGCATTAAACCAAACTCAACGGTAAACCAGTACATACGAGCTAAGTATACGCGATCTTTTTTCTGCGCCGCATAACCTAGTTGGCCGTATTTGTGTGTGAATTTGGCAAAATCTGGGTTTGTTAGCATGGCGCAGTGGCCAAATATTTCATGAAAAATATCTGGTTCTTGGAGATAGTCAAACTCTTCACGACTACGAATAAACGTCGCTACCGGAAATTGTTTGTTTGCCAACAACCTAAAAAACTCATCAAAATCGATAAGTGCTGGCACTGGCGCAACCTGCCAGCCAGTAGTGGCAAGAAGTACCTCATTAAGCTCACTTAATTGCGGTATACGATCGTGTGGAAGATTTATTTTTTTAAGCCCATCCATGTACTCATCGCAGGCCTTGCCTTCAATGCATTCAAGTTGGCGTGCCACTAGCTCTGACCAAATTTTATTTTCTTCTTCGCTCCAGTGTATGACGCCATTTTCGTCTGGTGTTTTGGAGGTGTATTTACTTGATTTAGCCATAAGTACCTTCTTGGGTGTATACCCTAAATGTGTGTCAGTGTGATACTCAAGATTAGTGAATATCTAATGCAGCCATACTATGCAAAAGTGAACAAAAGTTTAATAGATAGGCTAACATCTGTGCTTGGCACGATCACATGAACTGTAAATTAAAAATTACAGCAATGGTGCTTTTAATGTACAGCCCCAAATTTAAAGGCATTTAGGCCATATTCATGTGTATATAAAAAATTACACCTAAACTATTTGAGCAAATGCTTGGTCTAAATCGCTAATAATGTCGTTAACATCTTCAAGCCCAACCGAAAGCCTGATCAGCCCATCACTTATTCCAGCAGCAGCTCGCTCCTCTGGTGTATAAGGAGAATGAGTCATAGAAGCAGGGTGCTGAATGAGTGTTTCGGCATCGCCTAGGCTGACAGCAAGTGTACAAAGCTTCATGCTATCAATAAATTGCGCGCCTTGTTGTAAGGTGCCTTTTATTTCAAACGCAATTACGCCGCCTGCAGCTTTCATTTGATTACCAATAAATTTATACCCTGGATGAGATTTAAGCCCCGGGTAATAAACAATATTAACCTGCGGGTGCGCCTCTAAGTATTCGGCTACTGTTTGGGCACTTTGACAGTGACGCTCCATACGTATGGCTAAGGTTTTTAATCCGCGATTTATAAGCCATGCGTCGTGTGGGCTTATCGTGGCACCAATGTCTTTTAGTACGGTCATTTTAATTAGGGTGATATGCTCGAGCGATCCACACACAAGTCCTGCCACTACGTCGCCATGGCCATTTATGTATTTGGTGGCACTGTGCATAATTATATCAATGCCATATTGTTTTGGTGATTGCAGCAGCGGCGTTAAAAAGGTGTTGTCGACCACGCTAATTAAGTTGTGCTGTTTAGCAATAGCGCCAATAAGTGCTAGATCAATTACAGCCATTGTTGGGTTTATAGGTGTTTCTACAAATATCATTTTTGAATTTGGTTTAATCGCAGCGCGAAGTTCGGCCTCATTGGTCATATCAACAAACGTCACTTCGATTCCCCAACGCGGTAACATGTGTGCAAAAAATGCGAATGTACATCCATACAATGTACTTGAGGCCACTAGGTGGTCGCCTTGTGATAAAAAGCTCAATACCGATGCAGACACAGCGCCCATACCGGTAGCCGTTGCCGCAGCCGCTTCACAGCCTTC
The DNA here is from genome assembly GCF_019392235.1 of Pseudoalteromonas sp. CR1. Classification (NCBI taxonomy): domain Bacteria; kingdom Pseudomonadati; phylum Pseudomonadota; class Gammaproteobacteria; order Alteromonadales; family Pseudoalteromonadaceae; genus Pseudoalteromonas; species Pseudoalteromonas sp. CR1. Next base: position 40,489 of record NZ_JAHXRM010000008.1, on the reverse strand, counting down.
TAGCTGTGCTATTTTTTGTTCAAGCTCGGTGGTTGTTGGGTTACCTAGACGAGTGTAAATATAGCCTGGTTCGTCTCCTGCAAAACGTGCGGCACCTTGTGCTGCATTTTCAAAATGAAAGGTTGATGTTTGGTATAACGGAGAGGTTAATGCGCCATGAGGATCGTTTGCTTTTTGCGGGCCATGAATACATTGTGTATGAAGATGATGCTTGGTCATTATCTTTGTGCTCATTTTTATTATGTGTTGTTAGTGACATAGATAAAAACGTACCACAGTTTAAATCACAAGCATGCCGGATGCTCAGATGGCTATTTGTGCAAAGTTTACCCGCTTAGCTGTACACAAATATTTCCATGCTATTGTGTAGGCTCTGTTTTTCCTCGTTTTATAATTTTACCTGCAATGCTTTGTACGGTCTCTTTTAGCAAGCTCCGCTTGTGCTCGAGCCTTGGTAAAGGGCGACTTAGCTCCATAGCTTTGTAGCCTATACGCGCTGTAAAAATACCAGCGCTGACACCTTGTGCTGCTCGCCCAGAAAGTTTACCCAATAACTCAGCACTTAGCGCCGTTGCCGCTAAATCAGATACAAGCTCCGCACTACCCACAAACATGACTTGCTTTATAAGCATGCGATAAAGCTTAATTCGACTAGCATAGCCAAATCCAATGCCATAAATTTTACCAATTTGCTCTATTAGCTTGGTGCCACGCCACAATACTGCCATCATATCCACTAGCGCAATTGGGCTCAGTGCAACCAATAATGCGGACTCGGTTGCGAAACGATTTATAAGCTTTTTCGCTTGAGTATCTTGGGTGACCAATAAGCTATTTGCGTATAGTGTCATTATTTCTTTATCGCTGTGATGCTCTGCAACTTGGCTTTTAAAAGTGTCGAAGTTATCAAGCTGTTGGTGTTTATTTAACTTTTCAAGCCAAGGCAATGCCCCGCCTACTTGCTCACTATTTAAAAGTCTATCGGCTTCAACTCTATGCAACTGGTTACGTTTTAAACTGCGCAACATTGAATATTCTCGCCACAACATTCGTCCAATTAACACTACACCGCTGACAACGGCGGTTAAATAAACACTGCCTAAAATAATAGATTGCTGAAATGTAAATACTAACGAAAACGCAAACTCTAAAAGTACAAGCACAATAAAGCTAATCGCAAAAATACCTTTTAAGGTTTGCCATTTTGATTTTTTATAAACTGGAGTTAGATCAATTTCAGGCTCAAGTGTTTCGTCATCAAAGTCATCGTTATCATTACTTTGCCCGTGCTCAATCACTTTTGCAGGAACTAAAGCGGGTTCAATTTGTTCAACATCTTGTGTGTCTATTCGGCGACCTGCTTGAAACTGAGGTTGTGTCTCATTCATGATAATTTGTCTCCTAACAAGTACTGCATTACATGATCAAGGCGAATGTGTTTTAGTTGTTTATCAGGGCATGGCATGGGCGTAAACGATAAAAACTCAAAACCTTGTGCGGGCCATTCAGCTTTACTAAGCATGCGCCTCGGCGGCTGTGGCGGTAAATAAGTTAACCAGTCTTGCTCGTTTAAAGGTTTACCATAAATACAATCAAGCGTTTGGCCTTTATCATTTATTTGGCGCGGTTGCGTAGCCGTTATTGACGACATAGCCATGGTTTCTATTTGCACACCATCGAATTTTAAATAGTTAGTTTGCTCATGCACAAGCGAATCGAGCAGTAATGCTAAGTCTTTATGGTGCTTGGCACTGATGTGATCTGATTTATTTGCCGCAAAGAGTATTTTATCTATGTTGGGTTTAAATAAACGTTTGAAAAAGCCTGACTCGCCGTAATTAAAGTGGGCGAGTAATTGATTTATTACGCTACTTTGCTCTTGGAGTGTTGCATGGCCTTCGTTTAAAGCACTTAATACATCGACTAACACTATTTGACGGTCAAAATGTTTAAAATGCTCGTTGTAAAAAGGCTTAACCACTTCTTTTACATAAGCATTAAAGCGCTTAATAAGATGCTCTAAATTAGATCCCGCAATAATATCACCGCTATTAAACTGCTGAGAATTAACAGGGAAAAATAATAATAGCGGCGCACCTTTTAAGTCACTAGGCATTAGCATTCGCCCAGGTTGTAGCATAGCTAGTTTGGTGTCTTTTTTAAGACCCACCAGCATATGTTGGTAAAGCTCAGCAATTTGTGAAAGTAAGCTCTCATCAACAGGTGCGTTTAAGTCAAGCTGCTCAAGCGCATTTAAAAAATCATTAGACGTATTTACGCGCGGGTGTTGCAGTAATAAGGGGTATTGAAGATCACACCACTGCTCATAGCTTTGCTCAAGCATGGGTAAGTCAAGTAACCACTCGCCGGGGTAATCTATAATATCTAAGTACAACGTGGATTGCGGTGAAAAATGCCCACGTAAACCCGTATTGCTCTGATATTTTATTGCCAAACGAAGTGTATTAATGCGCTCAGTCGATGCGGGCCATTTTGGTTCGCCGTCACTTGGTAAAAGAGAATTAAGCGCACGCGTATAATCAAAAGTGGGAACGTTAAGCGCCTCTTGCGGTACAACTTTGGTAGCAATATGGCGATGCTCTCGCATTACGTCAAAAAACGGGAGGTTTTTATCGTTTGCTTGTGTCGTTAATTGCTTTACTAAGGCTGTAATAAAGGCGGTTTTACCGCTACCACTTAACCCGGTAACAGCCAATTTCACATGCTGATCTAAACTTCGGTGAAGGGCTTTTTGTGCACTGCCTTTAATACTTTTAAAGGTCTTTTTAGCAAATGAAGTACGACTCATAATGGGCTAGCACTTCATTGATGCTTAATCACCTAATAAAGTGCCATTAAATCCTTTAAAGTTTATTGATTTCACGGCTTACCGTAAACTCGCTAGAGGTAACGTGGCGTTCCATATCTTGAAGGCGTGTATCTACTCGCGCTAAACGCTCTTTTAAATCTTGTAAAGCGCGGCGCGGAGGCTCACCCTTTTGCCATACTTTAAATTTTACTTCTAACGGATCGTCAGCTTTGGTTGAACTACTGGTATGTGCAGTCGTTGGCTCTTTTTTGTCTAAAATAAACCACGCTGCAATATACGCTACCACAAATAATGGGCCACCTGCTAGCAGTACCGCACTAACAAATATAATGCGAACTAACCATAACTCCATATTAAAGTAGTCACTTAATCCCGCACACACTCCGGCTATTTTACCGCGCTGTGGGTCTCTTAATAATTCGCGTTTGGCATTCATATTTTGCGTCTCCATTGTGGTGACTCTTGATCAAGCAATGCTTCAAGTGTTTCTACTCTATCAGCCATGCGTTCAGCTTTATGTGCTAGTTCGAGTAATTGGCGGTGTTCATGTTCACTTAAACCTTGGCTGACTTGCTTTTTGCTACGGTAGTGTAAAATTAACCACAGTGGCGCAACAAAAATCATAAATAAGATAAATGGTGCAACTAGTATCTCTGGATCAAACATAATCCTCTCCTGACAATCCGTTCAAATATGTTAAGCAGTGGGGCACATTACATGCCCCTGTATAAATTACTTATCAGCAAGCTTCTTTTTAAGTTCAGCTAGCTCATCATCAATTTTTTCATTTTTTTGTAAATCAGCAATTTCGTCTGCTAACGTTTGCTTACCTAAATCGTAAGACTCTATTTGAGATTCTAGTCCATCAATTTTAGTTTCGTAACGTTCAAAGCGATTAAGTGCGTCTTCTACTTTAGAGCTATCAAGTGCTTTTTTCACTTCTAGGCGCGACTCAGCTGAACGCTGGCGAAGAATTATTGCCTTTTGACGTGATTTAGCATCAGCTAACTTTTCTTGTAGTGTGGTCACTTCTTGCTGAAGCTTCTCAATATGAGACTCTACATGCTCAAGTTCACCTTCAACAGCACTCACTGCATCTGCCGACTTTTGCTTTTCGAGTAATGCTGAACGTGCTAAATCTTCGCGGTCTTTACTAAGTGCTAACTCAGCTTTTTCTTGCCAGTCACTTACTTGAACTTTAAGTGTATCTAGGCGGCGAACAATTTCTTTTTTCTCAGCCAAAGTTTTAGCTGACGTAGAACGCACCTCTACCAGTGTATCTTCCATTTCTTGGATAATCAGACGCACCATTTTTTCTGGGTCTTCTGCTTTATCTAAAATGGCATTGATATTAGAATTAACAATATCTGCAAAACGTGAAAAAATTCCCATAACATTTACCTCTGTAATTAAAACTTAGTTAGTCTGCTTTAACTAGTATCAATATGCTTGCCAACTTTTTAAAAAACAAAATACACTTTATTTTCATTAAGTTAAACTAAATATACAAATTACTTTAGTTATTCATAATTATGAAATACACTAACAGTTAGTAAAAATGACCAAGACTTAGGGAATATGAGCCAATATCGCCAACAAGACAATTTACTAGGCCAATCAGACAGCTTTTTATCGGTGTTGGATCAAGTATCGCAACTCGCTAATTTAGATAAGCCGGTGCTTATTATTGGCGAACGAGGCACAGGTAAAGAGCTTATTGCTGCTCGCTTACATTTTTTATCTAAGCGTTGGGATCAAAACTACGTAAAGCTAAACTGTGCAGCCTTGAACGAAAACCTGCTCGAAAGCGAATTATTTGGTCATGAAAGCGGCGCATTTACCGGGGCCAGTAAACGCCACGAAGGCCGTTTTGAACGCGCTAACAGCGGTACGCTATTTTTGGATGAATTAGCAAATACATCTGCCATGGTACAAGAAAAGCTTCTTCGCGTTATAGAGTACGGTGAGTTTGAACGCGTTGGCGGTAAGCAAACTGTTAAAGTTGACACCCGCTTAGTATGCGCCACCAATGAAGACTTACCATATCTTGCAGAACAAGGTGAATTTAGAAGCGATTTGTTGGACCGATTAGCATTTGATGTAATTACCCTCCCTCCACTGCGTGAACGTCAAGACGATATTATGCTGCTTGCAGAGCAGTTTGCGATGAACATGGCACGCGATTTAGAGTGGGAGTTATTCAGTGGCTTTACCCGAAGCGCTACAGAAACACTTTTATCGTATGATTGGCCAGGAAATATTCGTGAGCTTAAAAATGTGGTTGAGCGTAGTTTGTATCGCCACGGTAGTGAACATATTCCCGTTCACCAGATTATTTTAGACCCATTCGAGAGTCCATTTAGGCCAAAAGCGCGTATTAAAGCTCCCATAACTCCACAGCATGTAAGTGCTGAGCCTATTTCAGTTGCCGCGCCTGTAAGCATTTCTGAGCAAAAAGTAGACGCTGATATTCAATTTCCTTGTAGCTTAAAAGAGCGCTCAAATGAGTTTGAAATAAATATGATTAATAAAGCGCTTGAGCACAGCCAATTTAATCAAAAGAAAACTGCAGAAGTACTTAGTTTAACGTATCATCAATTACGTGGGTATCTAAAAAAATACAATTTGTTGGATCAACAATAGTTAGAGGTTATGCGTGTGCATAAATTTTTACTTACTTTACTAGCCGTCCCTTTAGTTGGCTGCTTAGATAGTGAAGAACGCGTTATTGAAGAAAAAAGCCAAGGCTTGGTATATTGCGCCGAAGCAAACCCTGTGTCGTTTAACCCACAAGTAACAACCACAGGCTCAACTATTGATATTATTGCAAATCAGCTTTATGACCGTTTGATAAGTATTGATCCGGTTACTGCAGAGTTTCAAAGTGAACTCGCTACAGATTGGAAAGTAAGTAAAGATGGTAAGTCTGTCACATTTACTTTACGACAAAACGTGCCGTTTCATACGACTGCGTACTTTACTCCTACACGCACATTTAATGCCGATGACGTTATTTTTACCTTTAGCCGATTATTTGACGTTTACAACCCTTATCATTTTGTGGGTGATGCAAGTTACCCTTATTTTCAAAGTGTAGGTGTTGATCAGCTTATCCGAAAAATTGTTAGGGTGTCTGACTACCAAGTCAGGTTTGAGTTATTTAATGCTGAAAGCAGCTTTTTAGCCAATATGGCAACAGATTTTGCGGTAGTTTTATCCGCAGAATATGCAATGAAACGCAAAGCAGCCGAACAAGAAGGGTTATTTGATCAATACCCTGTAGGCACTGGTCCTTATATTTATCGTGAATATCGCCGAGATAATTTAGTCCGCTTTTACCGTAATCCTGATTATTGGAAACACGACGTCGCTCTTGAACAACTTGTTTACGATATTACCCCGAATGGCACAGCCCGAATCGCAAAACTACTTACTAAAGAGTGCGACTTAGCGGCTCATCCTAGTAGTGCTCAGTTGAGTATTTTAGCCCAGCGTGAAGATATTAATATTGAAAAAGAAACGAACCTTAATGTTGGCTATTGGGCTTTTAACACAGAACGCCCACCTTTTGACGATATTCGAGTTCGTAAGGCGCTTGCACATGCAATCGATACAGATAAAATAATGCAAGCGGTGTATTACGGCAACGGAACACGAGCCGAGTCGATGTTACCGCCCACGTCTTGGGCATTTGATGCCCAAACATCGATGCCATTGTTTGACCCCGATCTTGCCAAAAGTTTGCTTGCAGAAGCAGGCTTAAAAGATGGGTTTGATATGAATATTTGGGCTATGCCGGTAAGCCGTATTTATAATCCAAATGCGCGTAAAATGGCTGAGCTGATGCAAAGTGATTTGCGCAAAATAGGCGTTAACGTAAATATTGTAGAGTACGAGTGGAATACGTTTATTCAACGCATTGGTGAGCACCGCCACGATAGCGTGTTACTTGGCTGGGCAGCAGACACGCCTGACCCAGATAATTTTTTTAGCCCTTTATTAAGTTGCTCTGCAACATTTAGTGGTAAAAACCCCGCTAATTGGTGCAACCCAAAATTTGATTTATTATTAGCGCAAGCACTCGATACCACCGATATATTAATGCGAAAAAAATATTATGCCGATGTGCAATCGCTCATTATGGATGAATTACCCTTGCTACCAATTGCTCATGGCCTGCGGTTTCAAGCAAGTAGTGCCGATGTTGAAGGCATAACACTTGGCCCATTTGGTGCTATTTCGTTAGCCAATGCGAGGAAAAAGTAATGATCCTTGATTATATTTTACGCCGCCTTGGTTTATTACTTTTTATGCTATTAATGCTAAGCATATTTACGTTTTCTCTCGCTTATTTATTCCCTGGAGATCCGTTAAGTAATTTAAGTGGTGTGCCAAGCAATAACTTCTCGCAAAATACTCAACTAGAAGATAAGTATCAATATAACAGCAATTACTTCACTCAATACATCGCTTTTTTGGGTCGTGTTTTTCAAGGCGATTGGGGCTTATCGTTTGCCTCTGGCGACAATGTGTTCTCGCATATTCTTGATCTATTACCGGCAACGCTAGAGCTTAGTGTTTATGCACTTATTGTGTCTATTTTTATTGGTGTGCCTGCAGGAATTTTAGGTTCAGCATATTACAATCGCTGGCCCGACAAGCTCATTAATTCAACGACTATTGTGGGCTATTCTATGCCTGTATTTTGGTTGGCTTTATTACTAATTATGATTTTTTCTCTCAAATTGGGGTGGTTTCCAATGTCGGGCAGAATGGGGCTTCTTTATGAAATTCCGCCATCTACTGGGTTTATGTTGATTGATATTGCGTTAGCAGGTTTTCCATATAAAGGCATGGCATTTACTGACGCATTACATCATTTAACATTACCAACCATAGTACTTGCCATGTACCCAACAACTGTACTTGTGCGCTTTACCCGAGAGTCAATGTTAAAAATAATGGATCAAAACTTCATAAAAACAGCGCGAGCAAAAGGATTGAACCGACGTCAGTTAATTTTGCATCACGCGCTGCGTAACGCGCTTTTACCGGTCATAAAAAAAATTGGTTTGCAATTTAGTACATTGATTACGCTTGCTATGATCACCGAGGTCATTTTTTCATGGCCTGGTATTGGCCGCTGGTTAATAGACAGTATTTACCAACGAGATTTTCCTGCCATTCAAGGCGGCTTAATGGCTGTGTCATTGTTTGTAATTTTAGCAACCATAGTAACCGAACTTCTTTACAGTTTATTCGACCCACTCTCACGGAACCAAGCCCATGGCAAAGTTTAAAGTATTTTCTGAAGAGTCGAATAAATCGCCACTTGCGCGATTTTGGCGAAAATTTAAAAACAATCACCCTGCCCTTGTTGGTTTATGGGTGTTTATAGCATTTGCCTTACTTGCTGCCAGTGCACCATTTTTAGCGCCTTATGGGGTAAACCAGCAGCACAGCGATGCACTACTTATTCCGCCTTCATGGCATGAAATGGGCGACGTGCGCTTTATTTTGGGAACAGACGATTTAGGGCGTGATGTGTTGTCGCGATTAATGAACGGCGCAACTTATACCTTTGGTTTATCCGTGGTCGCCGCGTTACTAACGACTATAATAGGCGTATTAGTCGGTACTTTTGCAGGCATTAGCCGTGGTATCCGTTCAAGCTTTTTAAATCACCTACTTGATATCACTCTTTCAATACCCTCATTGTTGTTAGCTATTATTATTATCGCAGTGCTTGGCCCTGGCTTAATGAATACCGTATGGGCAATTATTTTAGCGTTACTACCCCAGTTTATTCATTCAATCAGAAACCTAATAGTAGAAGAGCTGAGCAAAGACTATATCACCGCGTTTAAGCTCGACGGCGCTTCAAATTGGCATATTATATCTCGTGGTATTTTTCCCAATATTTACGAACATATTGTGGTTATTTTTACTATGGCATTGTCTACGGCCATACTAGATATTTCTGCGTTGGGTTTTTTAAAGCTCGGTGCACAACCTCCTACCACCGAGTGGGGGGCTATTTTGGCAGAAAATCTTGGCTTAATTTATTTGGCTCCTTGGACGGTTGCTTTGCCAGGGGTATTATTATTTTTAGCGGTATTATCAACCAATTTAGTAGGCGATGGACTTAGACAAGTGCTAAAAGAGCGTAAGGCCGATTAAATGCAATTACTTGATGTAAGAAACTTAACCATTGAACTGCGTACTTCAGAAACCGTTATAAGAGCGGTAGATAGAGTCAGCTTTAGTTTAAAAGAAGGTGAAGTACATGCGCTTGTAGGTGAATCTGGTTCCGGTAAAAGCCTTATAGCAAAAGCCATTGTTGGTGTTTTAAATGAACGCTGGAATATAACCGCTGACCGAATCCATTGGCGGGGTGTTGACTTAATGCGCCTAACTCCTGAACAACGCAGGCAAACTGTAAGCAAAGACATTGCGATGATCTACCAAGATCCAAGCCGGTGCCTAGACCCTACGGCGAAAATTTTTAATCAAATTGCTGAAACACTGCCAGAAGTTGCTCGCAAAGGGTTCTTTTTAAAACGTAATAGAGACCGAAAAGACCGAGTTAAGGCGCTTATTCACAAAGTCGGCATAAAAAATCATGAAGCCGTACTTGATAGCTACCCTCACGAGCTCTCTGAAGGTGTGTGTCAAAAGGTAATGATTGCTATGGCGATTGCTCGCACACCTAAGCTTTTAATTGCTGACGAGCCCACTACAGCGCTAGAGAGTACAACTCGGGCACAAGTATTCAGATTGTTAAAAAGTCTTAATCAGCTAAAAAATATGTCTATTTTAATGATTTCACATGAGCTTGAAGAAATTGCCGATTGGTCACATGGTATTCACGTTTTATATTGCGGCCAAATGGTTGAGGCAGGCCCTACCCATAAAATATTTAAGCAGCCTCGCCATCCTTATACTCAGGCCCTGTTAAAAAGCTTACCCGATTACGAACAAGGTTTGGCACATAAAGAACCGTTTTATGCACTTAAAGGCACTATCCCAACCTTACAACATTTACCAATTGGTTGTCGCCTTGGACCTCGCTGCCCACAGGCACAAAAAGAATGTGTGATAACTCCTACACTAACTAAACACAGTGGTCACAGCTATGCATGTCATTTTCCGCTCATAAAGGAGATGAAGTAATGCAACCTACTCTTAAGGTACAAGCGCTATCTAAAACATTTGATGTGCGGGCAGGTTTATTTAAACGGAAAAAGTTTGAAGTACTAAAAAATATTTCATTTTGTATTGGCAAAGGTGAAACCATTGCTGTAATTGGCGAAACCGGGTCGGGTAAAAGTACCCTCGCAAAACTCCTTGCCGGTGCAGATAATGCTAACTCAGGGCAAATATTATTAGAAGGCAATATAATCGAAGACAACGGTATTCGAGATAACCAATGTCGTCACATTAGAATGATTTTTCAAGACTCGGGAGCGTCGTTAAACCCTGGTCTCACTATTGGCGACATGCTTGATGATTGCTTGCAGTATAATACTGACTTTGATGAAGAAGAACGGGCAGAAAAAATAAATTCAACACTTTCTAAAGTGGGGTTATTAGTTGATCACCAACATTATTACCCGCATATGTTCAGCGTTGGTCAATTGCAACGTGTGGCTTTTGCCAGAGCACTTATTTTAGACCCTAAAGTAATGGTACTTGATGAAGCTGTATCGTCATTAGACCCATCTATACGTGCCCAAATAGTAAATTTATTACTTAAGTTACAACGTGAAACAGGTTTAACGTATGTCATGATCACCCACCACCTTAGTTTAGTACGCCATATTAGTGACCAAGTAATTGTGCTTGATAAAGGCGAAGTGGTTGAATATGGTTTAACCGAAAGTGTATTTAATAACCCTCAATCAAAAATAACACAGCGGCTATTAAGCTGTTAATGTAGTTTTTGTAATGTAAGTGCGTTTTAGAAGGGTCTTGTTATTAACTTTTGCTTTTTAACAAGGCCACTCCATGCTCAAACACACACTACTTAGCATTACTCCCCTACTGCTCTTATCTACTTCTGCTATTGCCGATACCCCTAACAAAGTTAAAAACTGGGTTGGCGGAATCGATCATTTAGGTTTAACAGTTTCAGATTTAGATTCATCTAAGGTGTTTTTTACTGATGTACTTGGTTTTAAAGTGGTGGGAAATGATGCGACTTATCCTGCTTACTTTTTATCTAATAAAAAAACAATCATTACATTGTGGCGAGTTAAGAATGATGAAAAACGTGTAGCGTTTAATCAATCAGAAAATGTAGGCCTACACCATTTAGCACTCAGTGTTGAAAAACACCGAAAGTTAAGCAAGCTGCACAAACACTTAAAAATGCAAAATAATATTGCTATAGAATTTGCACCAGAGAATTTAGGTAAAGGCCCTGCGCGACACATGATGATAAGAGAGCCTAGCGGTAATCGTATTGAATTTATTGCGAGGCCTATCTAGCCCCATAAAATGATGAGTATTATTACGCAATGGTAAAAGCACATCCGAATTCAAAACAATAAAAAAGGCGCTCAAGGCGCCTTTTAAATAACTTAAATTAATTTATTCAGCAGCTTGCTCAACTACAGGTAAATTAAGCTCAGCTTTAGCTTTAAGCGACTCTATAAATACCATATAGTTTTTGTTCGCTTGTGCCATTGTAATACTTTGTTTAGCTTGTGGGTCAATGTCAGCGGTCACGGCAGCATCTGTTACTGAGTTAAGTGCAACAATGGCTGCATCACCGTTATTCAAATCAACAACATCAACTACTGCAGTATCTGCTGGGTGAGCCATTTTAAAGGCCTGAGTAACAATCGCAGGCGATACAGCAAAGCTTTGACGATTTAGTTGTGGCTCTTGACGAAGCGTTAAACTTTGTTCAGTAGCAATATCGTTCAAACTCTTACCCGACTGTAGCTCAGCAAACAAACTACGCGCTTTATCTTTTGCAAGCTCAGACGACTTTTCATTAACTAGGCGTGTTTTAATTTGCTCGCTTACTTCACTTAGCGGTTTAGTTGACGCTGGTTGATGCTCGTTTATGCGCACAATAACAATATGCTCATCACCTAACTCAATAACCTCAGAGTTCACTTTGTCTTCCAGTAGGTCAACTGATGTAAGAGCTGCAACTACAGCTGGAGTGTTTAGCGGCTCAGGTAAGGCGTTTAGTGCTAGAAGAGGAGTTGACTTAACTTCTAGTTCAGCAACTTCTGCTGCATCATCTAAACGGTCTGAAATTTCAAACGCAATTGCACCCATTTCTGTTTGCTTATCGTAAAACGCGTCTATTTTCTCGGCACGCTCTAGTTCAGCGCGTAGATCAGCTTTCACGTCATCAAATGCTTTAACTTGCTGTGGCTGAATATCAGTAAGTTTAATGATGTGGTAACCAAATTCTGATGTAACCACTTCTGAAAAGTCGCCTTTCGCTTCAAGTGAAAATGCTGCGTCTTCAAATGCTGGGTCCATTACATCACGTTCAATCCAATCAAGATCGCCGCCCATCTCAGCGCTAACGATGTCATCAGATGAAGATTCTGCTAGCTGTGCAAAGTCAGCACCTTGTTGAAGTTCAGCGTAAAGAGCATCTACTTTTGCTTTTGCAGCATCATCGTCTTCACTGTTATCTATTAAAATATGCGATACACGGCGTTTTTCAGGCTCAACATATTGTGCCTTATTTTGCTCGTAGTATGCTTTAACATCTTCTTCCATAACCGAAGCAACCGTGATGTTCTCAGCTTTTAGTTCAACATAATTTACAGAAATAAGCTCTGGTGATAAAAACTGTGATGCGTTTAGGTCGTAGTAATCTGAAACTTCTTGCTCTGATACTTCAACACTCGCTGCAAGCGCTTCTTTATTTATTACTAAATAATCAATGCTACGAGTTTGTTGTTGAAGTGCAATAGCACTTTTAAGTTCGCTTTCAAGCGCAAAGTCTGTGCCTGCAACCGCAGATACTAGTTGGCTACGCGTCATGTCTTCGCGAAGATACTCACGAAATGTATCCGGTTGGAAGTTCATTTGGCGAATTACTTGTAAATAACGATCGTTATTAAATTTATCACCAAGTTGGAAATAAGGTAATTCTAAAATTGTTTTACGAACTGTGTCATCGCTTACGCGAAGGCCTAATTCTGCCGCTAGCTGTGATTGCAATTCTTGTTGTACTAAGCGGTCAATGACACCTTGACGAATTTGTGCCATATAATTTGGATCTGCAGCAATTTGTGTAAAGTACTCACCAAATTGTTGCTCTAATCGATTACGTTCGTTTTGATACGCACGGTTAAATTCCGTTTGGCTAATTTTAACTCCGTTTACTTCAGCAACAGGTTGTTCCGTGGTTTGACCTAGGTAACTACCGATCCCTGCTAAAGCAAAAGATAAAATCACCGCGCCTAAAATTATTTTGGCTACAGGTCCTTGCGAACCTTCTCTGATTTTCTCAAGCATTTGTTTATCTCTTTTTGATCAAGGTTTAATACCTTGTCACATGTAAAAAAAGCGTATCTTACCAGATACGCTTTTTCACTTGAAGTAACTAGCGGTAAAGTTACCCAATTCAACGGTTAGGCTGATTAAGTAACTTTACTTTCGCCATAACTAATCTGTTTAAAAAAATGATTAGTTTACTGAGTCTTTAAGCGCTTTACCGGCTTTGAAAGCTGGAATGTTTGCAGCAGCAATTTGAATAGTTTCACCAGTTTGTGGGTTACGGCCAGCTCGTGCAGCACGTTCACGCACTGAGAAAGTACCAAAACCAACAAGTGCAACTGAATCGCCGTCTTTTAGCGCGCCAGATACAGATTCGATGAATGAATCAAGTGCACGACCTGCAGCCGCTTTAGAAATGTCAGCATCAGCTGCGATTTGATCGATTAATTGAGATTTATTCACAATATCATCCTCTTTCATTGTTATTATCAAGAGCGATGGTTTTTTAAACTAACATCACTTTTTTGAAAATTTTAGAGCAAACTTGTAATGCTCACATGATTATATTTTTCTTGAGCCTAGGCCACATAAGGCCTAGGCTTGAAAACCAGTGCTTAACTTATCATACCGTTTAGATTTGAAAAGCCCTAAAAAGCACTTTTTTTGCGTTTTTTACTGCTTTTTTTCTGTTTCGACTGAAAAACTCTCAACAGGATGCACTAAAGCAAGCTTCAGCACCTCATCAATCCATGTCACTGGATGAATATCAAGACCTGCAAGCACATTTTCAGGTATCTCTTTTAAGTCACGCTCGTTAATTTTTGGAATAATAACGGTTTTTATTCCACCACGGTGTGCCGCGAGTAATTTCTCTTTTAAACCACCAATAGGCAAAACTTCACCACGAAGGGTTATTTCGCCAGTCATAGCAACATCAGCTTTAACTGGGTTACCTGTTAAGCTCGACACCAATCCCGTCACCATGGCTGCACCAGCACTTGGACCATCTTTTGGTGTTGCACCTTCAGGTACGTGAACGTGTATGTCGCGTTTTTCGTAAAAATCGCTATTAATACGGAATGTATCAGCACGATTACGAACAACGGTCATTGCTGCTTGAATCGACTCTTGCATAACATCGCCAAGTGAACCCGTGTAAGTCAGTTTACCTTTACCTGGCACGGCAGCACATTCGATGGTTAGCAAATCACCACCAACCTCGGTCCAAGCAAGACCCGTAACTTGACCAATACGATCACCGTCTTCTGCTTTACCATAGTCAAAACGTTGTACGCCTAAATACTCTTCTAAGTTATCTTGATTGATAGTCACCGTTTTGGTGTCTTTTTCAATTAAAATATTTTTAACTGCCTTACGACACAGCTTAGAAATTTCTCGCTCTAGATTACGCACACCGGCTTCACGGGTGTAATAACGAATAATGCCGATAATGGCACTGTCGTCTATTTCAATCTCATGCTCTTTTAAGCCGTTACGCTTTACTTGCTTAGTGATCAGGTGCTCTTTGGCGATATTAAGCTTTTCATCTTCGGTGTAACCTGACAAACGAATAACTTCCATACGGTCTAAAAGAGGACCCGGGATGTTAAAGCTATTTGAAGTAGCTACAAACATAACATCCGATAAATCAAAATCGACCTCTAAGTAGTGATCAGCAAAATGACTGTTTTGTTCAGGATCGAGCACTTCTAGCAATGCTGAAGCCGGATCTCCGCGCATGTCTGAAGACATTTTGTCAATTTCATCTAATAAAAATAATGGGTTTTTAACCCCCACTTTTGTCATATTTTGAATCAACTTACCTGGCATAGAACCAATGTAAGTTCGACGGTGGCCACGAATTTCGGCTTCATCACGAACACCACCAAGTGCCATACGAATATATTTACGTCCAGTGGAGCGCGCAATAGACTGACCAAGTGATGTTTTACCAACACCAGGAGGACCAACTAAACACAGAATAGGACCTTTAAGCTTGTTGGTACGTTGTTGTACCGCGAGGTACTCTAAAATGCGTTCTTTAACTTTATCGAGGCCATGGTGCTCACTGTCTAGTATTTTTTGTGCACCAGCCAAATCTTTTTTAACTTTTGAACGTTTTTTCCATGGCACATTGATTAATGTATCGATGTAAGAACGCACAACCGTTGCCTCAGCAGACATTGGCGACATCATCTTAAGTTTATTAAGTTCTGTCGTGGCTTTTTCTTGCGCTTCTGATGACATGCCCGATTCTTCAATACGCTTTTTCAGCGCTTCAAACTCATCAGGAACATCATCAAGCTCGCCAAGCTCCTTTTGAATAGCTTTCATTTGCTCGTTGAGGTAATACTCACGCTGAGATTTTTCCATCTGCTTTTTAACGCGGGTACGGATTTTTTTCTCAACTTGTAATAAGTCGATTTCACCTTCCATAAGCGCCATTAAGTATTCCAAGCGCTCTGTCACGCTTGAAATTTCTAGCACCTTTTGTTTTTCAGGTACTTTTAAAGGCATGTGCGCAGCCATTGTATCAGCGAGGCGCGCAGGTTCATCAATACCTGATACCGAAGTGAGTACTTCCGGTGGAATTTTTTTATTGAGCTTTACGTAACCTTCAAATTGGCTAATTGCGCTTCGAATAAATACATCTTGCTCTTGTTCATCAATTAAATCAGATTCAATGAATTGAGCATTGGCAACAAAAAAATCATCATTATCAACAAAATCTTTGATCTCAGCGCGCTGGGTGCCTTCTACCAATACTTTCACTGTTCCGTCAGGAAGTTTTAATAATTGAAGTACAGTAGCAATAGTACCAATGCGATAAATATCATCCTGCTCTGGTTCGTCTACAGTTGCATCTTTTTGTGCAACCAAGAAAATTTGTTTGTCTTTGTCCATTGCCGCTTCTAGGCATTTTATTGATTTTTCACGGCCTACAAAAAGCGGGATCACCATGTGTGGGTACACCACAACATCGCGCAGTGCTAGCACTGGGATTTCGACTTGGTCGGTTCTCTCAAGCGTCATTATATTTCTCTTCGCACTTCATTTATTTAAAAGATTACTCAAGTATATGGGGATAACCACATTAAAGTTCAACAATTTTCCCCGACTCGTTTAAATTAATTATAAAAAAAGGAGCCTTAGGCTCCTTTTTAATGCAAATAGCTTAAAAACTATTCAGATGCAGCTTTATCTTGATTGTTATTTTCATATATCAAGATTGGGTCTGACTCACCTTTAATTACCGTTTCGTCAATCACCACTTTACTCACATCGTCCATAGATGGAAGTTCGTACATGGTATCCAATAAAATACCTTCTACGATTGAACGCAGGCCACGTGCACCCGTTTTACGTACCATGGCTTTGTGAGCAATCGCAGATAAAGCATCGTCACGGAACTCAAGCTCTACATCTTCCATACCAAACAATACTGAGAACTGCTTAGTGATAGCATTTTTAGGCTCACTTAGAATTTGTACCAAAGCGGCTTCATCTAGCTCTGTTAGTGTAGCAACTACTGGTAAACGGCCAATAAATTCAGGTATTAAACCGTATTTTACTAAATCTTCAGGTTCTACGTCTTTAAACGTTTCGCTTAATGAACGTGCCTCTGCAGACTCTTTAACACTAACACCAAAGCCAATACCAGTATTTTTATGGCTACGTTGCTCAATTACTTTATCAAGCCCTGAGAACGCACCACCACAGATAAACAATATTTTAGAAGTGTCTACTTGCAAAAATTCTTGCTGCGGATGTTTACGCCCACCTTGTGGCGGAACAGAAGCAATCGTACCCTCAATCAGCTTGAGTAATGCTTGTTGCACACCTTCACCCGATACATCACGTGTGATTGATGGGTTATCTGATTTACGAGAAATTTTGTCTATTTCATCAATGTACACGATGCCACGCTGTGCTTTTTCCACATCGTAATCACATTTTTGCAATAGTTTTTGAATAATGTTTTCTACATCCTCACCTACGTAACCTGCTTCAGTAAGTGTCGTTGCATCAGCCATTGTGAATGGTACATCAAGTAAACGAGCTAACGTCTCAGCTAATAATGTTTTACCACTACCAGTTGGGCCTATTAACAAAATATTACTTTTACTAAGCTCGATATCTTGCTTGGTTGATTGATTACGTAAACGTTTATAATGGTTATAAACAGCGACAGACAATACTTTTTTTGCATGGTCTTGGCCAATTACGTAGTCGTCTAGGTGTTTACGAATTTCTTTTGGAACAGGTAGTTTATCAGACGAGTCATGCTTAGGAGCAATGTCTTTGATCTCTTCCCTGATAATATCGTTACACAACTCTACACATTCATCACAAACGTATACTGAAGGGCCTGCAATTAATTTGCGTACTTCGTGCTGGCTCTTGCCACAAAAAGAGCAGTATAACAATTTATTACTTTTGTCGCCGTCTGTAGGAGTGTCAGACATTCAGCTACCTCATCTTATTACGTTGGCCACCAAAATTGATGGTGGCTATTTCAATACGCTTAACTATAACAAAATTTATTGTTTTTCGCATAGTAACTAAAAGTGATTAACAGGTCCCCTGCTCACCAAGCGCTTACTTTTTATCGCGGTTTGCAAATACTGAGTCAACTAAGCCGTACTCTACCGCTTCTGACGCGCTCATGAAATTGTCACGATCAGTATCTTTTGAAATCACATCTAATGGCTGACCAGTATGTTCTGCCATTAAGCGATTTAGCTTATCTTTTATAGATAGTATTTCTTTAGCATGTATTTCGAAGTCAGAAGCTTGACCTTGGAAACCACCTAAAGGTTGGTGAATCATTACGCGTGAGTTAGGTAAACAAAAACGTTTACCTTTAGCGCCAGCTGTAAGCAAAAATGCGCCCATGCTCGCTGCTTGTCCTACACAAATGGTGCTTACATCAGGCTTGATGAAGTTCATTGTGTCGTAAATTGCCATACCTGCAGTTACTGAACCACCCGGTGAATTTATGTATAGAAATATATCTTTATCAGGGTTCTCTGATTCTAAAAACAGCATTTGCGCTAAAATCAGGTTTGCCATGTTGTCTTCAACTTGGCCTGTTAAAAAAATAATACGCTCTTTTAAAAGTCTCGAATAAATATCATACGAGCGCTCACCTTTTGGTGTTTGCTCAACAACCATAGGGACCAATGCATTTAGGGGATCTGTAATACCAGTATTCATACTTATTTAATTCCTTATGCGCTTATACTTATCCTTATTATAAGGAAGCATAGTTATCGTTTTTCGCAAATTAAGAGCCAAAAACTAAAAATGGCCCGGGCACGCTGTTTAAACAGTGTAACACGAGCCATTTAATCGTTAGCGAGAGCTTAAGTCAATGACTTATTAAGCACCTTGCTGCGGATTCATGATGTCATCAAACGCTTTTTCAACGTCAGAAACATTTGCTTTAGCTAAAATAGC
Source organism: Pseudoalteromonas sp. CR1 (assembly GCF_019392235.1). Classification (NCBI taxonomy): domain Bacteria; kingdom Pseudomonadati; phylum Pseudomonadota; class Gammaproteobacteria; order Alteromonadales; family Pseudoalteromonadaceae; genus Pseudoalteromonas; species Pseudoalteromonas sp. CR1. The sequence goes on along the minus strand of NZ_JAHXRM010000008.1, from coordinate 21,723 downwards.
TTCAACAGCTTGCTCTTCCATTGCAACATTACGCATTTGTTGCATAAGTTGATCATTTGCTTTGTAGTATTCTACTACTTCAGTTGGATCTTCGTATGCAGAAGCAACAGTAGCGATTAATGCTTCAACTTTAGCATCATCAACTTTGATGTCGTTAGCTTTGATCACTTCACCTAATAAAAGGCCAGTTTTAACACGCGTTACAGCTTGCTCATGGAACAATTCAGCAGGAAGCTCAGGCATGTTTTTAGCGTCGCCGCCAAAACGTTGAGCTGCTTGCTGACGTAATGCGTCAACTTCTTGATCAACAAGTGCTTTTGGCACTTCAATTTCGTTATTTTCTAAAAGACCTTTAATTGCTTGGTCTTTAACGTTAGCTTTAACCGCTTGGTCAAGTTCACGCGTCATGTTCTTTTTAACTTCTTCTTTAAGCGCATCTACGCCGCCTTCGGTAACACCGAATTTAGTTGCAAACTCTTCGCTTAATTCAGGAAGCTCTTGTGCTTCAACTTTTTTCACTGTGATAGTGAATTGAGCGGCTTTACCTTTAAGGTTTTCAGCATGGTAATCTTCAGGGAATGTTACATCTGAAACAACTTCTTCGCCTGCTTTTTTACCAACGATATTATCTTCAAAACCTGGGATCATACGACCTTGGCCAAGCTCTAATGGGAAGTCATCAGCTTTACCGCCTTCAAATACTTCACCGTCAATAGTACCTACAAAGTCAACCGTTACACGATCGTTTTCGCCAGCAGCAGCTTCAACTTCAGCCCACGCAGCATGTTGCTTACGAAGTGTTTCTAGCATGTTAGCTAAATCTTCGTCAGTTACTGTTACCGCTGGTTTTTCAACAGCAATTTTGTCTAAACCTTGAACTTCAACTTCAGGGTAAACTTCAAATGTTGCTGAGAATTCTAAATCTTTACCTGCTTCAAGTGATTTAGGAGCGAATGAAGGCGCGCCAGCAGGGTTAATTTTTTCAGCAACGATTGCTTCAATGTAGTTACGTTGCATTACTTCGCCAGCAACTTCTTGACGAACTGCAGCGCCAAAACGCTTGTTAATTACAGATACAGGAACTTTACCAGCACGGAAACCATCTATACGCTGTGTTTTTGACAGTTGTTGTAGGCGTTTTTTTACTTCGGTCTCAACGTTCTCTGCAGGAACGGTGATAGTTATACGGCGCTCAAGGCCTTGGGTCGTCTCAACAGAAACTTGCATGATTTACCTCAATATTCAATTTTGGCGACTGTTCGCCTTCCTTACAAACAAAGTGATCTGCATGAGTCTTGATAAAGTTTAAGCGATTTTTCACACTTAAAAGCATCCGTCGCTACCATGAGATACCATTGTTGCTTTGCCCTTAGGGCACTATGTTAAACAATAGACGCGGCATTATAACCTAATATTTATGATAGTCGAGTATGGGGGGCAATTATTTGGGGTAGATTGGGTACTACAGTACCTAACCGAGTAAAAAACAGGCTATGCAGTGTTTTTAATACTTTAAACGGACTTTAATTGTTGTAATAGAATATTCTATTTTTGAGATTTAACACAGAGGAGTTATTGATGAGAAAATGGTCGGCGATGCAGGATTTGAACCTGCGACCCCTTGGACCCAAACCAAGTGCGCTACCAAACTGCGCTAATCGCCGACATTGAAGACTAAGCTTCTTTTTCATACTGAATAATTAAACTGAGGGTTTAAAACCACTTTGAGAAAGTGGTCGGCGATGCAGGATTTGAACCTGCGACCCCTTGGACCCAAACCAAGTGCGCTACCAAACTGCGCTAATCGCCGTTATTCTTTGTAAATGGGGTGACTGATGGGGCTCGAACCCACGACAACCGGAATCACAATCCGGGGCTCTACCAACTGAGCTACAATCACCGCTATATTTACGTGTTTTCAAATGGCGCACCCAGAAGGATTCGAACCTTCGACCGACGCCTTAGAAGGGCGTTGCTCTATCCAGCTGAGCTATGGGCGCATCGAAAACTTCATAGTTTACCAATAAGCTATTCGATTATAATTAAATTATAAAAAAATGGTCGGCGATGCAGGATTTGAACCTGCGACCCCTTGGACCCAAACCAAGTGCGCTACCAAACTGCGCTAATCGCCGTTACTTACTATTATCTACGAGTGACCTCGTTGACAACGGGGTGCATAATAGTGATTTGACGGGGTTAGGTCAAACGTTTTTTTAAGAAAACAAATCAAGTGGTCATTTTTAGCCCACAATGGCTAAATATTATAATAGAAGACTGAAATTTAAACTATTTAATTACTCTAGTACTATATAGATGAAAAGCAACTTGGCGCTGCAATGCTTTTCTGCGAAAATAGCACAGGTAATATTAAATGAAAAAATAAAGTTATTATCTTTATAAGCGTATACCCCCTTTTTATTATGCGTTCATTTTTAAAGTATCGGTATCTAGTTAATTAACCCCAATTAAAGGTCACTCATGACGGCAAACATCATTGATGGTAAAGCAATCGCAAAACAAGTACGTAGTACAGTTGCACAACGCGTAAGTGAACGCGTTTCTAAAGGATTACGCGCCCCCGGACTTGCAGTAGTACTTGTAGGACTTGATCCAGCAAGCCAAGTTTATGTTGGTTCAAAGCGTAAAGCCTGTGAAGAAGTTGGTTTTATTTCAAAATCATTTGATTTACCTGCAGACACAAAAGAAGATGCTCTTTTAAGTTTAATTGATGAGCTAAATAATGATGCAGAAGTAGATGGCATTTTAGTGCAGTTACCTCTACCTGACGGGCTCGATGCAGAGAAAATTTTAGAACGTATTACACCACATAAAGATGTTGATGGTTTTCACCCTTACAATATAGGCCGTTTAGCACAGCGTATGCCTGCTCTTCGTCCTTGCACACCAAAGGGTATTATTACTTTACTAGATTCTACCGGCGTACGTTATAAAGGTATGCATGCGGTCGTGGTTGGCGCATCCAATATTGTAGGGCGACCTATGTCGCTCGAATTATTACTAGCAGGTTGTACAACAACGGTATGTCATAAATTTACACAAGATTTAGAAACACATGTTCGCCGTGCTGACTTGCTTGTAGTGGCTGTAGGTAAGCCTGAGTTTATCCCTGGAGATTGGATAAAAGAAGGTGCCATTGTTATTGATGTTGGCATTAACCGTTTGGATACAGGTAAATTAGTAGGCGACGTTGAATACAGCATTGCAGAGCAAAAAGCTCACTTTATTACCCCTGTACCTGGCGGGGTTGGCCCAATGACTGTTGCGAGCCTAATTGAAAATACACTAGAGGCATGTGAAAAATATCACAGCTAGGCTTATATAAATAAAAAGGGTTGCCAATTGGCAACCCTTTTTATTTTAAAGCTATTGTTTAAAACACTTACGCTTTACGCCAGGTTGTTTTACCGGCTGAATCTTCAAGTATTATACCTAATGCATTAAGCGCATCGCGTGCTTCGTCGGCTGCAGCCCAATTTTTACTGGCGCGAGCATCGTTACGTTTTACAATTAACGCTTCTATTGTTGCAACTTCATCGTCGTCCTGCCCACCTTGTAAAAACGCTTCTGGCGCTTGTTGTGCGACGCCTAGCACTTCGCCTAGGGTACGTAATATAAACGCGAGTTGACCTGCATATGTGATATCGCTTTCTTTTACGCGATTTAACTCTTTTGCCAGCTCAAACATAACAGGTAAAGCCTCTGGAGTATTAAAATCATCGTCCATCGCTTTTCTGAATTTGGCAACAAACTCATTACCCTCAAGCTCACACTCGATTGGTTTAACGTCACGCAAAGCGGTATAAATGCGTTCAAGCGATGAACGAGCCTGGTCTAAGTTCTCTTGCGAGTAATTAAGTTGGCTTCGATAATGTCCTGATATTAAAAAGTAACGAACCGACTCAGGATCATACTCTTTTAACACATCGCGAACAGTGAAAAAATTATCTAGCGACTTAGACATTTTTTCTTTATTTACTTGTACCATACCAGTGTGGATCCACGTATTTACATACTTACCATTGTTGGCACAGCATGACTGCGCAATTTCATTTTCATGATGCGGAAACTGTAAATCAGAGCCCCCACCATGAATATCAAAATGTTCACCTAAATGTTTAGAGCTCATTGCCGAACATTCAATATGCCAACCTGGGCGTCCTTCTCCCCATGGCGATGACCACGATGGTTCACCAGCTTTCGCTTTCTTCCATAAAACAAAGTCAAGAGGGTCGTCTTTATCTTGAGCTACTTCAACACGCGAACCCGATTGCAGCATACTTAAATCTTGTTGAGAAAGCGCACCGTATTGCTCAAACGTTGATACATCAAATAACACGTCCCCGTCGGCTGCAACATAAGCATGTCCTTTTGCTATTAAGCGCTCAACCATTTCAATAATTTCATCCATGTGCCCTGTTACTGTTGGTTCTACATCAGGGCGCAGCATGTTTAGGCTGTCAAAATCTTCATGCATGGCTTTAGTCATGCGAAGTGTTAAATCATTTATTGACTCGCCATTTTCATTTGCACGTTTAATAATTTTATCGTCTACGTCGGTAATATTACGCACGTACTTTAAATTGTAACCAATATGACGAAGGTAACGAACAATGACGTCAAACCCAACAAATGTGCGCGCATGACCAATATGACAGTAATCGTAAATGGTGATACCACACACGTACATGTCGATTTTACCATCGACCATGGGTTTAAATTGTTCTTTTTGTCGTGTCAGTGTGTTGTATATTTGTACCATTTAGTTGGTGTCCTTCACTATTATCAAGAAAATGTATGTTACCACTTGAAAAGCATGGGCTCTAGCGCTTTGTTAATCTTAGCTAACTAAGATAAAATAGTGCGACTATTTAAACCAGATATAGGAAACCACATGGTTGTTCTACACACAAATTTTGGTGACATCACCATTAAAATGTTTGACCAAGAAGCTCCAAACACTGTAAAAAACTTTTTAGAGTATGCAAACGCAGGTTTTTACAACGGTACTATTTTTCACCGTGTAATCGATGGCTTTATGGTTCAAGGCGGTGGTTTTGTTTCAGGTATGGAGCAAAAAGACGTTAACGATCCAATTCAAAACGAAGCTAACAACGGCCTATCTAACAAAGTAGGTACTTTAGCAATGGCACGTACGCCAGATCCACACTCTGCTACAGCACAGTTTTTTATTAATGTTAACAACAACGATTTCTTAAACCACAGCAGCGAAACATCTCAAGGCTGGGGTTACTGTGTGTTTGCTGAAGTTGTTGAAGGCATGGACATTGTAGAAAAAATTAAAGGTGTAGCTACAGGGAGCAACGGTTTTCACCAAGACGTGCCTCTTGAAGACGTGATCATCGAAAACGTTACTGTTAGCTAATAGTACGTTTACCCACGTAATGTTGGAGAATCAGCGGGTGTTTATGCAAAATGCATGCGCCCGCTTTATTTTTATCAAAAAGACCCCCCTATGACTCAAAAAACGTATTTTATTGCTGATTTACATTTAACTGAAAACAGACCTGATATTAGCGCTGCTTTTTTTAAATTTTTAGAATCTAACATTTTAAATCAGAACGTTGATGCGCTTTATATTTTAGGTGATTTTTTTGAAGTGTGGGTAGGTGATGACTACGTCACTGAACTAGCGCGCAATGTAGCTACACAGCTTAAAGCGGTAAGTGATTCAGGCATTCCAGTCTACTTTATTCATGGTAACCGCGACTTTATTCTTCGTGAACAGTATGCAGAGTTAGCAGGTATGACATTGTTAGACGAACAAACCGTTATAGATCTTTACGGTACACCTACTGTTATTTTACATGGTGATGAAATGTGCACCCAAGATGTAGAATATCAAAAATTTCGTAAAAAAAGCCGCGGTTGGTGGTGGCCAAAATTAATGCTAGCGATGCCGCTATGGTATAGAAAAAAAATAGCACGCAACGCACGAGAAAAAAGTAAACTGAGCCAAGCCGATAAACCCATAGAAATATTAGACGTGGTAGATAACGCCGTACTTGAAACCTTTGACAAGCATAATGTAAAAAATATGATTCATGGCCATACACACCGACCTAAAGTGCATACGTATTCTTTAAATGGTCAAACGCTTACACGCACTGTTTTAGGTGACTGGTATGAACAAGGCTCTTACCTCGTCGTAACACCTAATGGACAACAGCTAGTTCATACCCCTTTTATGTAAACTAAAACAGCATAATTTTTTTGAATTTTAAAATATAAACATTTATCGCTTCATAGGTAATAAACCATTTTTTGTTATTTATCCGGTAATGTAATCGTGAATCGCGTTTTATATTTTTCACCTCGCTGTGGATCCGAGTCTAAATTCAGCTGCCCTTTCAGTATTTGAGTTACCCATTGAGAGACCATATAAAGCCCAAGCCCTATATTCCCTTTACCGCGCGCTGACGTATGAAAAGGTTCAAAAATAACAGTTTGCTGCTGCTTATCAATCCCGCAACCTGTATCAGATACAGAAATATTCACGTCACCTTTTTGACTTTTATAAACCCTAATCTCAATCTCACCAGACTGATTTTCTTCAAATGCATGGTTAAGCGCATTCATTATTAAATTTTCTACTACTTGCGAAATAATGCCTGGTCGGCTTTTTAGTGTGTAATCATCATCAAACCGAGTAATAATTTTAATTTTAGATGTTTTTAATCGTGAATTCAGGGCTATCAACAACTCTTTTATTATTGCCTCAATATTACACTCAATAAACTCTTCATTATTTCTATCAATAGCCATTTTTTTAAAGCTTTTAACGAGCACGGCGGCTTTATCGAGGTTGACCTTCGCTAACCCTAAATTATCATCTAAACTTAAAACACTACTTTCAAGCAAAGACTTTGTTAACCCAGTTTTAATGCCTTCATTCAGGCGACTCATTACAGACTCGGCATTCGTCACCGAAATAATAGCGCCTCCAATGGGTGTATTCATCTCATGTGCTACGCCTGCTACAAGCATTCCTAGTGAAGATAGCTTTTGCGCTTCAACAAAACTGTCTTGTAAAAGTTGCTGCTGCCTAATGGTGTTAGACAACTCATTATTTACCGAGTCTAACTCCAATTTTTCGGCACGTAACTCATCAAATAACTTTCTCAGCACTTTTGCGTAGCAATGTTCTCTATACAAAATAAAGCCACCAATAACCAAAAGTACAAAAGCACTCAACCCAGCGTAGCTCAGTGCTGTTAGTTGAATTTTAGTTAATAGGGTATTTTTACTTTTTATATAAATATAAATAACCTCATTGAGTGTTTCGTTGTGCTTTTTTGAAAAAATAGTCGGGAGTGTATCTATGGTATAAACACTTTCGTCATAATACCTTTGTGCAATTTCTTTATGCTTCAGCATTAACTCCCAAAGCTGCGGGTTGCTATTACCCAGTGTTAGTTCAGGCCTTGAGAGCATAAACCCCCATTGTTTAGACTCATCATTGTTAAAAAGCCAAAACCCCTCTTTGTTTACAATATTTACCTGATTATTGTCAGAGGAGTAACTTCTAATTCGCTGAAAAAACGCGGATAAATCAAAGTTAATTATGATTAGTCCATCTACAATATAATCACTTGAGCTAGTGCGATAGGTTACTCGCATGGTGGGCACGTAGGGTTCAACAATTGAACCATGCTCCATGTTTAAATCAATTTTTGATAAAAAGGAATCAGGTGCTTCAATGGCTATTCCTTGCCTAAAGTAATAACGTGACATTTTATTTTGCAGTTCTTTTTGCTTAACAACTTTTGCCTCACCGTTTTTAAAGTCAACTCTAAAACGTTCGTTCCCGGTAATATCAATCCAGCGAATTTGCGAAATAATAGGCGATAATAACCCAAAGTTAACGAAGTAATCATTTATGCTTCGTATGGATTTTCGGTCTCTGAACATATACCTGAGTTTATTACCCCTTTTTAGGTTTTTGTTGTCTGCTAAAACTTGCGTTAATTTTTTTATACTGCTTAATTCTTTTACAAACTCCGTTTGCACTAAAGATAACTTATCATCGTGGTTATCTTGAACCACTGCTAACCTAGCTTGGTAAACTTGCCAATAAACCAAAACAGCAATTGCGCTAGCGGCAAACACAATAAAGAATGCTTTTATATAAATATGCTTGTTATTTAAACTTGGTGAGGTTTTATGATCAAACTTTTCCATATTGCTTTAACCATGTTGTTAAATCGTCAAAAAACAGTGGTTTTGAAAAGTAGTACCCTTGTGCAACATCACAACCTATTTTTTTAACCCAATCACATTGCTCTGACGTTTCAACACCTTCAACAATAATAGAAAACTCAAATCGTTTGGCTAAATTAACAATCATTTCAAAAATATATTGGTTATTTTCATTACCATCAATATTATTTAAAAAACACTTGTCTATTTTAAGAGTATTTGCAGGTATTTCTGTAATGTGAGAAATAGAAGAATAACCCGTTCCAAAGTCATCAATACTTACTTTTATACCCAGCGCCATAAACTGATCTAACGATCCTCTAATTAAATCGTAATTACTGATTGCCTGTGTTTCTGTAATTTCGAGTTCAAGCATTTCAGGAGGGATATTCGCTTTATCTAATTTATGAAGAATGCTTTTACAATAATCAGAGTCTACCAAATCAAAAGCCGATGCATTAAAGGCAACAGGTAAATTTACGCCTAACTCACTGAGCTTATGAATAGTTTCTATTATTTTATCAAAAATAACGCTGTCTAATTCACTAATTAATCCCGCTGTTTCAGCAAGTTCAATAAATATGTCTGGGTTTACAAAACTGCCGTCATCCACCTGCCAACGTGCTAGCGCTTCAAATCCCACAGGGGTTAAGTTTACTAAGTCCATTTTAGGCTGTAAGGCTACTTGCAAAGAGCCTGCCCCAATCACTCTTCGTAATCGAGCCATTAAACTGTAACGGTTGGTAAGTGCCTCTGTTTTTTCTTGGGTATGCTTAATATATTTTAAAGAAGCGCTTTGGCTATCGTTTAAGCTGGATTCAGCAATGCTTATTATTTTTTCAGGTATAATGTTTAAAACAGTACTTAGCGCTAAATCGAGAATTCTCAAATCAGCATATTGTTTTACGGAGGTAATTACACACTTTTGCCTAATAAGGCTAGCTATCATTTCGTCGGTAATATCAAAATTAGCGTTTACTAGCAATCCAAAGCTACTGTTGTTAATAATGGCTATGCGCGCTGAGTAACCATCAAAAATAGTAATTAGATTATTGTAAACCTCTTTTAAGAGTTTTTGACAGAAGTCGTGACCAAACGTAAAGGCTTTTTCTTCAAATTGTTCGACTTCAAAAACAAGTAAACGTGTTTGATACTGCTCGTGAAGGTTCATATTTTTTATTTCACGCGTAAGCCAGTTTCGGTTATGCATGTTTAACGATACATCTGTATACGCAAGCTCTGTAAGTTTATTAAGCAAGGCAATATTACTAAAGCCCGTACTTACATTTTCGCTAAAAACTTTTAATAAATACTCGTTTTGTTCAGATATTTCATTATCTGACTGAACAATAGTTATGTAACTTTCGCCTGCTATTTCTTTGTTACAAAAATAAAATACAGTGTGGTGTTCAGAAAAAATATGCCTTTTTTCATCTAAAGCACGTTCAAAATCACTATAAATTTGTGGAAGCAAAATTTTCTCGTCAACAAGCCTCCCTTCAAATCCATCAAAACATCCGTTAGCAGTAGAGATATGCGCTTTAATAATCTCGCCATTAGTTTGAGTGGAACACATAATACCCCCACCCTCAGTTGCGTTTAAAATATTACTTATTTCTTCTAAAACAGCCTTAGAAAAAGACCGCATATCGTGTTTGCTGTTTATACTTCTTGAGGCATCTAATACTAATTGAAGGCCTTTTCTGGCTGAGGCAATTTGTGTGATGTATTTCCAAGTGCGAAGGTTACTGGTCACAATTGACTGCAATTTTTCAGCCGAAACGTCCGATTTATTCCAGTATTCGTCTATATCTAGCGACTTCATTATTTGCTGTTCGGGTGCAAATCCAGGTTGACCGGTCAACAAAACAATACGCATGTCTGCGTTACCAATCACTTCCCTTATGGTACTCACAAGCCTAAGACCTGAGTCGTCATCCTCCATAACAACATCTATAAAGGTAAGTGCTATATCTGGATGCAAGCTCAACACTAATGCAGCCTGAGAGACTGAATTCGCCGTGAGTATTTCTATTTCACAGTTATCCTCTGGCGTCATTTCTTTTAAACTATTAGTTAAAGCATGCTGATAATTAAGATCGTCTTCAACGGTAAGCACTTTGATTTTTTTTACTATATTTGAACCATCTATTTCCAGCTCTTCATCAAATACAAACAAACTATTGCTGTCGGACATCCTTCACCGCCTATATAAAAAAACATCTGATAAATTAATAAATATAGTTAATATTTTTGTATGTACCAAAGTACTTTATATATAGTAGAAGCTGGTTTGAAATTCGTCTAATTTTAAGCCTCATGACTGTATAACTACAGCCATGAAAGTAGTGTGACAAGGAGGGTTATGCAGGGGTACCACTGTGAAATTTAAAGTCTTCATCTGCTGATAAAATTAATTGAGCTTCAATTTCACCAAATTCTTTTACTCGTTCTGTAATATCAAAGTCAGCAATTTCTTGGGCTAAGGCTAAATAATCTTGGTAGTGACGCGCCTCAGAACGCAGTAATGAAATATAAAAGTCACCTAAACGTTTATCTACATGCGGTGCTAATTTTGCAAATCGCTCACATGAGCGAGCCTCAATATAAGCCCCAACAATTAATTTATCAACGAGTGCATTAGGCTCAAATGTTTTTACATTACGTAACATCCCTTTTGCGTAACGACATGGCGTTATACTTTGATACTCAACCCCATACTCGTCCATTATCTCTAACACTTGATAAAAATGATGTAGCTCTTCTTTTATTAACAACACCATTTTATCTATTAAGTCTTGTCCATAAGGCGAGTTAGACTTAGGAATGATTGATTTTGTAAGCCTATTTTTTGCTGCTAAATCACGCCAATTACCTTCACGTTTATAAATAAGTGTTTCAAATGGCTTCAACCAAGCCAAAAGTTCATCACCGCTTTCTTTATCTACTGCATATTTACGAATTAAAAACATCGCTGACTGAGCGGCTTTTAATTCACAAATTAAGTGATCTATCAAAATAACTGGCAAATTTTCTTTTTCAACTGCCTTATCTACCCACTCAGTTGGTGTTTTACACAATAAAAAGTTATGAATAGGCTCTAAAAGCTGGCTATATGGCACGGTTAATACTCATTGCTAATAAATTTACAGAGCAAATATTTTAACACGAATTAATAGGTTGATTAAATCAAACCTTCTTTCATTTATTTGTTAAAAATTAGTTAACTTGACTTTGTAAACTATGTAGCTCATAACTGTAGATGAACTGTATAAAAAACACACTACAACAAAAACAGTAATATCTTCCTACACGGAGTGCACACTATGATATTAAACCACCTATGGGGCTTATATGCTCATCCACTCGAAGAGTGGCAAACAATTGATAACCGACACGAAAGTTTAACCTATAGCTTGTCACATATTTTACTCATCGCATTATTCCCGTCAGTAATGGGTTATTACTCATCCGTTTACTTGGGCTGGAGCATTGGTACTGGAGATCTCGTATTTTTAACCCACGACAGTGCCTTACTGATTGCAATAGCCATGTATGTTGCACTTATCATCGGTGTATTTGCACTTGCATACCTAGCACATTGGATGGCGGTTACTTTTGGCTCGAAACCAACCTTTACTCAAACTCTTGAACTAGCTGCTTACACGGCAACACCTGTGTTTATGTCTGCGCTTGCTGCTTTTTGGCCGGTACTTTGGTTCGTTGTGTGTGCTGGTATTGTTGCGCTCGCGTATTCAGTATATTTACTTTATACAGGCGTGCCCATACTCATGCATATACCCCAAGAACGCGGATTTATTTATGCAAGCTCAGTAGTGACTTGTGGGCTTATATTGTTGGTTATTATTTTAGCCGCTACTGCAATTCTTTGGACTAACGGCATTGTGAGCCCTATGTTTACATAATGTGCTTTAAGCAAGCCAATTAAGCTATGTTCAACCAATAAAAAAGGAGCTAACAAGCTCCTTTTTTATAATTAAGATACGCGGCCTGTTTACACTAAGTATTAATCGGTCTCGTTTTCTTCTTGGTTATGTATTTCTAAACCCGATGACATGGCACTTTCGCGTGTACTTTTAGCGGTATCATTTCTCAGTTTATCAATTCGGTTTAGGTAGTTTTGATCTATGTCGCCGGTGATATATTGCCCATCAAATACCGACGTTTCGAATTGTGTTATTTCAGGGTTTTCCTGTCTTACAGCAGCCATTAGATCTTTTAATGATTGAAAAATTAATCCGTCAGAACCAATACTTGCGTTTATATCTTCAACTTCACGGCCATGAGCAATAAGCTCAGCCGCAGATGGCATATCTATCCCATAAACATTTGGAAAGCGTATTTCAGGAGCTGCTGATGCAAAGTAAACATTTTTAGCACCCGACTCACGTGCCATTTCGACAATTTGCGCTGATGTAGTACCGCGCACTATTGAATCATCTACAAGTAATACATTTTTACCTTTAAATTCACGATCAATTGCGTTTAGTTTTTGTCGTACTGACTTTTTACGCATTTCTTGACCAGGCATTATAAACGTACGGCCAATGTAACGGTTTTTAACAAAGCCTTGGCGATACGGTAAATCAAGTACGCGAGCAATTTCAAGCGCGACATCACACGAAGTTTCTGGAATAGGAATAACCACATCAATGTCTTTATCTGCCCACTCACGTGCTATTTTTTCACCAAGCTTAGTACCCATGTTTACGCGTGTTGCATACACTGACATTCTGTCTATTGTTGAGTCAGGGCGTGCAAAATAAACAAATTCAAAAATACAAGGCGAGTAAGACACTTTATCAGCACAGTTTAACGAGTGAAATTGTCCATCTTCAGTTACAAAAATGGCTTCGCCTGGGGCTACATCACGAATAAACTCAAAACCATCTGGTTTTAGTGCCACACTTTCTGAAGCAAACATGTATTCGGTGCCTTTTTCAGTTTCGCGCTTACCAAAAACAAGTGGGCGAATACCGTTAGGATCACGAAACGCTACAACGCCATGGCCTATAATCATAGCAATCGCTGCATAACCACCCGTTACTTTTTTGTTCACCTCTGCAACAGCTGTAAATACATCTTCAGGGTCTAAATGCAATTTATCAGAGCGACTAAGCTCATGCGCCATAATATTCAACAATATCTCAGAGTCAGACGTAGTATTAACATGTCGTCGTGCTTCTGAAAATAACTGTTCTTTTAATTCTTCAGCATTTGTAAGGTTTCCGTTATGCGCAAGGGCGATACCAAATGGTGAATTTACATAAAAAGGCTGCGCCTCAGATGAGCTAGAAGAGCCTGCTGTTGGATAACGTACATGACCAATACCAATGGTACCTTGAAGACGCTTCATGTGACGTGTGTGAAATACATCTTTCACTAAGCCGTTTGCTTTACGTAAGCTAAACGTATTATTTTCAATGGTAATTATACCCGCGGCGTCTTGCCCACGATGCTGCAAAACAGTTAAGCCATCATATATCGCCTGATTCACAGGAGACGTTCCGACTATTCCAACGATACCACACATGTAATTTATCCTCGCCGATTAACGGTTTACTGAATTTAAAAAGCTGGAGTTGTTTTCAAGGTATGAAAAAAACCATTCAACAACAAAGCCAAATTCTGGAATCAAAATAGAATTACCCCACCAGTGCGTGTTGGGTGCACCAGTAAAAGCATCAAGAAAGAAGAGTAACGCGCTCACGACCAACACGCCTCGTAGAGCACCAAACACTATGCCAAAGACACGGTCAGTACCCGATAAGCCAGTACGAAGTACAAGCTGACCTAAAATATAGTTTAGTAAACCGCCTAACAGGAGCGTCGCAAAGAAGAGTATGGCAATGGCCGCCGCATTTCTTAAAAGGGGTTCAGAAATACTTGTTAGGAAGGAAGCTAAATATTGGTAAAATAAACTTGAGATGATAAAGGCGCCTGCCCATACCGCTAATGACATGGCTTCTTTTACAAAACCGCGTATTAAACCGATGATGGTAGACAGTGCAATGATGCCTAGAATGGCGTAATCAACCCAGATCATAATAACCAATTAGTCGCTATTTTGGGGCGCATTCTATACCCAAACATCCTAAATATGCAAGTTTAAACGGGAGATAACCGCTGAGGGCATGAAACATTTAATTAACATTGCTGCTGGTAATAAAGTGGCTCAAGGAATTGTGTTATATCAAATGAAAAGGCCTTGTTATTTAAGGCCTTTTTATTTAGTTAGTCACTTCGTATTGGGTTATTTTACCATTGAGCTTAGTGAGCTTTTTAAGCTCTGGTAATTGTTTTTCCAACTTCGTTTTATCAAGTGACGGGCCAACAAACACTTTTGTTAGCGTTCCGTTAGGTGTTTTTACAGGTTTAGTAAACGTATTAAAGCCTTTTGAAGTTAACTTTGCCTGTAATGCTTTTACATTTGCAGCATGAGAAAAACTGCCTAACTGCACTACGTAAGCCATATCAGTTAGGTTTTCATCACTTTTACGCGGTGCGATAGGCTTTGGTGCCACTTTAACCACTTGTTCGGAAACTTCAGTCTCTTCTTTCGCTTTAGCAACTTGCGGTTCAACAACTTCAGTTTCTATAGCTGATGGTATGGCTGACGCTTCAACAATTTTCTCTTCGCTGGCATAATCGCTTTGTGCAATCGTATCGTCTTGTTTTAAAATGTCATCATCAGGGGAAATATCTTCAATTTTGTCTTGCTTTAATGGCTCAGCTATCGCTACTTGATCATTAATTGAGTCTTGCAAGTCAATGGTTTTGAACTCAGGTCGTTCTGGGATCGCTTTAAAGCCTTCCTTGTAATGCACTTTTTCGCCATCAAGTATGTTCGGGATAAACACAATCGCTGCGATCACCACTATGCTTGTTCCAACTAAGCGATTAATAAAACTTGAGTTCACCGATATCCTCTCTATTTTTTAAAATAATGAATAGCATCTGCTACTGTAAAAAATGAACCAAATACAATCAAAATAACATTGCTTTGCTGCTTAGGTAAAATAACACTAAGTGCTTGCGCAACGCTGTCAAAGCTTTGTACCTTGTTATTAGTAGATACGCTTTGTAGGGCTTCTTTTAAATTATTAGCACTATCACCACGAGGGCCGCCTAAGCTTGCAAGGAACCAGTTATCAACTAAATGGCTTAGCTCTTTGAGCACCGCGGCTTTATCTTTATCAGCAAGCATAGCGGCTAATGCGTGAACTTTAAAGCCTTTATCTTTGTAACTTAATAACTTATTGGCTAAATAACGGGCTGATTCAGGGTTATGAGCTACGTCTGTAAATACCAATGGCTCTGTGCTTAATTGTTCAAAACGCCCTTCCACCACTAATTTAGCTAAGCAATTGCGTATTACCTCAACACTCGGTAATAAATTTAATACGCTTAACGCTGTTAATGCCGTTGCTACATTCTGAGCGGGTATTGCAGGTTTATTAAGCGTAAGGTTATGTGTTTCAAACTGCCAATTAAACGTTGTGTCATGCTCTTTAAAAGTAAAGTCAGTGCCTGATAATGTCATATTAGCATTAATTTCATGACCGTAATCTGTCATTGTATGAGGAATATTTAAATCCCCAATAATGGCCGGGGTACCTTCACGGAATATCCCTGCTTTATCGTACGCCACCAGCTCTCTGGTATCGCCAAGGTATTCTTTGTGATCTAAATCGATGGTTGTAATAACACTTGCGTAAGGCGTTACTATGTTTGTAGCATCGAAACGTCCGCCTAAACCAACTTCTAATAACACATAATCAACACTAAAGCGTTTAAAAATAGCGAGTGCACCCAAGGTACCATATTCAAAGTAAGTAAGCTGAGTGTCTTTACGACCTTGCTCTAACTGATGAAATGCATCTACATGAAACTGATCGTCAAGTTCGCTGCCATTAATACGCACGCGTTCGTTATAACAGATTAAATGAGGAGACGCATAAGTACCAACACTAAAGCCTTGTGCCAAAAGTAGCGACTCTAAACAACGGGCAGTAGTGCCTTTGCCATTTGTGCCACCAATTAGAATTATTTTACTAGGGGTATTTAATAAACCGATATTATTGGCAACATCGGCAACTCGCTCTAGCCCCATTGCAATATTGGCTGGGTGAACACTTTCTAAATAAAAAAGCCAATCATCAAGGCTTGATGATTGGCTAGGAATTGTTTTTGTCATAGCGTTAAATCAGAAAAGCTTAAATTTACGCTACTCTATGCTCTTGTTCAGTAGAAGGCAAGTTCATAAACTTGGCTAAAATACGTGCCAAGGTATCACGCATTTCACGGCGGTCTACAATCATGTCTATTGCGCCGTGTTCAAGTAAAAACTCACTACGCTGAAAACCTTCTGGTAATGTTTCACGAACGGTTTGTTCAATTACACGAGGACCCGCAAATCCGATTAAGGCTTTAGGTTCAGCAACATTAATATCACCAAGCATTGCCAGCGAAGCAGAAACACCACCCATTGTTGGGTCAGTCATCACTGAAATAAACGGAAGGCCTTTTTCAGTCATTTTTGCTAATGCCGCACTGGTTTTAGCCATTTGCATAAGCGACATTAGCGCTTCTTGCATGCGTGCACCACCAGAGGCTGAAAAACAAATAAGCGGCATATTATGCTCTAAACATTGGTCAACAGCATCAACAAACCGTGCGCCTACAACCGATGCCATCGAGCCACCCATAAATGAGAACTCAAACGCCACTGCTGCCACAGGAATACCTTTTAAGCGGCCCTTCATTGCAACTAGTGCATCTTTTTCACCGCTTGTTTTTTGAGCTGCACTAATACGATCTGAATATTTTTTAGAGTCTTTAAATTTAAGAACATCTTTAGGTTCGTGCTCAGTACCTAACTCTTGGCGTTCGCCGTCATCTAAAAAATGCTCAAGACGTTTACGGCCACTTACGCGCATGTGATGGTCACATTTAGGACACACGTTTAAAGATTTTTCTAATTCAGCTTTATATAAAATTGAATCACACGATGTACATTTAGCCCATACACCTTCTGGGATTTCTTTACGACCTGATGATTTCGTCGTTTTAGGTAAGATTTTTTCTAACCAACTCATTTGCAACTCTCTTAATGCTGTTCTGTGTCGCGAGCCTGATAATTACAATTAACAGACAGATTTTTTCAATTAAAACATGAATCAGACTAACACGGTATAAAAAACTGGTCTTAGTAGTTAGAAGCACTCAAATTAAGCAATTAATAATTCTAACTAAATTTCAACATCAGGCAAGAATAATGGCCCTAAGGGTGTTTTAGGGATATTAAATTGTTCTGGATAATCAACATCAACTAAATAAAGGCCCGCGGCTTTTGCGGTTGCGCTTGCTTTTGCACGTTCTTTTACATCTAAAAGTTCTTTTAACCATACAGGCTGATGTTTGTGCAGGCCAATATCCATTAAACAACCGGTTATGTTTCGTACCATGTGATGTAAAAATGCATTGGCTTTAATATCAATTACAACGTAATCACCTTGTCGCTGTACCGATAAATGATGAATGGTTCGGGTTGCGGTATTAGCTTGGCAGTGTAAAGCTCTAAACGATGTAAAGTCATGTTCACCAATTAAGTACTGACAAGCCTGTTGCATGGCAACTTCGTCCAATTTGTGATGAAAGTGAGTAACCCCCTCATTCATAACCGCTCCACGGTATGGATAGTTGTAAATAACGTAACGGTACCTTCTAGCAGTTGCACTAAAACGGGCGTGAAAGTCTTCTGTAACAGGCTGGGCAAATCGAATAGCAATATCTTTAGGCAGTAACGTATTCATACCCATAGTAAACGCAACCATTTCACGAGATGCACTAGTTTCAAAGTGAACAACTTGGCCTGTTCCATGAACACCTGCGTCAGTTCGCCCTGCACACACAATTTCAACTGGGTGGTTACAGATACTCGACAATGCCTTTTCTACTTCTTGCTGTACACTATTTACGTGTGATTGACGCTGCCAACCACTATAACGTGCACCATTATATTCAACCCCAAGTGCTACTCGCATATTTATCGCTTTACCTACTGTACTAATTAACGGCGCATTTTATGCTATCTCGCAGCGCAATAAAAGCAACCGTGATGTAATCATATAAAAACAATAAAAAACCCATAACTAGCATCACTAATTATGGGTTTATAGCATTTAAATTTACATAAAAACGATTATTGCAATTTTGCTTGCAAACTGAGCGCTTCTTCTTGAACCTCTTGAGGACCTTTAGCTATTACGTCTTCAATTACTTTAAGCGCTGAGTCGAAATCGTCAATTTCAATATATGCGCGTGCTAAATCTAACTTAGCAGAGTAACCTCCACTTTCAGCATCAACGTCTGTTGGGTTATCACCTGCAAGCAACGCATCAAACTCACTTAAGCCCAAATCAATATTTACATCATTGTAAGGCTCATGCTCAAGTTCTGCATCGTCGCTTTGCTCGAGTAATGAATCAATATCTACAAAATCATCTTCACCTAATGGTCTAGCGTCTTCGGCTTCAGGCGCTGGCTCTTCATGATTGAACACTTCTTCATCAACTAAGTCTTCTTTTAATAAAGAATCAAAGTCAACATCAAACTCGCTGCTATCTTCTATATCAAGCTCATCGGGAGCGGCTAACTCATTAAGCAATGAATCGAAATCGGTTTCACTTAAGTCTGCCATGAATTCATCATCAAGTGCTTCATCTGATACAAGATTAGTATCGTCTTGTGACTCTACTTGAGTTAGTTCGGCTTCACGGTCAACATTGGTTTGTTCATTTATTAAATCGTTCGATTCAGTTGTAAATGCATGATTGTTTAGCTCATCGTTGTTATCAAGCGCTAAAGAGTCCTCATCAATGTCATTCAACTCTGTAAGTAAATCATCGAGTGTATCATCGTTTAAATCGTCGAGCTCAGTATCCAGTTCATTAAACTCATCAATTAATAAATCGTCATTAAAGTCCGTTTCCGAGCTATCTAAATCATCTTCAGCTGAATTTTGATTCTCAACTTCATTAGCATCGAGCTCTAAATCATCAAACTCATTATCAGAGTCATTTTCTAAACTATCTAAATTAACGTCAGTAGAAAACGCTTCCTCAGTGTCATTTGATGATAGTTCAGCTTCAAGCTCTGAAACTAGCGCCTCGTCACTTGTTATTTGACTATCGACTTCATCTAAACCTGATAAATCAGTGTCGTTCTTCGATATATCAGGAAGTAGCTCTTCACCATCTTCGGTTATAACAGAGTCAGGGTCTAAATCGTTATTTGATTCAACTGTATTGTTTTGTGGCTCTGCGAACTCTTCTTCTGCTGAAACCTCATCATTAATGTCTGCAATTGAACTTTCAACCTCGTCATTGGTTGCAAGCTCTGTGTCTAGCTCATTATCAACGGTTGGCTCGATACCTAAATCAAATGATTCAAACTCTGCGCTATCAGGTAAATCTGTGCTATCAACTGCATCACCTGAAACAGGCACTTCATCCAAGTCAGTAGCTAAAGAGCTAGGTTCGTCATTAGTTTCAGGCTCTATATCTAATTCATCAAACTCATTATCAATTAATGGTTCATCATCAAAATCATCTTCCAAACTATCTAAATCAATATTTGATGAGAGCGCTTCTGATAGTTCTTGCTCTGTTTGGCTTGATGATAAATTTGGTTCAAGCTTAGCATCGAGCTCCTGATCAATCGCGCTGGCGCTTTCATCATCTAAGTCTTGTTCAAGTTCTTTATTATCTGCTTTCTCAATGTCGCTTTGTGACATGTCTGAAATCAGTTCTTCAACACCTTCTGCACCAACTGAATCAACTTCTGAACCAGTGTCTAATAAATCTTCGTCCGTGCCCTCTGGTACTAAAACGTTAGCTTCGTCATTAGTTTCAAGCTCTAAATGGGATTCATCAAACTCATTATCAATTAATTGTTCATCATCAAAATCATCTTCCAAACTATCTAAATCAATATTTGATGAGAGCGCTTCTGATAGTTCTTGCTCTGTTTGGCTTGATGATAAATTTGGTTCAAGCTTAGCATCGAGCTCTTGATTAATCGCGTTGACGCTTTCATCATCTAAGTCTTGTTCCAGTTCTTTATTATCTGCTTTCTCAATGTCGCTTTGTGGCGTATCTGAAATCAGTTCTTCAACACCTTCTTCACCAACTGAATCAAATTCTAAACCTGTGTCTAATAATGAATCTTCGTCCGTGCCCTCTGGTACTAAAACGTTAGCATCGTCATTAGTTTCAAGCTCTACATGTGATTCATCAAACTCATAATCAATTAATGGTTCATCATCAAAGTCATCTTCCAAACTATCTAAATCAATATTTGATGAGAGCGCTTGTGATAATTCTTGCTCTGTTTGGCTAAGTGATAGCTCTGGTTCTAGCTCTTCATCATCCGACACTTGAGTATCATCATCCGAAAAGTCTGAAACCTCCTCTTTAGCTGTGAGCTCAGCAAGTTCTTCGTTACCATCTAATTCGTTATGCTCTTCTGTTGAGGCTACTTCGTCAGCATCGCCTGATTGCAATGGTTCATTATCATCAATTACTGAGGTTGCATCAAAATCAGGATTAATATGAGGCTCATCATCAATTTCCTCATTAAGGTCACCCAACTCCGCGCCCTTAGAAATCGACTCAGCTAAGTCTTTTTCTGTTTGGCTAACAACATTTTCGCCATTGTTGTTAGTAGACTCTCGTGTCTCTGAGTCATCCTCATTTAAAAGAGCTTCTGTGTTTGTTTCTGCGCCCTGATCTTCTGCTATTTCTAACTCAGGGTAATCGTCTAATTCTTGACTAGGCGTTATTGATTCTGTTTCTAGTAATTCATCCTCAAGGGATAGATCAGAATCAGTGTCTTCTGCTAATGGATCATCACCTAGATCAATCTCGACTTCTTCGATTTCATTATCTAAATCGTCCAATGTCCATTCAGGGCTTTCTATATATTCTGGATCTTCAGGCTGTTGTAATTCATTTAAAAGCTCATCTACACTTTGCAACGCATCATCGTTATATTCATCTAGTAAATCTTCTGGATCTAAAAGCGTGTCTGATGTGTCTGTAAAATCATCTGACCCAAGGTCTTCAAGCACTTGTTTAGGCTCTTCTTCAAGCTCAGGCTCTTCTTCAAGCTCAGGCTCTTCTTCAAGTTCTGGCTCTTCTGCAAGCTCTGGCTCTTCTTCAGGCTCTGGCTCTTCTTCAAGTTCTGGCTCTTCTGAAAGCTCTGGCTCTGCTTCAAGTTCTGGCTCATCTAAAAGCTCTGGCTCTTCTTCAAGTTCTGTCTCTTCTGCAAGCTCTGGCTCTTCTTCAAGTTCTGTCTCTTCTACAAGTTCAGGCTCTTCTGCAAGCTCTGGCTCTTCTTCAAGTTCTGTCTCTTCTGCAAGCTCTGGCTCTTCTTCAAGTTCTGTCTCTTCTACAAGTT